>CAYGWJ010000334.1:0-3476 GCA_964353405.1 uncultured Anaerolineae bacterium
AACAAGACAGATTATCGTGACTCAAGAAGTGGAAGTGACTCGGCTGGTACCTGTCACTGTAACTCCCCAACCAGGACAGTGGTCGTCAGCCGGCTCAATGGCAATAGCCCGGGGTTGGCATACGGCGACCGTTCTCCGCGACGGGCGCGTCTTGATTGTAGGTGGTTATACAGCCCTGGATACAGACACAGCCAGTGCGGAAATCTTTGACCCAACCACCAACACCTTTAGCCTCACTGGATCGCTCAATACCGCGCGGCACGAACACAGCGCCACCCTTCTGCCAGATGGGAGGGTATTGGTGATTGCCGGCTACGGCAGCCGCGCGTGGCTCAGTAGCGCCGAGATTTATGACCCTGCGACAGGCCAGTGGAGCATCACGCAGCCGATTTTCGCGCACGGCGTTGTCCATACCGCCACACTGCTCAAAGACGGACGCGTGCTCGTCATGGGTGGAGCCAAACAATCGGGGCCTTCCGGCCCAGATGACCGCGTGGAAATCTTTGACCCCAAGACGAATCGCTGGCAGACAGCCGCACACCATGAGAACACAGAATCAAGTCATATTGCGACATTACTCACCGATGGCCGAGTCCTGATCGCCGGGGGGCTGGCTGACCCGGCGATTTATGACCCAGCCAGTGACACGTGGCAGCCCGCCGGGAAGCTGGCCGTCCAACGCTGCGAGTCGCAGGCCGTGCTGCTCCAAGATGGTCGGGTTCTGCTCATCGGAGGATATATCTGCCAAGACGTAACACCCATCAACAGCGTCGAAGTCTATGATCCCATCAGCAATACTTGGCGGCAGGCCGCGCCGCTAGCCCAGGCTCGCTACTTCCACACAGCCACATTGTTGCCAGATGGCCGTGTGGTGATAGTAGGAGGCTGGAAGTCTATTAACGGCTATCAGAATTCGCTTCTTGATACTGTCGAAGTCTACAACGGCAAGAGTGCAACCTGGGGCACGTTAGCGCCTCTGAAAATCGGACGTGTTGAACACACAGCCACTCTCTTGCCCGATGGACGAATTTTGGTCACGGGAGGTGAAACGAGCCGTGGTGTATTTCTCAATAGTGCGGAGGTTCTAGGGCGATAGCAATTGTGTTGACCAGGAGAAAATACTGAAACTCGCAAATATGCTGAAATGAGGGAACGATTATCTTGATGACCGATAAACTCTATTACCAGGATGCCACTCTCAAAACCTTTACCGCTCGCGTCGTCGAGCGATTGACGCACGCGGGCCAGCCCGCCGTCGTGCTCGACCCCACGGCGTTTTATCCCACGGGCGGCGGCCAGCCGAACGATCGCGGCAGGCTGGGCGAGGCGCTCGTCGTGGACGTGATCGAGCGAGACGCGCCAGCGGATGGCGCGGTGGTTCACGTGCTTTCGACCCCCACCCTGCCCTCCCCCTATGAGGGGGAGGGTACACCACTCCCTTCTCCCTCTCAGGAACGCATCGCCGGGGAGGGGATGAGGGTCGGCGACCAAGTGACAGGCGAGCTCGACTGGCCGCGCCGCTTTGACTTGATGCAGCAGCACACCGGGCAACACATTCTCTCCGAAGCGTTCATACAAGCCGCGGACGCCGAGACGATCGGCTTTCATCTCACCGATGACAATCTGACGATTGACCTGAACAAGCGAAACCTTGACCAGGCTGATGTGGACCGCGCACAAGACCTGGCAAACCAGATCGTGTTCGAGGATCGTCCGGTGATCCCGCGCTTTGTCAACGCCGAGGAACTCGCGCAGATGCCATTGCGCAAGCCGCCCAAGGTCGAGACCGACATTCGCATCGTGGAAGTGGAAGGCTTTGACTGGTCGCCGTGCGGCGGGACACACGTCGCGCGCACGGGGCAAGTCGGGCTGATCAAGATCGTCAAGCTCGACCGGCACTCGGACGCGCTGCGCGTCGAGTTCTGCTGCGGGAGGCGCGCGCTGGCGGACTATTGCCTCAAGCACCAGGTGCTTCAAGAGGTTGCCGGTGGCCTTTCGATAGGCTTTGGCGAGCTCGGCCAGGCCATCGTGCGGATGCAGGCCGAAGGCAAGGAGCTGTATAAAAAACTGGCTGAGGCCGAAAGCAAGCTCTTGCTTTATAATGCTGCCGAGCTGGACGCCATGGCAGAGGAACGCGGCGAGTTCAGGCTCATCACATCGGTGTGGACGGACCGTGATGCCGCCAGCCTGCGGACGCTGGCCAAAAAACTCGTCGGCAAACCCAGGACCGTCGTGCTGCTCGGCTCCGGCGGCCGCCAACCGATGCTGGTGCTGGCGCGCTCGACCGATCTCGCGCTGGATCTCGTGCCGCTCTTGCGTGGCGCTATCGAGCGCATCGGCGGCAAGGGTGGCGGCGGCAGGCCCGACTTTTGCCAGGGCGGCAGCCCACCGGCCGAAGAGAGAAAAGTCCGAACGGCTATCGAATGGGTGGTCAGCCAGTTGGCTGGTCACTAGAGACTGATCAATGGGTCACTGAACATGAAACAAATTGCTCCCAACATCTATGTACAAGACGGCTATCGCGGCGTGACCGTAGGCTGCATCGTCACGGACGCCGGCGTGATCTGCATAGACAGCCCGATGCTGCCCGCCGACGCCCGCGACTGGCGCGCGCAAATCGCCAAACGCACCGACAAGCCGGTTCGATTCGTGGTGCTGACCGACGCGCACCGCGACCGTATCCTGGGCGTGCAATACCTGGGTGGCGTGGTGGTGGCGCACGAGGCCGTGTGGGACAAGATGAAAAGCCTGGGCGACGCTTTCCGCCAGCAGGCCGCCGACTCGGTCGCGCCATGCGGCGCCGAGGCCGCCGCCGAGGTCTCGGCCGACCTGCGCCTCGTCCTTCCGCAGATCACCTTTGTGGACACGCTGGCTCTGTACCTGGGCGGTCTGCCCGTCATCATCCGGCACGTGGGTGGGGCGACCCCTGGAAGCGTTTGGGTTCACCTGCCCCAGTCCAATGTGTTGTTCCTGGGCGACCTGCTGACCGTGAAATATCATCCGTCGGTGGCGGAAGGCGACCTGGCCGCCTGGCTGCAAGTGTTGGATCAGGTTCGGCAAAAGGATTTTGCCGCCAAGGTCCTTGTCCCTGGCCGGGGCAGCCCGGCGCATAAAGCGGCGCTTTCGCCGATGACCCATTATCTCGGCGCGATGCACACGCGCGTCCAGGCGCTCGTCCGCTCGCGCCAGCTGAAGGCCGAAACGGCACAGCTCGTCCCCGAGTTTCTCGCGCGCTACCCGGTGGCCCAAGACGACCGCGAGTGCGTCGAGCGGCGCATCAAAGCCGGGCTGGAACACATCTACGATTCGCTCAAAGGCAAAAAACAAGTGTGATGCGTGATACTCCAGTTCACGCATCACTCCATCGAGGTCAATCCATGTTCAACACCGTTCCCCTCATCGAGATCACGCGCGGCTCGCAACTGGAAGTCATCTACCGTGGCGCGATCGCAGTCGTGAATGCGCACGGCGAACTG
>CAYGWJ010000335.1:0-3255 GCA_964353405.1 uncultured Anaerolineae bacterium
GGTAAGCTGCGTTCCCGATATGGTCAAAGTCCCCATGCGTGAGAATAACGAGCTTGAGAGAGCTTGGCATGCATCCGGCGCTTTCGAGTTCTCTGTGCAACTCTTTACGTACGTTCGAGCCTCCCGTGTCAATAAGGATATGACCGGCAGAGGTCTGGATCAGGTAGCAGTTCACCTTCCCCATGCGAAGGGGCAGCGGGAAAGTGATGATGTTGATGTCTTGCGGCATGTTGGACTCCTTCGGACTCGGGCCGTGGCCAGGGCGGCCTAACTATAGTTCCGCACTCGCGGCCAGAATTCCTCAAGGGGCATGCGCAGGCCGCGACCGATCAGCACCGGTAGATTGCTTTCGTACGGCATACAATAGTTGCACCTGGCCGTCTCGCCGACCGTCACCGAATCGAACACGCCCACCAAATCTTGCCGGGGCACGCCGACCACGATCATCACCTCGCCCGTGCAGTTTCCCGGCCCCCACAGATAATGCTGATTGTGTCCGCTGATGGCTTGCGGCAGGCCATACGCCCGGCCAAAGAAATTGATCGCTCCGGTTTCGCCATAGTTGTTGCCAAAAATACACGCCTTGGCTTGATCCTCCGGAGGCAAGGCTTGGTAAACTCTTGCCACGGTGGCAGCCAGATTTTCCCATCCGAAGCGGTCGGCGAAATGTTGCGGTAGCTCTGCCGTCGCCAATCGCTCCGACTTGATGCCCGCGTCGCCGCCCAACGGGCTGGCGTACCGGACAAACATCTCGACGGGCAACACAGGCAAAGCCATCGGCGCGATCAAGACACCGCTTACTAATACGAGCGAAACGTAAGAAGGTTTCGCCCAGTTCCAGCGGGGCCGAGCGGCGAACCGCTCGAACACGACTGCTCCCGCCGCCAGGAGCATGGGGTACGCCGGAGCCAGGAAATAGTTTTTGGCCTGCGTGACCATGAGCGCGATAAACAGCACCCCATACGCAATCCCCAGCGGGCGATAGGTCTTGCCATCTTGCGACAAGAGATAATAGCCCAACCCCGCCAACCACAGCGGCAAGGTCAATGGATTGAGGATCACGATCTGCTGCAACACGAACTCGACCGGCGTGACCGGATACGTTTTGCCGCTTGCATACATCTTCCAAAATTCGAGTGTAGGCGAGCCGTTCGCCACTTGCCAGCCGATATACGGCAGCAGGAACGCCAACGCAATCAGCCCGCCGAGCCACAGCCATTTGCTTGCCAGGACCTTGCGGCTGGGCGTGAGCAGCAGGCCGATGACAAGCGCTGCGCCGAAATACGCCAGCGTGATTTTGGTCATCAGCCCTATCCCGGCCGCCAAGCCGAACACGAGCCATAGCTTGGGCCTGTCGCGCCTGAAAAGCCGAATGACGACATAGGCTGCCAGCGCCCACCACAACTCGTCGAACGAATCCATCGTGAGGATCGAGTTCATGGCGAGAAAGACGGGCGCGACGATGACGGCGAGCGCCGCCAAGATTTGAGCGAATCGTCCGCCGCCCAGTTCACGCGCCATCAAGCCGGTCAGCAAGACAATCAGTGCGCCGGCGATGGCTGGAAAAAAGTGAAGCGCGAACAGCGATTCGCCCAGTAGCCAGCGTGTCAACGCTGTGATGAAGGCGATCATCGGCGGAAATTCCAGATAGCCGAATTGGAGCCGCTGGCTCACAGCGATGTAGTAAAACTCGTCGCGGAAATAGCCATAGCCGCCGCTGGTGGCCCAGTGCAGGATCAGCTTGAACAGCGCCAGGTAGATCAGGATGGCCGCGTCGCTCAAGAGAGTCTGGCGTGACAACAGTCTTTTATTCGAGTCCATAGCCGCCCTCGACCAGCTCTTTTAATCGTTGAACGAATCGCGCTGCTGGAGCGCCGTCAATGATGTCGTGATCCAGGCTGACCGTCACGCACAGGTACTCGCGGATTTCGATGCGTCCCTCGACCACGCCGGGCTTTTCCGCTATCCCGCCGATTGTCACCCCGAGTGTGTGCATGGGCAAAAAACCGAATCCCCAGCCAGTGCCTTTTCCGAACATACCGACCGAGGTCGCGATGACCGTGCCCGCGATCCGCTTGAGCCAGTGCGGATTCTTGGTCAGCGCCCAGTAAAACACTCCACGAGCAAACGTGGGCGCGTAAGGCCCAATGTCCAGCAGCCACGATTTTTGCTCGCTCTTGGCTAGAGTCGCCTGGATCGTTCGAATCTCTTGATGAATCTCTCGAAACGTTTTATTGTTTGCCGCTCGGACGATGTGAGGCAGCGCGACGCGATCAACGGTTGTTTCGATCATCGTGACGACGTCCACCTCGTCAAACAGCACGAGCTGGTTGCGCCAGTTGCGATAGGCGTGTACGTGCTTGTTCTCGTCAATCGCGCGTGCCAGGCAGGCGATGAAAAACGCCGTGAACGACAGTCCCTCGCCAGTCCTGACCTTGTGCTCGCGGATAAAGCGCCGCGCCGTTGTCACGTCCAGCTCGATCAGCCCGTGCGTGACGTGCCGCCGGACTCCCATGCGGCCCGCATCAATGACGGCCTGCCGCGAAGACGGGAAGGGTATGACGGTAAAATCCTTTGTCACGGGTGCTCCTTCAAAGGTTGCGAACGCCCATGGCCCCGGCCTGGGGACATTTGAACTTGGCGGCGCAATGCAGGCACGCCAGCTTGGGAAAGATCACAAAGAACCGGAACAGCAGCAAGCCTACCAACTAGCGGCGGGCCGTACATCATCGTATTCGCAAGCTTTGCGTTCTAGTCGCTGCGGAATCGAGCGATGAGCCTGGTCGTGCCATCTTCGCGCGGGATGAGATAGAATCCCCACGTTGTCGCAAAGTAATCGCCCTTTGCGCTGCTGGCGGGCACGGGCACGCTCCCGAGGCGCGTATCGCCCTGCAACACAATCGCGCGGCCTGGCTCGAGGATGGCAACCGGCAAGCCCGGCATCTGGGGATGGAGCTTGACGCCATCCCCGACCTTGAAATCCTGCAATTCCGCCACGATGCGGTCCGCGTTATGAATATCGCAGCCCACCAGGTTTTCCAGCCCCTCGTAGCTATAGAACCCGCCGCGCCCTTGCCCCATCTGCGCCAGCCAGGGCCACACCTTATCGGCAGTAGCAACCGCTACTGTCAAAGCAACTAAATACCCGCAAATTGTCGATACAACATCTTTGTAATTCTGCATAAATTCACCTTAAAAGCTATAAGGGGCCTACGGTGTCGCCCCACTATAAACCCCTTATTTATGCTGATTTTA
>CAYGWJ010000336.1:0-5889 GCA_964353405.1 uncultured Anaerolineae bacterium
TGGTCGGGCGATATGTGCGCGCCCTACTTGCTGATCGGCGGCATGAGCGTTTCGATCTAGCATGATTGACAATGCGCCTGGACGTGTTATACTAAACAAAGTGTTGAATGAATCTGCTCGCCATTAGCCCTTGGCCGACGAGATGGACGATTCACCCCAAGCAGCACACAAGCTTCTTCAGGCCCTCTTACGGGCATTAGCCCGGTCATGTCTCGCCTGCCTGGCAACAAGTGACCAGATAGCAGTTGTGTACGGCAGGGGAGAAAAGAAAGGAGGTGAACCGGAAAAGTCAAGAGACCGTTTGTGCTTCAACCCGCTTTATCACAAATCCACCCTAACATACTCGTGACACGAGGAGGAGAAATGAGTAAGCGACTATTTGCCGTTTTCAGCGGCATCATGGTTTTTGCAATGGTCCTTGCGGCTTGTGCGCCAGCCGCTACGCCTGTGCCAACCCAGGCGCCGGATCAACCAACCGCCAAGCCTGCCGAGCCGACCAAAGCACCTGCGCCGACCAAACCACCTGCGCCAACCGCCACGCCTGCGCCGACCGCAACGCCCAAACCCAAGGTGGTGCGGATCGCCTACCCGCAGGAACCGGACAGCCTGAATCCCTACTATTCCAACATGTGGTTTGCCGCGATCCTGGGACCGCTGTACCTCAACACTTCGTTGCTCGAGTACAACGACAAAGCTGAGGCGATCCCCAACGTCGCCAAAGAGATCCCGTCGGCGGCGAATGGCGGCATTTCGGCGGATGGCAAGACCATCACCTTCAAGCTGCGCGATGATGCCAAGTGGTCGGATGGCACGCCGCTCACGGCGGACGACTTTGTCTTTACATGGCAGATGGTCATGAGCGACAAGAACGCCGTCGCCAGCCGCGACCCGTATGACACCGCCGTGGACAAGGTGGAAGCCAAAGACAAGACCACACTGGTCGTCACGTTCAAGGAACCGTATGCGCCGTGGCAGGCCAAAGTCTTTCAGAATGCCTCGGGCGGCTCGGGCGCGTTGCCCAAGCACATCCTCGAGCCCGTGTTCAAGAAGGATGGCACGATTGACAAGGCCGAGTGGAACCGCAAGCCGACCGTGGGCTTTGGCCCGTTCGTGTTCAAAGAGTGGCAATCGGGCAGCAGCCTGACCTTTGTGGCGAATCCCAACTATTACAAGGGCAAGCCCAAGATTGATCAGATCTTTATCAAGATCGTGCCGGACGATGCAGCGCAAATCGCGGCGCTCAAAGCGGGCGACTCGGACATCGGCACGTTTATTTCCTACGAGGATATGGCCGACCTGGAAAAGCTCGGCACGCTTGACTTGGTCTTGACGGCCTCAGGCTACCAGGAATCGTGGATCATGAACCTGAGCACCAACCCCAAGTCCGCCAGCCACCCGGCGCTGCAAGACGTGAACGTGCGCAAGGCGCTCGTCATGGCGGTGGACCGCAACAAGATCGTCAAAGATCTCTTGGAGGGGCGCACCAAGGTCTCGGCCACGTTCTGGGAGGGCACACCCTATGCCAATCCCAGCGAAAAGCCGCTGGCGTATGACCCTGAAGGCACCAAGAAGCTGCTCGACGCGGCCGGCTGGACGGTGGGCAAAGACGGCATCCGCGAAAAGACCATCGGCGGCAAGGTCGTCAAGCTCAAACTGCGCTATGTCACCACCACCCGCGAGGTCCGCAAGAACGTGCAGGCCATCGTTCAGCAGATGTGGAAGGCCGTGGGCGTGGACGCGGAGCTGCTCAACCACCAGAGCGATCTGTTCTTTGCGAGCTATGCTGAGAAGGGCCCGATTTCGCTCGGCCAGTACGACATCCAAGAGTTCTCGACCAATCCCAACTTCCCCGATCCTGATATTGTGCGCTGGCTGTGCAAAGAGATTCCCTCGGATGCGAACCCGACCGGAGTCAATGACCAGGGTCTGTGCGACAAAGACCTCGATGCCTTGTTCGCCAAGCAGACCGTCACCGTGGATGCCGCTGCCCGCGCCAAGATATTCCACGACATCGGCAAGATGCTCAACGACAAAGTCTATTGGAACAGCATGTGGGACGATCCAGACTGGTACGCTACGTCCAAGAAGCTAGTGAACCTCAAGCTGTCTGGCGCGACGCCATTTTGGAATGCCGTCGAGTGGGACATCAAGCAGTAAATCTCTAGCCCTCTCCTACCCCCAACCCCCTCCCTCTCCCAATGGGAGAGGGAGGGGCCGGGGGTGGGAGAGGCAGGAGCTTTGCATGAGCCGTTACATCATCCGCCGACTGCTGCAAGCCATTCCTCTGCTTTTCATCATCAGCGTCATCATCTTTGTCCTCACCACACAGATGGGCGATCCGCTGTCCATGTTTGGCGGAGGGCGAAGGGCGCTCCGGTCCGAAGACCGCATCCGGTTGACACGCCAACTTGGCCTGGACAAGCCGTTGTACATGCAGTACATCATCTGGCTGGTGGGCAATGATTGGATGCCCGTAGATGCCGACGCGGACGGCAAGCAAGATGTGGACGAAAATGGCAAGCCGGCCTATGGCACGCGCCAAGGCGCGCTGCGGGGAGACTTTGGCACCTCGTTCGCCACGCGCCAGCCCGTGATGGAGATGATCAAAGAGCGGCTGCCCAATACATTGATCCTCATGTTGACCGCCGAGGTTGTCATTATCATCTTTTCACTCGTCATCGGGCTGGTATCTGCGCTCAAGCAATACTCGATTTTCGATCACACGGTCACCGCTCTGTCGTTCATCGGTTTTTCGATGCCGATTCCGCTGCTGGCGCTCGGTCTGATCTATGTCTTTGCTGTCTATTTCAAGCGTTGGGGATTGCCCTACCTGCCCACGGGCGGCATGTACGATCCACAAGTCGGGCAAAGCTGGCAGCAGACCCTCTGGCATATGGTGCTGCCGGTCACGGCGCTCTCGGTGATTACGGTCGCCGGCTACAGCCGCTTTATTCGCGGCAGCATGCTCGAAGTCATCAGCCAGGATTACATTCGCACCGCGCGCGCCAAGGGCCTGGCGGACCGCCGCATCGTGTTCATCCACGCGCTCAAGAACGCCGCGCTGCCGATTGTCACCATCATCGGCCTGGACCTGCCTTTCCTGCTGGCTGGCGCGGTCGTCACAGAGTCCATCTTTGCGTGGCCCGGCAGGGGGCGGCTATTCTACGATCACACGACGCGCTCCGATTTTCCCGTGCTCATGGGCATCATGATGATCATTGCAGTGGCGGTGGTGGTGTTTCAGTTGATCACGGATGTGACCTACACGTTCCTGGATCCCAGGATTCGATATGATTGACGTGATTCGTGAAACGTAAAACGTGACACTTGCACCTGATGCAAGTGTAGGTGTGCGAAATCCGGTCACGTTTCACGCTTCACGTTTTACGCCCTACGGGGACTGGCATGGCTACTGTGACTGACGTATTCTCCCCGACAGCCGAAGAGACACTCACCAAAGAGCCGCTCACGCCCGCGCAGTTGGCCTGGCGGCGCTTTCGGCGGCACAAGATGGCCATGTTCGGGCTGGTGCTGCTGGCCGCGCTCATTGTATACGTCGTTGGCGGGGCCTTGGTCTTTAGCGAAGAGTTTGCCAACTTTAACGACGTGGGCATCAAGCTGCAAGCACCCTCGGCAGCGCATCCCTTCGGCACGGACGCCATCGGGCGAGACATCCTCGCGCGCACGATCTATGGCGGGCAAATCTCGCTCATCATCGGACTGGCGGCTGTGGGCGTCGCGCTCATCGTCGGCGTGACGGTGGGGGCGGTCTCGGGCTATTACGGCGGCTGGATTGATGGCATTTTGATGCGCTTTACCGAAGCGCTCTTGTGCATCCCGCAGCTCTTTTTGCTGATCGTGGCGGCCAAGTACCTGGGCAGCCAGATTCCCAATTTCGAGTTGTTCGGGCGCACGTTCAGCGGGAGTGTCATCGTCATCATCCTCATCATCGGGCTGGATAGCTGGATGTACCTGGCGCGCATCGTCCGCTCGCAGATGCTTTCGCTCAAAGAGCGAGAGTTTGTCACAGCGGCGCACTGCACCGGCACCTCGAATACGGCGATCATTGTCACCCATATCTTGCCTAACACGCTTGCCCCCATCATTGTCAATGCAACGCTGGGCGTTGCCAACGCCATTCTGACCGAAGCGTATATCAGCTTCCTGGGCCTGGGCGTCCGCCCGCCGACGGCCACCTGGGGCAACATGCTCGAAAACGCGAACCGCTACCTGGAAACCGCGCCCTGGATGTGGTTCTTCCCCGGCATGTTGATCTTGATCACCGTGCTGGCGATCAACTTTGTCGGCGACGGGCTGCGCGATGCGCTCGACCCACGCGCGATGGTAGAGTAAAACGTGAAGCGTAAAACGTGATATGACGTTTCACGTTTTACGTTTCACGGCCTGCGGAGTGACATGCCAACGATCCTCGATGTCAAAAATCTCCAGACGCGTTTCAAGACTTACGACGGCCTGGTGTACGCCGTCAACGGCATCTCGTACACCCTGGACGAAGGCGAGACGCTGGGCGTGGTGGGCGAGTCCGGCTGCGGCAAATCGGTGAGCGTGCTTTCGATCATGGGCCTCATCCCGCAGCCGCCTGGCATCATTGCCGGCGGGCAGGCGCTCTATCACGGCTCCGACCTGCTCAAGAAATCCCAGGAAGAGCTGCGCCACATCCGGGGCAAAGAGATCGCCATGATCTTTCAAGACCCGATGACGAGCCTCAACCCGGTGCTGACCATTGGTTTCCAGATCGGCGAGGCACTCGAGCTCCACATGGCGATGAGCGCGCAGCAGGCTCGCGACCGGACGATAGAGCTGCTGACTATGGTCGGCATTCCCCAGCCCGACCGCGCCTTTGACAACTACCCGCACCAGTATTCCGGCGGGATGCGGCAACGCGCCATGATCGCCATGGCGATTTCGTGCATGCCGCAAATCCTCATTGCCGACGAGCCGACGACCGCGCTCGACGTGACGATTCAGGCGCAGATTGTTGAACTGGTCAAGCGCCTGCGCGACGAGATCGGCATGGCCATCATCTGGATCACACACGACCTGGGTATCATCGCCGGGCTGGCGCAGCGCGTCATCGTCATGTACGCCGGGTTCATCGTGGAGCACGCCAGAGTGGACGACGTGTACGACGACCCACATCACCCATACACGCTCTCACTGCTCGGCGCGCTGCCGCGCGTGGACATGTCGCGCTCGGAGCGATTGACTTCTATCCCCGGCATGCCGCCGAACCTGATCGGCCTGCCCAAGGGCTGCCCCTTTGCACCGCGCTGCCACTTTGTCCTCGAAAAATGCCGGCAGGAGAATCCGCCCTTGACCTGTATTGCGCCCAAGCACGAAATCGCCTGCTGGGTAGACGTGCAGACAGGAGAACTGCGATGAGGTCTGTAGCCAGCGGTGAGATCCTGGTGCGCGTCGAAAACCTCAAGAAACATTTTCCCATCCGCCGAGGCATTCTCTTTCAGCGGCAAATCGGCGCGGTGCAGGCCGTGGACGACGTGTCGTTCGACATACGCCGGGGCGAGACGATGGGATTGGTGGGCGAGTCGGGGTGCGGCAAGTCCACGACCGGGCGGACGATGCTGATGCTCTATCCGGCCACAAGCGGTCGGGTGCTGTTCGGCGAGCAAGACATTTTCCGGGCTAAAGGCCGCGCGCTCCTGGCCGTCCGCCGCAAGGCGCAAATGATTTTCCAGGACCCCTACGCCAGCCTCAACCCGCGCTGGACGGTGAACGCCATTGTGGGCGAGCCATTGCGGGTGCATGGATTGGCAAGTGGCCGCGCACAGACCGAGCGCGTTCAGGAGCTGCTCAACCTCGTCGGGTTGAACCCGATGTTTGTCAACCGCTACCCGCACGAGTTTTCCG
>CAYGWJ010000337.1:0-52182 GCA_964353405.1 uncultured Anaerolineae bacterium
GCGGCGCTGAACGACAAGTAGTTCAACTATCAAATCTCAAATTTCAAATGTCAAAGGGAAAGCCCGTTTTCTCGAGGAGGAGAGAACGGGCTTTTGGATTTCCGTTGCAGTGAATGGTTTTCCAATGCAGCGTGTCTTATCCCGCCAATACGATCTGCGGCGGGTTCTGGGGCGAATGTCCTGCTAACCAAGCGACTGCACCAATCTTTTCCAGCAGTCGCTTGCCTTTTGACCACAGGCTGGCCTGCTCTTTTCCCGCCTTTAATGCGGCCAGCGAGAGCAGGCAAGCAGCTTGGTCAAGTTGCCGCCCCATCCGCTGCGCCAGGCTCAAGGCCTCCCACAACAGAGGCTCCCGTTGGGCCATGGGCGACTGCTCGGCCAGAATGCGCAAAGCAAGAATCTGCAGCGTGGGCAAACTCTTCTCTCGGGCAACGCGAAGTGCCTGTTGGGCCAAATCTCGCGCTTCGTCCTCTCGCCCCTGCGCGGCGCGGCAGCGTGCGTAACTGACATAGTTGCAGACCAATCCCTCAGGGCTGCCACGTTCCTCATGAAAGGCTCGGTTCACATCCAGGTCAGCCAGGGCAGCCGCGACATTTCCCCGATGCAGCAGCGTCACACCCCGAATGCCTCGCGCTCGCATGATTTCATGGATATCCCTGTTTTGAGTGGCCATGTGTAGATGTCGCTCGCTGTACGATAGAGCTTGTTCCAAATTGCCGCGCGATAGATAGACCAAGCCCATATTACCAACATGCACCGCCATCTGCCAGTGTGTCCCTTGCTGCTCGCTGAGGGCAATCATGTGTCTAAACAAGCTCTCGGCTCGATCAAGCTCCCCCATACTCCAGTACACGAGACCCAGATTCCCCTGGACGCTCGCCTCGGCGTAGCGGTCGCCGCTGCCGGCGTAGAGCGCGGCGGCTTGATTCAGGTCAGCCACAGCCAGGTCGTATTCTCCCCGCACCCAGTGCACGATGCCGCGCGAGTCATAAGCCTCGCCACTCAAATGAACGTCACCGGCCGAAGGGGTTTCCGCTGCCACCACAGCTTGGTCAACGCTGAGCAAAGCCCCTTCCAAGTCACCCCGGCGACGCAGGAAACCAGAGCGAGTGAGGTATACATAGGCCAAAGCCGCGCCCGTATCGGCAGCTTGCCTCAAGTGTTGCTCAACCTGCTCCAGGATATCTCCAGCGTCTTTCATTTTTCCCTGCCGCATCAAGATCTGAACCGCTAGGTCGGCGGCCCGCGCCAAGGGGATAGGAGCGTTTGTGGCGGCGCTGTATGTGACCACTTGCAGGCTCGTGTCCAGGGCCAAATCCAGCCGGCCGGTGTCGAGGAACAAATTAGCTAGCTCGACTAGAAGGGCGAAATAGCGGGCTGGTGTCTGCTGCGAGTCTGTCGCCGTCACCCCGAAGCGCAGCATTTCTTCCCAGGTGTCCCAGTAACCCCAGCGCGCGGGCCAGGCGCCGAGCGCGGCGACGAGTTCAGCGGCCTGGGTGTGCAATTGAGGCCAGGCAAGGGCATGCCCCAAGAGCGCCAGCAAGCTGTCACAGTGAGCCGACAACTTTTCCGGTTGGCGCGCATAGATCGTCGCCCACGCCAGTTGTTCTTGTAGACGACGCAGATAGTAATCGCTCCAGCGCGTCTGCTCCTCCGTCCAATTGCGATCAAAGCTGACACCCACTTGCGCACTCATAACGACTCCTCCCAACCGTGCAGTATGTTGGTTTGCAGGAATGTGACCGTGAGGCGGTGCAGACGGTAGAAAGGATGCTCCAGGGAACCGGTCACCTGGAGCAAGGATAGTTCTATCAGTTGTGTCAGCGCCCCGTCCAGTGCTTCCGCCGCCATGCCGCTGGTCAACTGGAGCCATTCCATATCTTCTCCATTCGGAGAGACGAGCAGCATGTTCATCAACAACTGGCGCGTTGGTTCGTCGAGCAGCATCCAGGTGCGGCGGTAGATGAAGCTGTAAAGAGATTGGGCCGTCTGACTGTGGGCGCTCTGCAGGTCGTTCACGACGTGGGCCAGGGGCAGCCGGCTCAATTGGGCGGCGATCAACTTGATGGCGAGCGGCTGCCCGCCGACGGCGCGATAAATAGCGTCCAGCGCGCTGTCGGGACGGGTTTCGTTTCGACGCCCTCTGCGTTCCAGTTCATGGCGCAGCAGGGCGATGCTATCGGTCCGAGAGAGAGGTGGGACAGACAGAACCTGGACAAAGGCCAAGTCCCGCAACGAATAGCGGCTGGTCAGCAGGAAACGGCTTGGCTTTGCCATCGGGTGCAGGCGCGTGACCAGTGCGCTGTAATCCGCCATCGTCTCCAGGTTGTCCACGATGACCAGGCAGGGAGAGGCCTGGAAGATGGCCCGCAGAGCCTCTTCTCTGGCCTCGGGACTCGAAGCAATCAAGTCCTCTCGGCCAAGCTGCCCGGCCAGGCGAGAGAGCAGTTCGTCAAAAGTCAGCACCGGCCTGGAGAGAGTGCGGATTTCCCCGCTGGGAAGCAACTGCGTAGGTTGAGCGCTGACCCACAGGATGTCCGTGAAGGGACCTCTTTCAGCCAGGCGTATGGACACGGCTTGCGCCAGCGTGGTCTTGCCGATGCCGCCCAGGCCGTCGAGGGCCACCAGGGGCGGGCCGGACGGGTCAGTCAGCAGGGCGGCCAGATCGGCCGTGAGTTGTTCGATGCCGAACAGTCTAAGATAATCAGGAGGAGGCAAGTAACGGAAGATGTGTAAGTGATGGAGCCGACGGTGAGCGGCAATCTCGGCCTGTTGCAGTTGCTCGGCCAACAGATGCAGGCCCTGAGTCACGCGGCGCCTAAAGTGACGAGGAGAAAGCCGTGCGCTGGCCGCCAGTTCTGCCACGCTGAGGGGGACCGGGCAGAAATAGCGATGATACAATGCGCTCCAAGCCTGCAGTTCGGTATTATTGCAACTAAAGTCACAAGACACATCGGCCATGATGCTCTCACGGGTGGGAGAGGCTGGCGGTTGTCCGGTCTCGAGCGGCGCCCTGGCATAGTGGGCAAGGTTTTCAGCGCGGCGGAGGCGGAGGAGCGATTCGGAGGCGAGCGTGCCCCAACGCTCGTGTAAAGCAAGGGCTTGCTCGGTAGGCGAGCCGGATGCTTCCAACAAGTGCAGGCTGAAAAGATCGGCCGGCAAGTCTTTGCCGAGGACAAGGGCGCGCAGACCTTGTTCGATGAGCTGTGGCGTAATTGCATCCGGCTGCATATCCCATTCCCTGCGCTCCCTCATGCGTCGCGCTGCTTTATTATACCCCAATTTGAATCAGCGCCGCCGGTTACAGGCAAACAATGGGCGTCTGATACTTGTCCGAGATGAGTCCGAAGGGGCATAGACAGAACGAGACGCCAAGACGTAAATTAGAGTCAGCGACTTTTATCACCTTGCACCGTCAAGACAACACACGACGACAGGAGATCAACCATGTTGACGCGCGCAAGTGCGCATGCGGCGGCTGCAACCATCCTGACCTTGACCCTGCTCTTCGGTAAGACAAGCACTGCCTGGGGGACAACTCGAGCGGTCCCACAGCCCGCGCACGCGGTTCCGGGTGCGGCTGCTAACTGGCAGATTCAGACGGTCACCACCGCAGGATGCCCCCTCGCCAGTACGCAGGGATTGGCGATCGACAAGACGGGCGCCCCGCACATTGCCTTTAGCTCCTCGGACGGTCTGCAATACGCCCGGTGGGACAAGACCAATGGTGTGTGGCGCTTTTCAACGGTGGACACCAATGGGCGCGATGCTTCACTTGCACTGGACGCGGCAGGCAATCCCCGCATCGCCTACATCTATTCTCCCCATAATGAGTTCGACCTGAGATATGCCTACTGGGATGCCAACGCCGGGCGATGGCGAATCCAGACTGTAGATAGCGGCATCACTCACTATCCCTCGCTCGCGCTGGATGGCCAGGGCGCTCCGCACATCAGCTATGGCGATTGGAATGCGAGCGATTTGAAATACACCTACTGGGATAGCAGTGCCAGCCAGTGGCGGACTCGATTGCTCGACAGCGCAGGGGTCGTAGGCCAATGGACGTCAATCAAGCTCGACACTTCCGGCCATCCGCACATTGGCTACTATGATCAGACCAATGGGAACCCCAAGTACGCCTACTGGGACGGCGGCAACTGGCATATCGAAACGGTGAGCGATGAACAGTGGGTCATGGGCATCTCGCTGGCCGTGGACGGCAGCAACCGCATCCACATGAGCTATGTGGAAGCTGCGCAAGATGTGCTCCGCTACGCTCGCCGCGAGCCCGGCGGTGGGCCATGGCAAGTTCAAACGTTAGACACCGCTTACGACGAAGCAGCTTGGATCGCGCTGGCGCTGGACAAATCGGGTAATCCGCACATCAGCTATCAGCGTGGCAATCTGCAGTACACGTATTGGGACACGGGAACAAACGCCTGGAAGGCCGAGACGGTGATCGCAGGATGGCAGTCGGTCTCGGCGCTGGCGCTGGATGGCCTGGACGATCCGCACATCGTTTTCACCAACAACTATGAATGCAGCGGGCTGATGTACGCGCACAAGGAATCCATTCCCACTCTGCAATTGGGAACTGATCATGTAGCGCTTTTGCGGGCTAGTGGAGAAACCAGTCCTACGCTGCTCGCTTTGCCCCTGAACAGCAGCGGCAGCGTCATTACCTGGACGGCCGCCATCAGCCCAACGGTCGGGTGGCTGAGCTTGACGCCGGTCACCGGCACAACGCCCAGTGTCATCCAGCTTACTTTTAGCCCGACCGGGCTGGGGTTAGGGCGTTATGAGGCGCAGGTCGTCATCCAGCCTGCCGATGCTCAGATTGCGTCACGCTCTGTTCCGGTGACGCTGATCATCGCAGAGCATGTATTCGACGTTTACCTTCCGCTGATCCGGCGCGCCTCCTGAGTGTGACAGGTGGCGCTGATGAACCCGTGCTGATCGTTTTGGCACTCATGCTCAATGGCGGTCGTTTGAGATGACGCTTCCCTAGCAGCACATTCAGACTTCGGAAGTCGCCAGACGCGCTCCGGTTGGTCTAGGCGCTTCCGGCGACTTCCGAAGTCTAAACAGCAACCCAAAAGAGGAGGAACAAAAATGAAGACAAGAATCGTTCGCACACTTTTGCTCGCTGGCGTTGTAGCTGCCGTCTTGCTCGCGGCCTTTAGTTTGGTCAGCGTGCTCGGCTCGACTACCAGCGCCAACAATGTCTACAGTCTCCGTGCCCCGTCCTTCGTCGGCGTGGCTAATGCCCAGGGAGCAGGCCCGCAGGCCATCGCCAGCTTCCTGGATAGCGAAGCCGGCATTTCGGCCTACTTTTCGACCACCGGCCCGATTGACTTGCAAGCGGTCAAGGCCGCTTTCCGCACTATTGAAGTTCAAACCTCTGATTATATCATCGGCTCGGTAGCGGTTCCAGACTATCCCGAATCCGAAGATGTTCACGTTTACGTTCACAAGAACGGCTGGTTCCTGGCTTACTACCTTAAAGCAGACCCAACAGGCAAGATTTTTGACTGGCGGCGCTACACTACAAGCGCGATTTCAACTAAGCTTGAAAAGGCGCTGTCTACGGTATCCGTCCTGATTGGCATAACGTCCTTCACTCCTACCTTCTATGACTTTCGCTACCCTAACGCCAGCACTCTCATGCTGATTGCAGAGGACACCAACAGCGGAAACGAATTCCAAGTCAACTTACCCGGCACTTTTACTTATTACGAAAGAAGCTGGTCGCTTGCTAGCAGCATGAGCTCCTGGGCATGTAGCCCCTTGGCACGGTGGATGCTCGATAGTATGGAAATAGCGAGGCAACAGCAAGACGGGTATGCGACATCTCAAGGTGGTTTGACAGCAGCTCAACTGACGGCCAATACCTTTCATACGGTCACAATACCAGTTCAATGTGGCAGTGCCTGGGGTGGACTTGCGCTCACTTACAGGGTGCCATAATGAATGCACGCAAACTGACCACAGTGCTAGCTATGGCGCTGCTGGTGTTTGCTCTCATCACCGTCGCAGTGCCTGTGGCCGGCACACCTAACGATGACATTATTGTGAACGGCGCTGATGTGATCCGGCAAGAATCGGTTGCCCGTTCGCAGGGGCTGATTGACTCGACAACCAACATCGGCGCGCGCATCGTTGCCCAATATGCCAACACGCTGCGGACGATCAACCTGGCGGCTGTGCCCGGCGCATTCCA
Organism: uncultured Anaerolineae bacterium; assembly: GCA_964353405.1. Lineage (GTDB taxonomy): Bacteria > Chloroflexota > Anaerolineae > Fen-1058 > Fen-1058 > JBGLNJ01. Next base: position 6,221 of record CAYGWJ010000337.1, read on the forward strand.
AACGCTGCTTGGCCAGGTGCCCAGTCGCATTATCTTTGCATACGCCAACACGAATCGCCAATTTGACCTGGCCTCCGTCCCAGGCGCGTTCCAAACAGTGTTGGACCTGGTGCCAAACCGGATCATCTTTCAGTATGCCAACACCAATCGGAATCTCCCGCTGGCCTATCCTGCTGCGCTGATCAACGACGCCACTCCGCCTCAGATCAGCAACGTCAAGGCCAACGCAGTGAGCAACGATACGGCCGCCATCATCTGGACGACCGACGAGTTTGCGAATAGCCAGGTCTCCTACGGGGTGCAATCGGGGCAGTATACAGGGACGGCGAGCGACCCGCTCTACGTCAAGCAGCACGTCATCACGCTGACGGAGATGATACCCGACACCACGTACTATTATCAGGTCCACAGCGCAGACCAAAGCGGAAACGCCGGCACAGGCCCAGAGAACAGCTTCAAATTCCAGGCCGTGTTCGACACGTTGGCGGTTCAGAAATCGGTCGCGCCCACGGGCGAGGTGCAGTATGGCAAGGAACTCACCTACACGCTGGTCATCTCGGCGGCGCAGAGCGCCTCGCTTGAGCTTTACGACCCGCTGACTGACACAACCTTTGTGCGCTTTGTTCAGCAGCCAACGGGCGTCATCCCCACCCTCCATTCGGTCACCGGCACATTGAACGTAGCGAGTGCGCTGCCCGTCACCGTTACCTTTGTCGTCCGGGTGGACGTTCCGGCTGTTGCCGGGCAGACCGTTGACGTGATCAACCAGGCTTGCGTCTACGTGCTCCCCGACACCAGCACATGTAAACCGTCCAACCAGGTCACCAACCAGGCCTTCGCACCATACCGTGTCTTTTTGCCTGTGATACTCAAGAACCGGTGAGGGTCAAACGGGACAGCGGGATGTGCCATCACCCGCACACAGCCAGTCAACGGCCCAAACTTGCGAAAATGTGGGTGGCAAAAGGTTGTCCGACATAGCCGCGCTGAACGACAAATAGTTCAACTGTAAGATATTAAAAGCGGGCCGATCACTCGGCCCGCTGTTGTATTCAGTTCTAGTCGTTCAGTTATTGGCGCTGCAAGGTCACGTCGAGTTCCAGCGCGATATTGTCAACGATGCTCAACACGCGCGCCACGCGCGGCTGAGTGAGTGCAAAGTCCTCGAACTTGAACGCTGTAGTGGCCTGTCCGGTCACCTGATTGCCCTGCACCTGTGCTGTGACATCCCACGTGACCGGTTTGGTCACATTCCGCACCGTGAGATCGCCGATCAACTTGAACGTGACCTGGCCGGACTGCGGTAGCGGCGATGGCAGGCCGCTCGCCTGCGTTGGCACAAAGATGGCGCTCGGATACTGATTGACCTGCAAGACGTTGCCGCGCAGGAAGTTGTCGCGCATGGATTGATCGCTCGTGAGCGTCCCCATGTTGACGACGAATTTGCTGTCCGAAGATACGATCGAGCCATCCGGTTTGATGACCAGCGTTCCGGTGAAATCTTTGGTGCGCCCGATGGCGTCGTTGGGCAAGCTTGCGTTGGCGAGTTGTTCGCGCACTCGAAAACGTGCTTCGCTTTTCTCCGGCACCAGCACAAATCGAATGGCGCCGCCACTTGAATTGCTGTCGGTTGCAGGTATTTGAGTTGAATCTGTGGTTGGCGCAGCTTGAACTGCCGTTGGTGCAACCGTAGGCGCAGTTGTCGGCGATGGGGCTGTGTTGACGGCGGGCGGCACGGTCTGCGTCGAAGCGCAGCCCGCAGCCAACAACGCGGCGGCGGTGCAGGTTAACCCAAAGTGAATCAATCGGCTGAACATTGTCTCTCCTTTTGCTTGGCATAGGGATTCGATAGATGGTGAGGAACACCCTCTTCCCATATGGGCAAAATTGTACAAGTTACGGATGATAATGATATTAATTCTCAATTAGAGTCTTCTCATCTCTTTTATGTGAAAATTGGAGCATGGAGACCAAGCCAGCGCCTCCCTCGGAAAACGGTCTGGGATAGGCTGGCTCGCATTGGTGTGTTGCCAGGTGATCTCCCTGTCTTACGCGCAAGCGCTCGGCCGGTCTTTTGTGCTATAATCAAGTTGCACACGTTAGCGCGCACCAGTCCGCAGGAGTTCCGTATGACTTTTGCAATCGGAGAAAACGTCGGGCCGTATCGGATCATCGCCCAGCTTGGCAGCGGCGGAATGGCGACGGTTTACAAGGCCTATCACGCCGCGCTGGACCGCTATGTTGCTATCAAGGTAATGCACGCTGCGTTCAAAGAAGACCCTAATTTTCTCGCTCGTTTTCAGCGGGAAGCCAGAATTGTTGCCAGGCTGGAGCATCCCCACATCGTCCCCGTGTACGATTTCAACGAACATGAGGGGCAGCCTTACCTGGTGATGCGCTTTATCGAGGGCGATACGCTCAAGGCACGCTTGCAGGCCGGGCCAATGACAATTCCCCAGGTGACGGATATCCTCCGCCCGGTGTGCCAGGCACTGGCCTATGCTCATGACCAGGATGTGCTTCACCGCGACATCAAGCCTTCGAACATCTTGCTGACGGCGCAGGGTGGTGTGTTCCTCACCGATTTTGGCTTGGCCAAAATCGCGCAGGCGGGCGAGTCCACGCTCAGCCAGGACACGATGATCGGCACGCCGCAGTATATTTCGCCGGAGCAGGCGCAAGGCAATGCCAGCCTGGATGTGCGGACGGATATTTATTCGCTCGGCGTGGTGATGTACGAGTTGCTCGTGGGTCGCGTGCCGTTCCAGGCCGACACGCCTTACGCTGTCATTCACGACCACATCTACTCGCCTTTGCCCATGCCGCGCAGCCTGAGGCCTGATTTGCCCGAGCCGTTCGAGCGCGTGCTGCTCAAATCGTTGGCGAAAGAACGCGACGACCGGTACACGACGGTAGAGGACATGTTGGCCGCGCTGGAAAGAGCAGTGACGCAAGCCGCTTCGTCCGCATCAACCGAAGTCAAGCCGCCGCCGCGCCAAGAACCCGCGCCGCCGATTCCGTCTCAAGCAGAAGCCAGCCTCCCATCGGCGACGGTTGCGGCGCAGGTCGCACCCGCCGTGAGCGTTTCGGTCAGCGCGACGCGCGTTGCGCCGACTGCTGAAGCATCACAGCCTCAAGTGACTGCAGCGCCCAAAAATACGTCCCGGCGGAATGCTTGGATTGCGCTCGGCGTGGTGGCCTTGCTTGTGGTTTGTGTGGTTGCGGCGGTTGCCAACTTTGCCCCGGCACAACAGCATTTGCGCAAAGCTCGCCAGTTGCGTGATCAGGGCAAGGTGGACCAGGCGCTGGCGGAATATCAGGCGGCTGCGCAAGCCAACCACCGGCTGCAGGATACCTATGCCGAGTCAGCCGAGATGCTGATGAATCGTGCACAGCCCGGCGATTTTTTACTTGCAGGCCAGACCTGTGAGCAAGGGCTCAGGTTTGATCCGAACGCCGCACAACTCAGGACGTGCGCGGCGCGCGCATGGTTTGCCACCAACGATTTGAACAACGCCGAGCCGCACCTGCAATGGCTGATCAAGAACAAGCCCGGCGATGCGTTGCCTCATGCCGGCCTGGCGTTCATTTTGCTTCAGCAGGGCCAGGTGGACGCGGCGCAAGAGCAGGCTCAAGCAGCGATCAACCGTGACCGGGATGCACCGGAAGGCCACATGGCAATGGGTGCGGTGCTCTTGAGAAAAGGTCAACCCGTGCTGGCGCGCGAACAATTCAAAATCGCGTTGAATGCGCCTGTGCTCCCTCGCTGGTTGAAGGATCGGGCGCAGCAGATGATGAATGAAATCAAATAAGTCTCAACACAGGAGAAATGACATGCGTACACCCATCATTGCCGGAAACTGGAAGATGAACAAGACCGTCGCCGAGACGCTGGAGCTGGTCCGCGAAATTCGCCAGTCGCTCGGCGAAGCGCCGGAGAAAGTCGAAGTGGTACTCTGCCCGCCATTCACATCGTTGTGGGTCGCCAAGAATAGCCTGGGCCGCAGCAGGTACGGCCTGGGTGCGCAGAATCTTTACTGGGAACCCAAAGGCGCGTTCACGGGCGAAGTCAGCCCGGCGATGCTGGCGGAGCTGGTGACCTACGTCATCATCGGCCATAGCGAGCGGCGTCAGTATTTTGGCGAGACGGATGAGACCGTGAACAAAAAGGTCAAGGCCGCGCTTGCGAACGGGCTCAAGCCCATCATGTGCGTGGGCGAAGTCCTGGCTGAATTTGAAGCCGGCAAGACGAACGAGGTCGTCAGCCGCCAAACACGCGGCGGACTGGCGGGACTCGCGCCTGAGCAGATGCAAAACGTCGTCATCGCGTACGAGCCCGTGTGGGCGATTGGCACAGGCAAGGCGGCCACTGGCCCAGGCGCGAACGTCGTTGTGGCGCAAGCGATTCGCGGCCCGTTGGCCGAAATGTTCGGCCGCGAGATTGCAGAGGCGACGCGCGTGCAGTATGGCGGCAGCGTCACCCCGGCTAACATCGCCGAGTTCATGGCGCAGCCCGACCTCGATGGCGCTCTCGTCGGCGGCGCCAGTCTCAAAGCGGCGGACTTTGTTGAGATCATCAGGCAAACGGCGAAGGTCAAATCGTAAAGCGTAGAGTGTGGAGCGTAGAGCGTGTTGCGTGTTCCGTGTGTGTGATGAACGCGGAACGCGCAACACGTTTTGCCTCACGTTGCCCGCTATGGCAAGTGCGTTGGATGACCTGAGGCAGCGTGGTCGCGCTTGATGTGATGTGAGACGTGAACGATCAAGTGACACTCATTGTCATGGCCGGTGGCGGAGGCGATTCGCCTGTCGAGCGCGCCGTGGCCGAAGCGTGCCGCGCCGCCGCGCGAGATACCCTTGAGCGTGCGCTTGAGGCAGAGGTAGCCAGTCGCATTTTCGTTGTTACCGATCAAGCTGAATGGGCAGCAACGCTGGCGGACCTGCCTGTAGTGATTGACCTCGACACATCAGGCGCGCCATTTCACTTTGGTCAACGGCTGGCAGGCGTCATCGAGTGTCACGACATCCGCCGCGCGTTTTACCTGGGCGGCGGGAGCGCGCCGCTGATGAATGGCGCAACGCTGCGCGCCATTGCTGACTCCATCCGTCACGACGACGGAGTGATCGTCACCAACAACATTTTTTCCAGCGATTGGGCCGCGTTCGCTCCGGCGGATGCGGCGGTGAAATACGCCGACCAACTCCGCTCGGACAATTCGTTGGGGTGGGTGCTTTCGCGGCACGGCGGGCTGACCGCGCGCGAGTGGCCCCGCTCGGCGGTAACGCAGTTTGACCTGGACACGCCGACCGATCTCATCATAGCGGGCTTGCAGACGGACATCGGGCCGCGTTTGCGTGCGCACATCGCAACGCTCGGTTGGGATGATTCGCACGTGCGCTTTGCCCGGCAGACCCTGATGACTCCGGCAAAACAGGTTATAATAGCGGGACGTGTGCCGCAGTCAACGCTGGCGCACCTGGAAAGCAAGACGCTGTGCTGGGTGCGCATGTTTTCCGAAGAGCGTGGGATGCGCGCCAGCGGACGGCTCGCCAGTGGGCTCGTGCGCTCGCTGTTGGCCGATTACCTGGCGCTCGTTGGGTTGGAACGCTTCTTTGTCGAGATGGGCGAGCTGGCCGACGCGATGTTCCTGGACAGCCGGGTGATCATGGCCGCAAGAAGACACGGGATGTGGCCTTCACCCGCCGACCGTTTCCTGTCCGACCTGCGCCGCCCGGACGACATCGCCGACCTGTTCTTGCACGATTTCACTGCCGCTGCGCTCGCCGCGCCGCTCCCGGTTGTCCTGGGCGGACATTCACTGGTCTCTGGCGGGCTGCTAGCTCTGATCACGGATTGACAGAGTAACTGTCGTGAAGACTACCATCCTGTTCATCTGCACAGCCAACATGTGCCGTTCGCCGATGGCGGAAGGCTTGATGCGGAGCAAGCTCGAGCGCCTAGACCGCGCGCACGAGTTTCGTGCGGCCTCGGCTGGCGTCTGGACGGTGGATGGTCGCCCGGCTACCGAAAGCGCGATCATGGTGATGACCGAGCTGGGCATAGACATTCGTGGGCACCGCAGCCGTCTGCTGACCGAGAGGATCGTAGAGAATGCGGCGCTGATTCTCACCATGACCCACAGCCACGCGGAAGCGATTCGAGCCGAGTTCCCCGAGCATAAGAATCGCGTGTTTCTGCTTTCAGAGATGGTGGGGTATGGTTACGACATCGCGGACCCGGTCGGAGGCTCGCTGTTGGATTATGAAGAAACGGCCCAGGAGATCGAAGCCCTTATCGAGACGGGATATGAGCGAATGATGCAGTGGATCGAACAACTGGCGGTTGGCGAGCGGTGATCAAATCCCCGCGCCAACGGGTTTCTCTGCCATTTTGATTCGATCGAACGCGGCGTGAATCTCGGCCAACGCCTCGGCGCGCTCCGGCAATTCCCCATAGTGAACACCTACATAAGCCTCGGTCAATCGCGACAAATCTGATTCGCAGCCGGGAAAGGCCTGTCCCAACGCGGCGAGATGCTCGTAAGGCGTGTGTGCGGCCGGGCGGGGATAGCCGCGCGACGCGGCCAGCTTGACGGTCTGCGCGTAAATGCGTCGGATGGTCAGCGCCGCAAACAGTCCGGTGGCGCCGAAACGCCCGGCGATGTCGGCCAGCCGCCCTAGTTGCGCCAGCCGGTTTCGCAGTTGCCGCCCGAGTTTTCCGAGTAGCGCACTGCCTGACCAGACCGACTCGTGCAGTTCGTCTTCACCTTCGGTCAGCCGCCGCCGCCGCATGCCCCAAGCCACGGCCACCAGCACAGCCAGCACAAGGAGGATCACCGCGATGACTTGCGCATATGGGCCGATGTAGAATCCGGTATCGGTCTGTTTCATTTTCTCAGCCGGGTTGCCCGAGCCGGGTGACAGATTGAAGAATTGAATAGCCACCGTCGCCAGCCAGTTTTGAAGGGGCCGAATGATGATCTCCAGGATAATTCCGAGCAGGGCCACGAACGAGATAAAGATCAGGACGACGGGCGCGGCGATGATGCTGAGCAAGGGCCACAGCCGCATCAATAATTCGTCCGGCCCGATGCCGAGGATAAAGGCGCTGATGAGGCTGGCGAGCAAGACCACGACCCCCGTCGAGCTTACGAGTATCGTTGCCCACCAGCCACTCGCTCCGCGAGCAACGCGCCCTCCACGCTCACGCGCGATCATTTCCACGCGCGTCAGGCTGACGGCCAGCAACTGGCAAAAGAAGTAGGCTGGGATGAAAATGGTGAGGTCTTGTTCGACGTTTATGACCACCAGCAGCGACAGCATGACGATGCCGATCTGAAAACTCCTTGCCACGTCCGCGATGCTGGGCAGCCGGTCCGCCAGTTGCAGGCCGCGCCTGCACAGCCAGGCTACTGCCATCGCCGCAATGATCGTCTCGGGCAGCAACCGCGTCAGGTCGAGGATGTGGCCGGATGGCGCGCGCAGCCAGGCCCAATCGCCCAGGTGCGGAGCCGTGAACACGGCAACATTCATCACCTGCGCGCTTGCGCCGACCATGCCGATCAGAACCACCGCACGTTGAATCAGCGTGGGGGTGTGCACTGCGTCCATCGCACGCGTGGCGTACAGCGTTCCCAGAATGAGAACCAGGCAGGCCCCAACCGCGACCACGGGCACGATGGTGCGACCGCCAGGCAGCAGCCCGATCAGCCACGGTGCGACGAGGATTGCCTCGGACAGCGCCTGTGCGGGCAGAATGGCTTCACGCCGCCAATTGGTATTAAGAGATCCACCTTGCTCACGGTTCAATGCTCAGTCTCGGTCCCGGTTTCTCTGTCGCTTCTGTTGGAGCCTTGATGCGCTCAAACGCCGCGCGGATTTCCAAGAGTGCGTCGGCGCGCTCCGGCAACTCTCCATAGTGAACGGCCACATAAGCCTCCGTCAGTTGGAACACATCCGATTCGCAGCCGGGGAAGGCCTGGCGCAAGGCGGCGAGATGCTCGTAGGGCGTGCGCGCCGCCGGGCGGGGATAACCGCGCGATGCGGCCAGCCGAACGGTCTGCGCGTAAATCCGGCGGATGGTCAGCGCCGCGAACAGTCCGCCGGCGCCAAAGCGATCCAGGATGCTGGCCAGGTTTCTCAATTGCGCCAGGCGATTCAATAGTCGCGCGAGCAGCTTGCGCCCGAGTTCCCGGCTAGACCAGATGGACTCGTGCTGTTCGCCTCCTTCGCCGGCGGCGTTGGCGCGTCGCTTGCCGACCATTTGCACGACGCTTACCACCACGGCCAATACCAGCAGAATGATCAGTAGACCGATGCCATATCCAATAACGCGCAGAACCACGACGACGAGCGCGGGCGGCTTGAAACTGAGCCATGGGCCCATGAGCGCCTGAAGCTGTTGGGCGAGAGTTGTCAACGCGCCGATCAGGGACATGAAAGCGGTCAGGAGCATCCGGGCGATGCGCTCGATCAAGCCCATGAAGGGAAGCGAGAGCAAGAGCAGAGGCAGTGTGATAAGGGCGATGAAAGGCGCGAGCCAGAAGAATAACTGGTCGGGCGGCAGACCCAACACGAACGCGCTCACCGCGCCCGCGACGAGAATGACAACTCCCGTCGAGCCGAGGAGCGCCATGATCCACCATCCGCTCGACGGCAAACGTCTGCCGCCGCTCACGTGTGAAACGGTCTCGACCCGCGTCAAAGCCATGGCAAGCAGTTGGCTGAAGAAAAATGTCGAGACAAAGGCCGTAACGTATTGCGCGGTACTGACCAGGGCCACCAGTGACAGCACGATCACTCCGACGTGAAACCCCAGCGCCGCTTCGCGCACGCTCACGGGCTGGTTGACCAGCCGCAGCCCGCGCCAGCACAGCCAGGTCACGCTCAACAAAATGACCAGACTGCCCGGCATGAGATAGACCAGGTTATTCAGGTCCAACAGTGCTTGCCGCCAGTCACGTTCCATCCACTGAGGCCCGCCGAACGCAAGCTGATACACGAGCCACGCGCTCAGGCCCAGGATGATGAGCAGAATCAGGCCGCGCTGAATCCATGCAGTCACACGCAGCGCGTCCATCACGCGCGCAAGATACGACGCGCCGACGATGAGCGCGAGGCACGCGCCAGCGACGTGCTCGGGCCGGGCAGCCTGCCCCATCGGAAGAAATGATGCCAGCCAGGGCGCGATGAGGCATGTCTCCGCAACAGCTTGCGCAGGCAGAATCGCTTCGCGTCGCCAGTTGATTTTCCCAAGCCAAGACACTTGGCCGCTCATGGCGTGACCTCTCGCCACTGTGCAAAGATGTTGAGTTGGGCGATGGGGTTTTGCTCGGCGGGCATGGCCCAGTTGTTCTCGGGCAGGTGATGCGTCAACACACCGTTCAGTTCAGGCGGCGGGTCCTTGGCCAACGACACGAGCACCATCTGCCGTCCCGCCGAGCGCAGCTGGATGACGGATGCGAGCAGCTCATCGGTGATGACGGGCGTCACCACGACGAGGGTTGCACCCCACGGCAAGGCCGGGCTTGAGCGCAGGAGAAAGCGCCCCATCGGCACAGTCACGTAACCCGTGACAGCGGCCAGCAGTTCGAGGATGCGCGTGAGTTGGTCGGGACTGCGGCCGGGCATCACGCGGATGGGGCGGTCGGAGCGAGGCACTGCGCCGTTCGAGACCAGCCCGACCGAGTAGCGATGGTCGGTGGCATGTGCAGCCAGCGACGCGGACACGACGATGGCCCGTTCGAGCAGTTCGGGCAGGATGCCTTCCCACGGGCGCGCAAGCGTGGCGACGTTCAAGCAGATCACCGCCGTGAGCGTCGTCGTCGGCTCATAGACACGCGCCTGAAGCTGCTGGCGGCGCGCCGTGGCTGGCCAGTGGACGTGGCGAAAGCTGTCGCCGGGCTGCATGTCGCGCGCCCCCATCGTCCGGCTGGGGTCTTCAAAGAGCCTACGTTGTGCGCGTGTGTCTCCAAAAGGCTCCTTCGACGGCAGGCCCAGCTCGGGTAAAGAATAGATGCGGGGGTAGACGATGAGGAAATCCTGTTCTTCGATCACTCGCTCGGTCTGAAACAGGCCGAACACGTCGCCGGAACGCAGCCGCGTGGGGCCGAGGCCGTACACGCCGCGCCGTCCGGTCTGCAACGTATAATGGCGGCGGACGCGCTCGTACCAGCGCAGCGCAAAGACATGCGTCAGTTCGCCCATGTCGGCCACCGGTGAAGGGCCGAGCGCCTGCGTGTCGGTGGGCGGCACGGCCAGCGGCCATTCGTCGTCCACGCGCAGCCACGGCACGGGCAAGAGTTTAGAGTTTTCTACCATCACTTCAATGTCCACCGTCTCGCCGGGAAAGGCGCGCTTCCGGGCGATGCGTCGGCGATAGGTCACGTCGCGTAGCGCGCGGTCGTTCCACCAGTGGCCGGCGGCGATGGTCAACAGCAGAAAAATGGGCAGCACCAGCACGGCCCGCTGGCCTAGCAGCAGGCCCATCAAGATCATGAGGATGGAGAGTGTGATCCAGCGTTGGTTGAACATTTGTCAGTGATTAGTAATCGGTGATCAGTCAATCAGTTTCTTGATCTGCCTGTCGGCTGTCACACTACCGTCTGCCTCGCCGGAAAAGTCCCAAGTCTTGAAAGCTGCGGGCCGTTTCTGCCTCCATGCGTCCGCTGTCATACAAGAAACGGACAAAACGTTTCAAGCTGACCTGCGCATCGTCTGCTCCTGTGCCTATGCTTCCGAGGTAATGGTCCACATCGGCGGCAGTGATCTCAATCAGGGGGCGCGGCAGATCTTGCCCCAGGAGAGAGTTGGCAAAGGTTTCAATGTTGCCTACATGCTGTTCGACCATCTTGGGGCTGAGGCCGGATTTGTAGAGGCCCTTTTGAAATTCGCGAAGGAGTTTGGTGTTCCGGTCTTGATGGCTCTCTTTCATTTCATCTGCGGTAGGAGGCTGCGCAAGCGGAAGCAAGGTAGTGATGATGCCTTCACGCTCTTGTGCTTCTCGATAGGTCTCGTTCAGTCTCCGCTTGATGCCGCCGCCGAAAGTGATGCGGTATGGAGCCAACAAGCTGTCGTAAGTGATCTGGTCTTCAAAGGGAATCAAAACGGCCTGGACAAGCACGGGCAGATACGGGCCGACGATTTGCTCCAGGGGACTGGTCAGACCAAGTACGCCATAGGCGCGAGCGGATGGGCTATCTTGCAAAAAGACCGTATATTTTTTGAGGTGTCGAAAGACAAAGAAATTTCCAGCGACGCGATATTGCCAACTGGCGACGATGTCAAGGTCTGCCAGAGAAAGCCGGGAGGGATTCTCGGCGATAAAGCTCTCGCGTATCGAGTCATCGGCCCATAGAGCTTCGCGGATCTTGAGGGCCTTGGCGGGCTCGACCGATCCCTGCGTCGGTTGCGCTGGCAGGTCGGGGACAAGATGGCGTTGCGCATTGGTGTAGCTGAGCAACGCCCACCAGATTTTGTAAAAATGCTCGGTTTGGGCAGGTAGCAGAATCATTTGGCTCCTTTCTACGGATCACGGATTGACCGATTGATCAACTTTCTACCGGTACAGGGACCGTGTCCACGATTTCAGTGATAATATCCTCTGGCTTCCGGCCACGCAGGCGCACTTGGGGTTGGATGAGGATGCGGTGCGTGAGGACGTAGGGCGCGAGTATTTTGATGTCGTCCGGCACGACAAAGGCTCGACCATGGATTGCGGCCCACGCTTGCGCGCTGTGATAGAGCGCCATCGTTCCGCGCGGGCTGGCGCCTAACGAGACTTCGGAATGTCCGCGCGTGGCGCGCGTGATGGCGACGGCGTAATTCCGCACGCTGGCTTCGACGCGGATTTCGCGCACTTGATTTTGCATCGCCAACAGTTCGTCCGTCGTCACGACGGGCGAGAGCTTTTCCAGCGGGTCAGTCCGCTCAAAGCGGAGCAGGATGGCATTCTCTTCGTCCTGTGTCGGGTAGCCGATAGGCAGCTTGATGAGAAAGCGATCCACCTGCGCTTCGGGCAGTGGAAACGTGCCTTCCAGCTCGATAGGGTTTTGCGTCGCCAACACCAGAAAAGGACGCGGCAAGTGCTTGGTATCGCCGTCTACCGTCACCTGGCGTTCCTGCATCGCTTCCAGCAGCGCGGATTGTGTGCGCGGTGTAGCGCGGTTGATCTCGTCGGCCAACAAGAGTTGCGAGAAAACCGGCCCGGCGCGAAATTCCCACTCTTGATTCTTTTGGTTGAAATAGTTGATGCCGGTCACGTCGCTGGGCAACAGGTCGGGCGTGAACTGGATGCGGCGGAACGTGCAGCCCAGGCTGGCGGCGATGGATTTGGCGAGCGTCGTCTTGCCGATGCCGGGCACGTCCTCGATGAGAATGTGACCCTCACACAATACGGCGACAAGTGCCAGGTTGATCTGCTCGTCCTTGCCGACGATGACTTGCTGGATGTTTTCGCGCGCGCGTTGCATGGATTCAGCGATCATGGTTGTCCTTTCGATGACCGTCTATCGTATTGGCTTGACCAAGCTAAACTTGCTCTTGACTACCGTGGGCTAGAGCTTGTTGATGTGGTCGTAGGCAGCAGCGTGCTGCGCTATATCGTCAATGACAATCTGGCGGTTGGCTGCGTCCAGCAGGTAGGGGATGCGAAAGAGTTACGTTCTCATTCATGGGCGAGTCTCCTCGAGATGGTCCTCTCTACACTCAACGTGGAAACGCCTACTACGATGGGTGAATGAATACCGGATGTACCTCCTCGCTTCGATTATAGCACGAATCGTTGGCGAGTGTGGTATAATCGCGCCGCGCGATGCGCCTAGAAAGAAGACTCTTTTGAATCGAATCTATGTTGCTCTTGACCTCGAAACGACCGGCCTTGATCCACAGCGTGATAGCATCTTGGAAATTGGCGCGGTCAAGTTTCGGGGCGACGAAATCCTTGACACGTTTACGAGCCTGGTCAACCCAGGCCGACCGGTTCCCCTCAAGATCACAGAACTGACCGGCATTGAAGATGCGATGGTGCAGAATGCGCCCTCGTTGTGGTCGGTGTTGCCGCGCTTGTCGGCCTTTGTGCGCGACCTGCCAGTCATCGGCCACAACGTCGCGTTCGATCTGGGTTTCTTGCGCCGCCAAAAAGTGCTGCTGTCCAACGAATCGCTCGATACATTCGAATTGGCCGGCATCCTCGTCCCACACGAGGAACGCTACTCGCTGGGCAAGCTGACACAGGCGCTCGGCGTGCAGGAGCCGCAAGACCACCGCGCGCTGGGCGACGCACAACTGGCGTATCAGTTGTTCGTCAAGCTGTTCGACCGTGCGTGCCAGATTCCCACCAGTACGCTCCAAGAGATCGTCGAGCTGAGCCAGCAAGTGCGCTGGACGCCGGGCCAATTCTTTGAGGATGCGCTCAAAGCGGCGGCGCGCGGCGCGTTCGAGGCAGGTTCCATCGGCGCGCAGATTGCGGCCAAGCAAGCGGCGCAAAAGCGCAAGACCAAAAAAGCGTCAGCCTCGAGCACGCCCATGTTCCTCCCCGCGTTGGATGCCAAGCCGCTGCGGCCGAGCGGCGACGCTTCGCGTGTGCCGCTCGACGTGGACGCACTCGCGGCTTTGCTTGAACCAGGCGGGCCGCTCAGCCAGCAATTCCCTGGTTACGAGTTCCGCCCTCAGCAAGTGCAAATGCTGCGCGCCGTGTCGCAGAGCTTGAACGAGGGCAGTCACGCGCTCGTCGAGGCGGGTACCGGCACTGGCAAGTCGCTGGCGTATCTATTGCCTGCCGTCCACTGGGCCCACGCAAACGGTCAGCGTGTCGTCGTCAGCACCAATACGATCAATTTGCAAGAGCAGCTCTATCACAAAGACTTGCCTGACCTGGCGCGCATCCTGTCGTTCGAGTTTCAGGCTGCTGTGCTCAAAGGCCGCAGCCATTATCTCTGCGCTTCGCGGCTCAAGGCGCTCAGGCACGCCGGGCCGGCCTCGCCGGAAGAAATGCGGGTACTGTGCAAAGTGTTGCTGTGGCTGCCCGGCACCGTCACGGGCGATGGCGACGAGTTGTTCATACCCAACCCGGTTGAACGCGCCGTCTGGTCGCGCTTGAGCGCTGATAACGAAGCCTGCACGCCGGAACGCTGCGCGGCCGCTCAGCGCGGCGAGTGTTTCTTTTATCGCGCGCGCAGGGCCGCCGAGTCCGCGCACGTCATTATCGTCAATCATGCGCTGCTGCTGGCCGACATCGCCGTGGACAACCGCGCGCTGCCGGAATACGACTACCTCATCGTGGACGAAGCGCATCACCTTGAAGGCGCCACGACGCAACAGCTCAGCTTCTCGGTGGATCGCAATGGGATGCAGCGGCTGCTGGCCGACATTGGCAAGGTGGGCGAGGGGAAGCGCGCACCTGGGTTGCTGGCCGATCTGATCGGCCGGGTCCGCCACGCTGTGCCCGATGAGCTCGCGCGCCCGGTAGAGTCGTTCGTGAACCAGGCGGCCAAGACGGTAGAGGGCTTGATGCGCCAGTCGGATGATTTGTTTGATCAGGTAGCGCAATTTGTCGAAAGCGCGAAGGAAGACAATGGCGGTGAGTATTCGTTCAAGTTGAGACTCGTTCCTGCCGTTCGCGCGCAGCCCGCGTGGTCATCCATCGAGGTCGCGTGCGACAATCTGGGCAAAGGTTTGTTCGCGGTCGCGGATAGCCTGGCACGTCTGGGACAGGCGTTGAACGATCTGGACGAATACGACATTCCCGATGCCCAGGATTTGCTGGCGCGTGTTTTGGGTTCGCGTCGAGAAGTGGCAAAAGTGCGCGAGCAACTCTACGCGATTCTGTGCGAGCCCGAGTCGTCGGGCATTTACTGGGCCGAGCTAGCCTCGGATCAAAACGGTGGATGGCGCGGCGGCAATCGGCTGCTCTCATTGCATTCGGCGCCACTGCATGTCGGGCCGCTGGTGGAGAAGCATCTATTCAAGAGCAAGAAATCGGTGGTGATGACTTCGGCTACGCTGCGGACCGGTGGAACGTTTGACTTTATCAAGGAACGCCTGCACGCCTGGGACGCGGACGAGTTGTCGGTTGGCTCGCCGTTCGATTTCAAGCGCTCGACCCTGTTGTACCTGGTGGCCGATGTGCCGGAGCCGGGCGCGCAAGGTTATCAACGCGCGTTGGAGCAGGGATTGATTTCGCTCTGCCGCGCGATGGGAGGCCGGACGCTGGTGCTGTTCCCCTCCTATAGCCAACTGCGTGCCACGAACAAAGCTCTCGCGCCCGCGCTGGTAAAAGACGATGTCACAGTGTACGAGCAGAGTGACGGCTCCTCACGGCGGCAACTGCTGGAGAATTTCAAGAACGCCGAGCGGGGAGTGTTGCTGGGGACGCGCTCTTTCTGGGAGGGCGTAGACGTGCCGGGTGAGGCGCTTTCATGTCTAGCCATCGTGCGTCTGCCTTTTGCCGTCCCGACCGACCCGGTTTTTGCTGCACGCAGCGAGACGTTCGACCAGGCGTTCACGGAATACTCGGTACCGGATGCCATTCTTCGTTTTCGCCAGGGCTTTGGCCGCCTCATCCGCACTGCCACCGACCGGGGTGTGGTGGTCGTCTTTGACCGGCGGCTCCTCACCAAGACTTATGGGCAGACGTTTCTCAAATCGCTGCCCGAGTGCACGGTGCGGCGCGGCACTCTATTAGAGTTGGCGGGCGCCGTTGCAGAGTGGGTAAAGCGTTGAACGCAATACGGGCTGCGTGATGGAATGCGCAGCCCGTATCACGTTTAACGGATGTGACTCTAATGCGCCTGGCTGGCCGAGGGCTGCTTGAAATACTCGATGGCAAAAGCCGCCATCACGCCGACGAGCAACCCCAGCGCCGCTGCAACGGCTGTGTTCGTGAGCCGCTTGGCGCTGACAGGTTTGTCGGGCACGGCGGCGGCGCTCGCCAACCTCACTCGCCCGGATGTATCCTGTGCGGCGATGCGCGTTTCCCCAACTTTCTGGGCCAGGGTTGTGTAGACACTCTGGGCCAAGTCACGCTGGCGAGTCAAGCGCGCCTCTTCGGTCTTGGCCTCCTGAATCCGTCCCTGCAAAACTTTGATTTCGGTTGGCAGCAACTCTGCCTGTTGCTTGACCTCGGTCTGCTTGGCCTCGATGGTCTTGGCCAGGTCAGCCATGTACGCAGCCTGTTGGCCGACGGTCTTGTTCGATAGACTGCCGGCGCCTGCCAATTGCAGTTGAATGGGGATATTCGACGGAACAGAGATGTCCGACGGAATGGGGATGTTCGACTGTGCATTATTCAGGGCGTTGACTTGCAACAGCAGCGCTGACAGGTCCTCGCCCAGCGCGGACTGGTCTCCCGCCGGTTGACGCGAAAGTTGGTCTTGCAGGCTGCGTACGTTTTGCAGCAGCAACTTGAGTGATTCGTTCAAGCTGAGGTAATGGGCGAACGCGTCTTGCTTGGCAGTGAGTTGCGCTTGAAGGACCGTTGCATCGTTGCGCTTTTGAAAGTCAACCAGGGCCTGGTCGGCTTTGTCCAGGTCACGCTGGGCTTGCTCCAACTGGGTTTCGAAAAATTTGAGCTGCTCGCCCGACTGGCCGTACAGGTCGTTGATCTGCCGGACATACAGGCTGGCCCAGGTATTGGCGATCTTGGTCGTTCGCTGCGGGTCACTGTTGTTGGCAGTCAGGTTGACGATCGAAGGATCATTCCCGGTTTTAGCTTTGACAGTTTCTCTGATCGCGGTCAGCGTCCGCTCTTTGGGCGGCAGGTCATTGCCGACGGCGTCAATGACCTGTTGAAGCAGCGAGTCGCTCGTGGCCAAGTCCAGCGCAGCTTTGCCCGTGAGAAGCTGCTGTGCATTGGCATTATCCAGGTTCTGAATCTGTGGCGAAAACTGGAGCTGGTAAAGAGGCCGTGTAACCACGATCATCGCCGTGGCCTGGTAAGACGGCGGCAGGAACAAAGTGACGACAAATGCCGCCACCGCCGCACCCACTGTCAATCCCGCAATCAGACGCCAGAAACGGATCAGGATATTGATGTAAACCCGCAGGTCAATTTCGTCTTCCACGTCATCTCCAAAAGTGCCCATCCAGCGACGGGCACTCGCTTTTTCTAAAACAGACTGAGTTGTTCGGCTTCTGGAGGCGGCGGCTCGCTGTTTTCCATTTGCTCGAACTCGGCCAGGATGTCCGGCAGCTTGCCAAAGTCTGCTTCCACATCTTTGCGGAGCGAAGGCTGATGCAGCGCGGCGGCCGGGTGAAACATCGGTACGATGAGCCGCCCATCTATCTTGCGGGGCTGGCCATGAATTGCGCTGATTTTGGCGTTGGGGAACCAGCGGGCCATCGAGTAACGCCCCAGCGTAACGACGACCTGAGGGTTGATCAGCTCGATCTGCCGGTCGAGGTAGGCCCGGCAGGCTTCGATCTCTTCGGGCATAGGGTCGCGATTACCGGGCGGGCGGCACTTGACCACGTTGGCGATGAACACCTCCTCGCGCTTCATACCGATGCCGGCCAGCAGCTCTTCGAGGAACTGCCCGGCCGCGCCCACAAACGGGCGGCCCTGCTTGTCTTCGTGAAAGCCCGGCCCTTCGCCCACGAACAGGATTTGCGCGTTCTCCGGGCCTTCGCCGGGCACGGCTTTGGTCCGTGATTTGCTCAAGATACACTTGGTGCAGGCGGCAACTTGTTCGGCCAGTTTGGACAGTTCTGACATGGATTATCCTTGCTTGGCTCCGCACGCTGGGCAGAACCTGGCGGAGGCCGGCATCTTTTCACCGCACTCGGTGCAGTGCTTTTCGGAAACGACCGGCTTGCCGCATTCGGGGCAGAACTTGCCGCCGGTCAACTTGGCGCCGCAGTTGGGGCAGGCGCCGACGACGTTCTTTTCAAATTTCTCTTTGGTCACATACGTGGCTTCCCGCGCCACGTTCCGCGCTTGCTCGACGGCGGCTTCTTCCTGTGCCACGGCATACTCTTCTTCCAGGTCAGGCGCGCAATCTTTGCACAAGCCACGCTCATTGTTCCAGCAAATCTCGCGGCACACCCACTTGCCGCAGCGCTTGCATTGGTTAAAATTAGGTTTGGCTTCTTGCACCGCCGTGTTGAAGGCATCGTCGCGAGCCTTTTGCCATCCGGCGGAATGGACACGGTGTGCGGCATCGGCCGCGTTTCCGAGCAGTCCCCCGAACAGCCCTGAAGCTACGTCCAGCGCGTCGGTAACGATTCCGCTGGCGGTAGGCTGGAAGCGCGTCGTGTAGCCATTGCCGCACTTGTCGCAAAAGAACTCGAACTGGAACCCCCGGTCGGTGCTGTGGTCAGAGTGGTTGTGGGTAAACTGAATCAGCGGCATGCTTCATTCTCCTCTTTCAAAGAGTCGGGGCAAGATTATAGCGGTGCCGCCGCCTTTTGTCCAGCAGGGCGCTTGACTCCGGCGCGCAAGCGCATCCAGAGCGCTTCTTGCAGGCGGGCGAATTTACGCCGGTATTCCTCGCCCGCCACGCCTTCGACCGTCATGATGTGAGCGTCCTCGTCGTTGTCGCGATAGTAACGCGGCCGGGTGCCGGTGATGACAAAGCCATATTTGCGGTAGAGGTTTTGGGCCACGGTGTTTGTGACGCGCACTTCGAGTGTCGCCATCACTGCTTTCATGCCCAGCGCCTGTTCGATCATGGCCGTGAGCAAAAGCTCGCCCAATCCCCGCCCGCACCACTTTTTTGCAACGGCAAGTGTGCTGATGTGCGCTTCGTCGGCGATGAGCCAAAAGCCGCCGTAGCCGACGATCGGGGGCGAGGTAGGCCGTAGCATGCGCTTCCACCAGGCCTGTGCGTCCGAACCCTGGACTCGCGAGCGGATGACCATGTAATGCGAGTTCTTGTTCTCGGTTAGCTCGTGGCGGTAGGTGTAGCTCGACCACGGCAATGGGAACGATTCGCGCTCGATCACCATGATGGCCGGGACGTCATCCCAGCGCATGGGTTGGACGATGTAAGGGAGTTGGCCGTTGCCCATCAAGCAGGACTCCCGAACGGCGTTTGAATGTAAATGGGAGCGAGGGTGGCCGGGTCATCGGATTCCCCACCGTAAAGTCTAGCCCAGCCCAATTCGGCCAGGAAGCCCGCGCGCCGCAAGGACGCGGCAGGCGATGCCAGTTCCACTCGCTTGCCTAACCGTTTCTGCAGTTCATGCCGCTCCTCGGCGGAAAGCTCGCCGCACACGCGCGTGGTCTCTTGCCAATCTGCGCCCAGATCGCGCGCAGTGGTGAGCCACGCCGGGCCTTCGGCTATCATCTCCAGCTTGCTCAGGCGATATTTGGCCGCGCACAGCCGACCGCGCCCGGCGGCCAGCACGGCCACCACAGGCGACGGTGAATCTTTCATCGCCTGTGCAATGATGTCGAGCGTGGGCACGCCGACCAGCTTGAGACCGCGCGACATGGCCAGACCTTTGGCGGCCGCCACGCCCACGCGCAAACCGGTGAACGAGCCTGGGCCGAGCGACACGGCAATGCCCGCCAAATCGTCCACGGTCGCTTCGAGCTGCGCCAGCATTCCCGAGATGCGCGGCGTCAGCTCGACGGTGTGATAGTCTTGCGACTCCCACGAAATCTCGACGCGCACACGCGCGCCATCGTGCAAGGCCAGGCTTGCGGCGCGTGTGGCGGTGTCAATGGCTAAAAGTAAACTCATCGTCTGTACCTGTGGTGGCGCGTTCAGCTCGCGCATCATCCCCCAAACGCCGCTCGCCTAAAATTCTCCAGCAGGGTTTGATAACTTGCGCCGTGCGCTTCCATGTGGAGCATTCGGCGCATCTCGTCTATCGCCGTGAGCCGAATCCACAATCGCTCGGCGGGCAGAATGGCCTGCGCGCGCTCCGGCCATTCGATGATGCAAACGTTGCCTCCCACCCACACGTCGTCCAGCCCCAGCGCCCACGCTTCTGCTGCGCTGGCGATGCGGTACAGGTCAACGTGGTAAAGCTTGCGCCGGTCGCCGGGGCGGCGGTATTCGTGAATGAGCGTGAAGGTGGGGCTGCGCACCGGGCCGGTCACGCCCCAGCCAGTGGCGATGCCTTGCGCCAGACAGGTCTTGCCTGCGCCCAACTCGCCTTCCAGGCAAATCCATTCGCCGCCGCGCAGCAACTCGCCCAGGCGCGTCCCCAATCGGCGCGTCTGCTCCGGGCTGCGGCTGATGAATTCGAGCGTGTTGGAATCGAGAATCGGCATAGCGTCCGCGATTATACCTCTGTGTTTGCAGTGCCACAAGCCACGCCGAAAGTCCACCAGGGTCTTGGCGGTGAGTTAGTCCAAAGACTCGGGGCCGAACGATTCGGGCAAGAGCTGGTCGAGCGTGAACGGCCGCACGTGGCCTGCGTCATCGGCCAGCAGGATGCGCAGATGTGGGGCAAACTCGCGCAGGACCTGTCGGCATGCGCCACACGGGCTGCCGCCGTTGCGCGTGGCGATGGCGATGGCGGAAAACTCGCGCTGTCCTTCCGACACGGCCTTGACGACGGCCGTCTGCTCGGCACACAGGCACAGAGGGTACACGGCATTTTCCACGTTGCAGCCGGTAAACACCTGGCCAGATAGGGTCAGCAGGGCTGCGCCGACGCTGTAATGCGAGTAGGGAGCATAAGCTGCCTTGCGCGCCTCTTGCGCCAGCACGACGAGTTGTTGGTCGTCCATGATCACTCCTGAGAAGGAGAAGGTTCTCTCCGGACGCGCACCTTGCCGATGCGCCGCCCGGAAACGTTGAGCACTTGTATCACCCATTCGCCAAAGTGCAACTGTTCGCCCGCCACTGGAACTTTGCCGAGTTGGGTATAGAGAAAACCGCCGAGCGTGTCGTACGATTCATCGGCGGGGAGTGGTGCGCCGAGCAACTGGCTCACGTCGTCGAGATTAGCGCGCGCGTCAAAGACGTAGGCGCCTTCGGCTTCTTGCTGGAACAGTGGCTCTTCGCTCGCGTCGTACTCGTCTTGAATCTCGCCGACGATTTCTTCCAGGATGTCTTCAATCGTCACCAGGCCGGCCACGCCGCCGTATTCGTCCACGACGATGGCCACGTGGACACGGCGCTTTTGCAGTTCTTCCAGCAGGTCACTCACCTTTTTGGCTTCCGGCACAAAGTAGGCCGGGCGCGCCACCTGAGTGAGTGGGACGGTCAGGTCGCCCGCGCGCAAGACGCGTAGCAGGTCTTTGGCATACAGCACGCCCACCACGTTGTCAATGGTGTCCTGGTAAACTGGCACGCGGCTGTGCGTGGCCTGGATGACGAGATCAGCCGCTTCGGTCAGCGGCATGGAGGCGTCAATGGCTACCACGTCAATGCGTGGGACCATCACCTCGCGGGTCAGGGTGTCGCCAAAGTCAAAGATGGAATAGATCATCTCCTTTTCTTCTTCTTCGAGCACGCCGCCTTCTTCACCTGCGTCCACCACCGTCTTGATTTCCTCTTCGGTGATAAGGCCCATGCCCACCCGTGAAGCTCCACCGAGTGGCCCGGTGATCAGGTTCGATAGTTTGACGAGTAGCTTGACCAGCGGAGCTGCTGTAGTGGCAGCGAGGTCGAGGGGACGCGCCACAAAGAGAGCGATGGGTTCGGCGTGGCGCACGGCCAGCGACTTGGGCACGAGCTCGCCCAAGATGAGCATCACCAGACCTAGCAGGAAGGTGACGATCAAAACCGCCAACAACAGACTGTATGGCGCGAGCCAGGTGGCTCGCGCCAGGGTAGTTGCCAGCTGAGGCGCGAGTGTCACGGCGGCGGTTCCAGCGGCGAAGAAACCCGCCAGTATCGTGCCGAGTTGAAGTGTGGCGAGCGTCCGGCTGGAATCTTGCGCCAACCGTTCTAACACCTTTGCCTGCGCGTGACCTGCCTCGACCAATTGCGCCAGGCGCGATTTGCGGATTTCCGCAATCGCCACTTCCGATGCGGCAAGAAAGGCATTCAGTATCAGGAGCGCAACGAGCAGGATGAATTCTGGAATCACTTGACCATCCATCCGATGCAGGACGAATACCGAAGGGTGAACACCGTCAATCGTCTTTCGTCACGTAGAGTGGGCCTGTGTCTCTTTTAACCGAGCGGGCACTCCATACGCCAACGCGCCGTCCGGCACATCATGCGTGACCACGCTGCCCGCGCCGGTCACCGCATTCTTGCCGATGGTGACGGGCGCGCGTAGCAGCGTGTCGCTGCCGATGAACGCGCCTTCGCCGATAACCGTCTTGTGCTTGTTCTGGCCGTCATAGTTGCAGGTGATGACGCCGCAACTGATGTTCACATCCGCGCCCACGTCGGCATCGCCCAAGTAACTAAAGTGGCCCATCTTGGCGCCAGGCCCCAGCCGCGAGTTTTTCACTTCGCCAAAGTTGCCCATGTGGACGTGACGGCACAGATAGGCGCCTTTCCGGAGATGCGCGAACGGCCCCACATCCACGTCGTCTTCTAACGTCGCGCCTTCAAAGAAGGAGGCCTTGACGATGCACCGGTCGCCAATCACCGAATCCTCGATGACGGCGTTCGGGCCAATCTTGCACGCGCGTCCGATGACGGTCTTGCCGCGCAGATGAGTGTTCGGCAAAACGATTGTGTCCGCGCCGAGGGTCACGCTTGCTTCGATGTAGGTGGTGGCCGGGTCCAACATCGTTACGCCGGCAAGCATCCACTGCTCATTGATGCGCGCGCGCATTTCCGTTTCGGCCCAGGCCAGGCGGGCGCGGTCGTCAAGGCCCATCACTTGGTCTGGGTCGGCGTCCAAGGTAGCGACGGTGCGGCCCTCGGCCACAGCCAGCTCGACCAGGTCGGTGAGGTATTGCTCGCCATGCTTGACCGGCAATTGCTCGATGTGCGACCAGAGCCACTCGGCCTGAAAGCACTGGATGCCGCTGTTGCACTCGAGGCTCGCCTTTTGCTCCGATGTGGCTTCCCTGAATTCAACAATCGCGCGCACGTGACCGGCTTTATTTCGGACGATGCGGCCAAAGCGTAGCGGATCGGGTGGGCGAAAAGTGAGGAGGGTCACACGGGCGTTTTCGCTCGTGTGACGTTCCAGCATCGCCCGGAGCGTTTCAGCGGAGATGAATGGCGTGTCGCCATATACCACGAGCACCGTATCGGTTCTGCCTTCCAGCATAGAGCGCGCTTGCAGCATGGCATGGCCGGTCCCCCGTTGTGGTTCTTGAACAACGATGTCGGCGCTCTCCGCAAGTGCTTGGCGGACTTGGTCCGCGCCGTAGCCGACGACGACGAGCGGACGTGTTCCCGTCAGTTCGCGCGCCGCGTCCACGACAAAAGCCACCATCGGCCTGCCGCACACGCGATGCAGCACCTTGGGCAAATCGGATTTCATCCGCGTTCCCATTCCAGCGGCAAGGATCACAACAGCAACTGACATTTTGTTCTCCATGCTTCAGAGTAGACCAGCAGACAAGAACAGGTGGACAAGACGTAAGTCGGGCAATCAGAACACGGATTGCCCGACTATTATACTACCGGACGGTGGGATTGTGGGAGAGCCTATGGCTTGGGCGTTGCAGGCGCGGACTTGCGCCGCGAGCGCGCATAGCGAACCACCAGGTAGAGCGGAAAACCAATCAACAGTGCGGCGGGCAGGATACAAATGCCCGTAATGATCAGGAGGTCACCGAGGCGTTGCAGCGCCCAGATCAACGCCTGGAACGCCGTGCGCGCAGTGCCTTGCGGTCGCCACGTGCCAATGGAGACAGGTTGCGCCAGCTCGTCCGGCGTGACGGTGATGTTCACCGTGGCGAGCTTGACGCTTTCCTTCAGCTTCAACTGCCGGCCGGTCAGCGTGTTGATCTGGCCTTGCACCTGGTCGAGCCGCGTCTGGATGTTGAGGATGTCTTCCATCTTGGTAGCGCGATCAAGCAACTTGCGGTACGAGTCTCGCTGGGCGGTGAGGTTCTCGATCTCAGCCTGGGTATCGGCATACTGGTCGGTCACGTCCTGCCCGGTGAGGTTTTCGCTTTCCACGGTCATTGCCAGCGACTTGATTTTGGCGAGTGTTGCCTTTAGCTGGAGCAGGTCTTCGCCGGGGACGCGAATGGCCATCGTCGCACGGGCATGCCCTTCGTCCTGGTACACGTTTGACGAAATGACGAAACCGCCGACGTCTTTGGCAATCTGGGTGATCTGCTCGACGGTTGAGCGCGCGTCTTTGACAACCAACGACAACTGGCCGGTGTAGACAATCATCCGCTCCGCGCCGGCAGCATTGGCCGATTGAGGTTGGTTGACGGCCTGGGTCACGCCGTCGGCGGCGGACTGGGGCGCTTCCTGGGGCGGCGCGGCGGGCGCTCCGCCAGAGGGAGCGACGCCACCCGAGACTTGCGGCGCTGGCGCAGCAGATCGGGAGGCGGCGCATCCGGCAGATGCGACGAGTAGAAAGATCACAAAAAGGGTAATGAATTGGCGTTTCATTCGGGCGCTCCTTTCGTCACGGCGACTCTGTATTTAGGACGCCGGTTGTCGCTATCGAGTTCCGCGCCGACGGGACCTAGTGCCCGACGGCCAACCGCTCGATCAAGCGGTGCGGCAGCTTGACCGCGCGCATCCGGCTCTGCGTCAGCACAATGGGATACTCGACGCGCCGGTGCTCCAACGTGCCTGCTTCCGGGTCGAGGATGGCATAGGCGGCGCGCGGGTTGCCGTCACGCGGCTGGCCTACGCTGCCGGGGTTGATGATCCACCGCCCGCTCGCAAGCGAGACGGGTTGCTTGTAACGCGGGGCGCGCGGCTCGCACAAGTGATCGTCGCTCGAGTCAGGCATGTAAAAGCTGATGGGCACGTGCGTGTGGCCGACCAGGCAAATGGGCGTCTTGAAAGCGGGGAAATTTAGCTCGGCGGTCAACGGGTCGAGGATGTATTCCCAGACCGGCTGGCGCGGGCTGCCGTGCGCCAGGGTATAGCCCTTCTCAAAATGCTGGGGCTCCAGGCCATCCAGGTACGCCATCGCGTCCGGGTCGAGCACGCTGCGTGCCCATTGATTGGCCGAGCGCGCGTCGGTGTTAAAGCCCCGCATGTCCAGTTTGCCCAGCACCGCCCAGTCGTGGTTGCCAGCCAGGCAGACGTGCGGATATTCTCGCAATCGGGCTATGCACTCGTTGGGGTTTGGCCCGTAGCCCACCATATCACCCAGGCACCAGATCATGTCGAACTGGCCCGCGTTGAGGATCACTGCTTCCAACGCGGCCAGGTTGCCGTGAACGTCGGAAATCACCAGACAGCGCATGCATATCTGACCTTGTACAAATTGTGCCAAGTGTATCACGGATTGCGCCGTTTGGCTAGTAAATCCGCCGAGCGGCAACTGCCTCTGAAATAGTGCTATAATATTGTCAGTCAGGACCGAACGATCGGTGGGTGGTTTGGAAAGGAGCGATTCGAATGGCTGGGGCAAGGGTGTCACTGGCCCAGATCCTCGACGAGATGACGGTAGAGGGCGAGCTGTACCAAAAGCTCAAAGATGATGCGGTGCGGTGCTACGCCTGCGCGCATCGTTGCTTCCTCAAGCCAGGGCGGCGTGGTATCTGCCAGGTGCGCTACAACGAGGGCGGCACGCTGCGCGTCCCGCATGGCTACGTCGCCGCGCTCAACGTGGACCCCACCGAGAAAAAGCCGTTCTTTCACGTCTTGCCTGGCTCGCAGACGCTCACATTTGGCATGTTGGGCTGCGATCTGCATTGCGCCAATTGCCAAAACTGGGAAATCTCGCAGACGTTGCGCGACACGCGCGCCGGGGTCGAACCGCAGCTTGTGACAGCCGACCAGATGATCAAGATCGCTCAACGCTATGGCGCGGAGCTTATCGGCTCGTCCTACAACGAGCCGCTCATCACGTCCGAATGGGCTGTCGAGGTGTTCAAGAAGGCGAAAGAGGCCGGATTGCGCTGTGTCTACATCTCCAACGGCAACGCTACGCGCGAGGTCATGGAATATCTGCGGCCTTTTGTGGATGGTTACAAAATTGACCTCAAGACGATGAGCGACAGGAACTATCGGCAGCTCGGCGCGGTGCTGAACAATGTGCTGGATGGCATCCGGTTGGCGCGCGAGATGGGGTTCTGGGTCGAGATCGTCACGTTGGTGATTCCCGGCTTTAACGACAGCAACGACGAGTTGTGGGACGCGGCTCGGTTCCTCGTTTCGCTTTCGCCGGATATCCCCTGGCACCTGACGGCGTTCCACAGAGACTATAAAATGACCGACCCGGATAACACGGACGCCAAAACCCTCTTGCGCGCCGCCGAAATCGGGCAGGAGGCCGGGCTGCATCACGTCTACACCGGCAACTTGCCCGGCATGACGGGGATGTACGAAAACACGTTTTGTCACAACTGCGGCGAGCTGCTCATCGCTCGACTGGGTTATTACATTCGGACGAATAAACTCTCCGGCACGGGCCGCTGTTCCAAGTGTAACACGGCCATCGCTGGAATCTGGAAGTGACCATGCCATCCTCCACAGGAGACCCACGAGTCAAGCTGTTAATGTCCTATGACATCGTGACACAGTCGCAGCAGACTTATTACGAGTTCATCCTGCGCGAATTTATCCCCAGGGCGCAAGAGATGGGACTGGCGATCAGCGAAGCGTGGCACACGGCCTACGGCGACTATCCGGCGCGGATGACGGGCTTTGTCGCGCCGGACCGGAAAACGCTGGACAAGATTATGCAGAGTGACGAGTGGGCAGACTTGCGGGAGCGGCTTGACCCGTTTGTGACCAATCTCCGGTTCAAGATCGTGCCGTTCCGGGACAGCTTTCAGTTCTGATGTGTTGATTCATTGATCTTGGCCCACTTGCACAGGTGGGAGCAACACACGGTCGCCCGTGACCTTGTCGCCGTCATAGACCATCATCCGTACAGTGGGCGGATTGGGTTGAACGGCCGAGGGAATGTCACGCATGTACACGCCAACTTCCAGCGGGTATTGGCCGGGGCCTGTATCGGGCGGGATGACGAAACGATGCACTTGCGCGAACTCGTCGCCGGGCTGCCACTGCCACGAGGGATATCCAATCAAATCCTGCTGAGCCAGCACCGGGCCTTGGGGTGTTTTGAGCAGATGTGTGAATAGCACAGTCTCTTTGTTCGGGTCAGTCGTCGAGCGAATGCGCCACAATGTCACGACGGTCAACTCGCTGCCGGCCTTGTTTTGTGCTGCCTTGGTAGAGTAACCGACAAGATCGAGTGTGTGGCCGAAATCCACCGGCGCTTCGGGCTCGTGGAAAGAGCCGCCCTGCACACCGTTCCATTCGAACACGTCAAAGCGTGGGTTCAAGTCATCGGGACGGAGCAGGCGAGCGTCGGTTTGGCGCGCACTGCGTGAAACCATGTCCGCCAGCGCCGGGTCAATGGGCGAGATGGCCTGAACGATCAATCGCGAACCGGCGGGCGCCAGTGCCAGCGCACTACGTCCGTCGAACCAGCGGAGTGAAACGTCGCGGCGGCGCAGTGTCATTCCCATCGTGTACGGATCGTGAAAGCGGCCTGGATAGATGGACGAGATGGCCGCTGTTCCGCTTACAGGTTGACTGTCGAGGTAGCGCGCGATTTCGAACAGCGTGGTGTGATAAGCAACGCGCACATCGCGCGCGTTTGCCCAGGTGACAATATAATCCCGAAAGCTCAACGTGGCCGTGATCGCGATGAGTATTGTTACCAAGACGCCGAGACCCCAGAAAAACTTTTTCGATCTTTGCGCCTGTGTGTCTTTGTGGTAAAGACGCTCTCGCAACCAACGCGCTAGCGTAACTATCGTCAGCGCCGGGAATAGATACAACACGGGTTGAATCGCCACGGCCCGTGTGCCGCTGGCGACAATGCCCGTCATCAGGCTGGGGAATGCGCCGGCGACCAGCCATGCCAGTGACAAGAGATAAGCCGGCTTGCGCCAGTTCCACATTGCCACGCCGATGCCGGCGTAGAATAACAGCCCCGTCACTGGATCTAGCCACGGCTTGCCGGGCAGATTGTAGAGCCAGAGCGGGTCGGCGCGAAAGGTGAACATCCCCAGCGCTTCGAGGATGTTCCGTAGCACCTCATTCGGATTTCCACTGGCCAGGAGCCGCAACGGCTCGCCCAATTGCCCCAGTCGCTGTTCCGCGCCCGGATGCATTTGCAGCCAAAAGAACATTGGCGCGGCCAGTAAAGCCCCTGACGCGAGCGTCAACAACATTCCGCGCCAGCGCGCCTTGAAGCGGTCGCGGTCCAAGACGCAGGCCAGCGCCGGGCCAATCACAAAGAGAATCCACGTGGCGCGCGCGGCCATGTACGTCCATAGCGTGGCGGCCAGGAACAGACCGGCAAGTGCAAAGTGGAGAGTGGACGCCCGGAAGGCGGGAGAGTGGAGAGCAGCATAGCCTTTCCACCAAGAGTACACGGCAAAAGCAAGCACTGCGGGAAACATAACCGAGCGCAGCGCTTGCCTCGACGTGGAAATGGCCCAGAACGAAACGGCCAGCATTGCCGTTGTGATGAGCGCGGTGGAAACGTCGAACATGCGACGGATACAGACGAAAGTGGCGGCAACGGTCAACAGGCCAAACAAGACCGAGGTCAATCGCACGGCAAGATAGTCGGTGCGGGCCAGGAGGCTCATCGTCACCGCGATGGCATAGTCGTACAGCGGCTCACGTCCGTAGCCAATGGTTTCATACATAGGGCGTGCGCCGTGAAGGATGGCGATGGCGTCGTTCCCGTGCGCGGCTTCATCGTGGGTAAAGCCGGGCGGGGCCACGTCGAGTTGATAGAGGCGCAGAAATGCCGCGACGAGCAGAATCGCTACAAGGATCAGCCATTCCGAACGACGCGAAACCCGAGAAGGTAGCGACATGCTCAACGCCTTAGCCCAACGCTTCGAGTTGTGTGAGCCAATCGTCAAAGTGTGGACATTCGGCGCGGATCCGGTCGAGACCGATACTGAGGATAATCAGCGGCCCGTGTAAGGGTTTCTCGTATTCAGGGACAAGTTTGATGATCCGTTTGGATGGAGGAGCTTGGTCATTGATTTCTTCTGGAGATCTGAACTTGGCCTTGATCTTGAATAGCTCTGGAAGCACAATTTTGTCGGGGAAGGCCTGGGCAATTTGCTGAGGGTCCGTGAATACCATCGCCTCAAACTCGTAAAGCTCCAGGTAGGGCAGAAACTTGCGATGACCTATATCTTCTTGCCACTTGTTTTCCAGATATTTGACTCGTTTGTAACACGAGCCTTTTGATACGCGGTTCCGCCCTGGAAAATCTTTGGGAAGACGATACAAGTCTAGCATTGTCGTCACCTTTGCGGCGCTTGTGTCACCCAAGAGCCTGGTAAGGTCGTTTCTAATTCTGCCGTAGGTGATGACGCCGCCTTTGAAATTGGGGCCGCCTTTCACACGCTTGGTCGTGGCAAGTTTGGGAATAACGTCAACTCTGACCTTTTGCAGATGTGGCCCTAGAACTTTGGTGACAAATGTCTCCTCAGCTTGACCCTCGACGAGGATGAGCACTTTTTTCATCGGCTGGGCCTCCCGCCGATAATGTTCTTTTCCCAAAGTTCACCGAGGCTATACTCTTGAAGCCACTGCTTGAGTCGGCGCGTGTTCAGTCGGTTGAACTTGGACTGTCTACCCTCCCGATCAACGACGATGATATCGCGAGGCGAAAACTGATCCACCAGCGAGGCAGACTGGGTGGATACAATCACTTGGGTCTGAGCCGCCACGCTCTTTAACATGCTGGCGAGCAATGTGATCGCGTAGGGATGCAGTCCGAGCTCGGGTTCGTCAATGAGAACTGTGGCGGGCAAGGTGGGCTGAAGCAGGAGCGTCGCCAGGCAGATGAAACGCAGCGTTCCGTCTGAGAGGGTGTGTGCGTCAAAATACATATCTGAATCTCGCTCGCTCCATTCGAGCTGGATTTTCTTGCGGTTCAGTCTTGAAGGTTGGAGCGCAAAATCATTGAAAAAAGGCGCTACCAAGCGGATTGTCTTTGCGATTCTGCCATAGTATTCCCGCTGTACTTCTCGCAGCCAGTAAAGGAACGCGGCGAGGTTTGAGGCATCTGGTCTCAATGCGGCATTGTCTTCAATGTCGCACGTTGCTTTGATCTTAGCGCTGTCGCTGGTGTCGTGAAAATGATAGACCTTCCAGCTTCTCAAGTCCTTGAGCACATAGTCGGCGACCTCGCTTTGGACGGCGGCGTCGTGGAGCAGCGTTTCTTTGTGCCCACTGCCAAGATATACATTAAACGGTTGCGGATACTTGTCGCTGTCGTGAAACCAGCAGCTTTCGTGGGCAAAGACGAGGGTGTCCCCAGCAGACGGCGCCAGCCGGGCTTCGTAGCCGTTGGCTCCAAAGTGCAGCCTGATGACAATTTCGCTTGTGGCCTTCCGCCCATAATGTAGCAGCCTATCTGCGCCGCCCGATTGGCCGATATAGAGTTGGAGGTTCCCTTCTACAAGATGGTTCAAGAGTTCAAAAACTGAGATGAAGTTGGTTTTCCCCGCGCCATTCGCGCCGATCATGATATTGAGGTTGCGAAGCAGCAAATCCATTTCTTGGATGGATTTGAACCCTTGTACTTCGATCCGTTCAAGCGATCTCATAGATACCTCGCTCAGAATTGTGTGTCCAAGTGTGTCAACGTGCCAAGTTAGCCCGATCGTGCGGTGATGAACTGGTGTGCCTTTTGCCACACTTGCTCTTTTTCACTGTCCACCCATAGGCAGTGGCCCGAGTTGGTCAGCCAGATCAGCTCTTTGTCCTTCGAAGCGATGCGGTCCAAGGCGTACACACCGCTCTTGGGCTTGACGCTCTGGTCGCGGGTGCTCATCAAGATCAGGGCCGGCCGGGTGATCTTGCGCAGATCGCGGCGCACCGAATGCTCGAGCAGGTTGAGTTGCTCGACTGCTGCTACAGGCGTGCCCATGTATGACCACAAGTAACGCTCTCGCGCTTCTGGATCGGTCAGGTCATCGCCGTCGCGCGCGGGGTCATAAGGATTGAACTGGGTGAAATATTTGATGGCCCACGCCAGCCCCGAGCGCCGGTCCACGGTAAACAGCGCGGGAGCCATCGGAACGATCCCAGCAATTTCGGGATGGCGCTCGGCCAGGTGAAGCGTCAGCAATCCGCCCATCGAGCCGCCGCACACAAAGACCTGGCGGCAGCGGCCTTGGAGCTGCCGGTAAGACTGCTCGACGGCATCGGTCCACTCGTGCCACTTGCGGCGGGCCAGGTCTTGCCAGTTCGTCCCGTGACCGGGCAACAGTGGCCCGACCACCGTGTGGCCCTTTTGGGCAAGATACTGTCCCATCGGGCGCATCTCGGATGGACTGCCCGTAAAGCCATGAATCAACAGCACGCCGGTCGAGTTGCCGGGATAATCGAATGCATCGGGTACGGGCAGTGGATAGTTTGTCATGAGGGTATCTCCATTTGAGCGATGGCGTGAATGTCCGGCCAGCCATACGCGATCTCGATCAAGCTGGCTCCGCCGATTTCGATGGTTTTTTCATACAGATACTCGCCGCCGAGCGCCTCGTAAAACTGGCGCGAAGGATTTTGCGCCAGCACCCATACCAGCATCGAAGACAAGCCCATTTCGATCAGCCGACGCGCGACCGTTTGCGCCAGTTGGCGGCCAATTCCCCGGCGCAGATAGTCGGGATGCAGATAGATGGCGTACAATTCGCCTGTGTAGTTTGGATCACCGTCACGTTCCGGCCCGCCACCGGCAAAGCCGATGATGGTTCCGTCATCACCTTGGGCGACGTAGACGAAAGATGCACTGTCGGCATTCGAGAGCGATTCTCGCCATCGGCCGGCGCGTTTCTCGTATGAAAGCGAGGCCAGATGTTCGTCAGGCACAATGCCCTTGTACGCTACACGCCAACTATCCACGTGAACACGGGCAAGGCCATCGGCGTCATTGGCGTGGGCCAGGCGAATTTGCACAGGTTATCTCCTGAAGGAGGCGCAAAGCGAGTATAGCCGCTTTCGAGAGGTGCGTCAAACTAACGCACGGTGACGGACAGCAGGTTGACGTGGTCTGTGGCCGCGCCAGAGGCGAGTTGAAGCGGCCAACGCGTCATCGTATCCGGCGAATAGACGCCGAGTTCAAGTTGATAAACTCCGGGCGGCGTGTCGGGCTTGATGGGCGCGCGAACATGCTGAACGATCACATCGCCGATTTCCAGTCCGCGCAATGCCGTACCCCAGCCATCATATTGGCCGACGATTTGCAATCCGTCACTCGTGACGTGGGCAAAAAACGCGATAGGCGGCACCAGATCGCCCGTCACGCGCCAATAGGTCGTCAGGTCGAGCGCATCGCCGCGCGCGACGTAGGGCGATTCGATTCGATAGCCGATAAGCGCAAGCTTGCCATCGAAATCGGCGGGTAGGCCTTGCGGCATGGGTGCGCGCCACTGCGCCAGTTGCGATTCGACCAGTGGTCGCGCATCAACCATGAGCGCATCGCCGTCCTTTTGTCCGATGGCACGAAAGGTCCGGCGCAAGTCGCGGTCGAACGGCAGTGGATCGGGCGCGATGTAACGCGCCGGGCCGTTCATTGCAAAAATGAACACGTCGGGGTTGTCGGCCCACTTGACGATGAGGCGATGTCCGGGTGCGACGCCAAGCGTCTGCGGGTTGACGGCATACGCCGGTGTGCTGACGATTACGGCGCGGTCCATTGGCGTGTTAGCCGCGTAATCTACTTGGTAGATCAGAATCGAATAGCCCGCGCGCGCGATGGGAGTCTTGTCTCGAAAGTAAGCGAACAAGTCTTGCTCGCGGTAGACCAAGCCCAGGCGCAGGCTGGTGGCGCTGATGGCGTACCAGCCTGGCTCCGGTGAGTAGGGATTGAACGAGTCCACCTCCGGCCCGATGACAAAGTGCAAAAAGCCGGGCAGCGGCCAGTAGCGCACGCCATAGGCCGCCGGCAAGGCTGTGCCAAAATATGAAAGGTTCACAACCTCAATTTCATTCTCATCCATCCACGCTTTGAGCGCGGGCAAGTCCTGTCCCCAATCCAGGTTCGAGTCCACGAGGATGTTGTGCGCGTTGACTGGTCCACCGGCTAGTTCATTAAAGTATGAGAGGTGATGAGGAAAGATCAGGACTGTGCTTATCATTTGCCACAGGAAGATAAGGAGACACGCGCCGCTGGACAAGGTGACAAGGTGAGATTTGAAATTTGAAATTTGAGATTTGAAATTTGCTGTGTTGCCCGCGAGGATGATGACGAACGGCAGAACAGGCAGGATATGCCGGTAGCCGATGGTCAACGGGCTGAACATGGCGGCGGCCATTGCAAAGGCAGGGGGAATCCACGCGGCCGATGTGCGTTGCCAAATGCGCTTGCTTGCGATGACGATGATGCCGACGACAAGAAGGATCAGTGTGGGCAGGGGTGTCTTGAGCGCCAAGGTCACGGGAAAGTAGTACCACCAGCCAGTGCGGCTCACCTGACCCATCAGGAACGTTGGGTAGCCTTGTGAGTATTCGGCGTAAACCTTGGCGAGTCCGCGCCAGTAGGTTGCAGCGGGCAGACCGTTGCGGATCTCAAAGCCATACACGGCCCAGATGACGAGGAGCGCAATGAGACCTGCGATCGTGAGGGCGAGCAGCCGCTGAAATCTCGTCGCGACACCCAGTCTGTCACTCTGAGCCGCCGAGCGGCGAAGGGTCACTGTCCTGCGAGAAGGAGATTCTTCGCCGCTTCGCGGCTCAGAATGACAAGGCTGTGTAGAATAGAGCGACGCTTCGCTGCTTCGCGGCTCAGAATGACAAGGCTTTGTAGGATAGAGCGACGCTGCAAACACAAACATCGGCGCAAGCACGAGTCCGGTGAACTTGGTCCCCATCGCCGCGCCCGCCGCCACGCCGACCCACACCAGATTCCATCGCGTCGGTTTTTTCAGCCAGGCCCACAGTCGCCACATCGCAATCGTCATTGTGGCGGCCAGGCCCAGGTCGGTCGTCGAGAGACGCGAGTGGGCGATGAGGTTCGGGTCGAATGCGTACAGCGCCAGCGCGAGGAGGGCGGCGTTGAGGCCGAACAAGTCACGTGTGAAGCGGAATACGACCGCACCCAGCAGCACGCCCAGCGCGATGATGGGCAAGCGGCCTAGCAGGACCAGCCGCACCGCAATGTCGGAATTGGCTTGCCAGAGGAACGCATCGCCAAAATCGTCGGGCACGGCGTTTTGCCACGCGGGTATGTCAATCGGCAATGTGGGTTTGAGGAACTCGAGCGGCAGCGCGTTCCACACGTTTACCAGCGGCGGATGCTCGGTCGCAAGGCGCGGGTCGCCTGTGCGGAGATAGGCATAGCCTGCTGCCAGGTGATACTCTTCATCAAACGCCGCCGAGTTGGCCGGCGAGCCGAGCGCGGCTTGCGCGGCGAAGAGGATAAGCAAGAGTGCGGCGAGTAGGATGTGCCAGGGTTTCAAATGCAAGTCCCAAAGATCAAGCGCAGCTCAGAAACTCGGCGAGGTCGTTTTGTTCGATTTCTAGTACCCGGCCATGAAACACAGGCAATCTATCTTGACGAAGCTGGAATAGGGTCGTCATATATAGCTATGGAGATTTATTGAATAGGTTCAAGGATTGCTTTTGCAGGTGGACGCCAAAAATCAAGCAGGTATTCGAATGTCGTTCCCATCGTAATATAGTTCGAGGGCCACCCAAAGATACCGATCCGGTTCACGATGTTGGTGCGATCCCAAATGATCGTATTCCGCAGTTCATATCCGCGTCGTCGCAGCTCTTGCACTAATGCAACGTGAATTGTGATCCGCTGATTCTCCCACCACATATCCGGCACGTTAATGACACAATGCGCTTTTGGCTTCAAGAGGGGCAGCAATTGCTCAAAGATTTCTCCCATTGCCGCAGTATATTGTTCCAGCGGCAGCGTTCCAAGATCACGCGCGTCTTGAGAATATTGTTCCACCTTGCCAAGTTGATCGTTTTTCCGTTCATCGCCACGCCGCGATTTATTCTTGCGCTTTCGATTCAATAGATTCGCGTAGGGTGGTGAAGTCCATATCAAACTCACTGTTTCATGTGCTATATAACGAGGAATATAAAGCGCGTCATCCTGTAGGGCAATCTGTTGAGCCTGATTGCAGGAATTGTTACTGGCCAGTCGTTCGACACATAGATCAACATACTTTTCCTGCAAATCGAATCCGACGGCATTCCTATTGAGGTCTTGTGCTGCAACCAGTGTTGTGCCACTGCCTACGAAAGGGTCCAGAACCAATTCGCCTTCATGTGTGAATAGCTCAATTATTTTCCTTGCAAGTGCGATTGGAAAAGTGGCTGGGTGTTTCTCTTTATCTCGGACATCGCGCTTCTCATATGAGAATTGCCATACGCCTAACTGACTCTTTATCCATTCTTTTGCCGTCATGCAATTCAAGTGGTTGGCAGGATGTTCGCAAGTTCTTGTATAGCCGATGTTGAGGCAAGCTCGATGCAGACCACTCGCTTCCTTGATAGCGCGTGGCAAACCAGTGTCTTGAGGGAATATTTCTTTTCCTGCTTTTGGTGTTGCGGGCTCTTCTTTCGGAGAATCCGATCTCTTTGGCACTGTCTTACTCGATTTCCCAGACATGTTCTTCATCTTGAATGTCGTCAATTTCACTATCTGGCTTGGCATCCCACAACCAGGATCTAGCACCATCCTCGTTCTTAATCTCAACTGTTGTTAGGCCAAGCTTGCTGTCATTCTCAAGAGCAATGGCTTGTCGTTCAGCATCGTGATAGTCCTGAGCTTCTATCCTTCGCTTGAGAATGACCACCCTGGCATAAGTGAGTGTAAAAGTCGGCACGGTGTCTCCTCTTGTCGAATAACAGCGTCTGTCGGCGCCAATAGCGAAGCGAATCTCAACTCTAGTGAGATACGCGCCTCGCATGAATATGATACCACAAAACATCAAACGCTGGCTTTAGAAAGGAATAAAAGCGGCGCGAGGTGATTTGCCTCGCGCCGCTCCACTCTACTCTCCACGCTCAACGCTCTAGAGCGGTTTCCTGATCAGTGTACGGGATGGCTGCTCACGGCGGATTGCCAAATCCGCCGCTGGATTTGGCAATCCAGCGGGAGCACGCCGTACATGCAACTGGAATTCGCTCTAAGGTCACGGCCTTGCTTGCACGCTAACCAGTGACGGTGGCTGGAGGCCGGAGACGTCGGGATTGTAGTAATCGTACACCGACGACGGCGGCGCTTGCGCCTTGAGCGGGAACTTGGCCCGCAGCCGATACCCAAAGCTGATCTTGTAATCCAGGTTCTCCATGTACAGGATAATCTGCGAACCGGTCAGCTCGTAGCGGCGCACCTTGGTGGCAAGCTGGCTGCTCTGGCTCACGAGCGCGTCCAGATCCTCGCTCAGCACGTCAAAGCCGGGCGGCACGCCCAGGTCAACGATGGCCCATTGCACCTTGGCGTTCTTGTTGAGCGTAATGTCCACCTTTGCCGTCATCTCGTCGCCCACGAACAAGTTGGCGTTGTCATACGTCACCTTGACCTCCACCGGCGGTTGAGCCGGAGCGGTCGCGATTGACCACGGCACGTAAGCGGAGGTTGTGACCTGGTACATCAGGTTCTCGGTGTTCGAGCCGCTGACGCGCAGGCTCACGCGATTGTCGCCCGATTGCACGTCGTCAAAGGCGACGACGTGCACCACGTCGGCGTTCTCGGACGTGAGACGCACGGTCTGCGGCGTTCTCCCGTTGAGCGAGACGCTCACCGTCGCATCGGGCTGTGGCTTGTCTGTGCTCGACGCGGCCAGCAGCGCCTTGAGCGAAAGGATGGTGGCTTGCGTGGACTCCCACGTGCCAAAGCTGTCCTTGGAGCGCGTGAGGAAGCGCAGGCCCGCTTGAGCCAGGTCGTGGTTGCTCTTGCCGCTCACGAGCGCCTGCGTTGCCAGCGCAGACGTTTCAATGTCGGCCACGTTGCCCGAAGCGCCCGTGAACGATTGGGCGCGGGCCGTCCAGCGCGCGGTGTCTTGCTCGCGCGTCGCGAACGACGCCAGCTTGGTGAGCGCGGGTTGGGCCGTGCTGTCACTGGCCGCCGTCAGCGCGTTGGCGACGAGCGCCAGCGTGTACGCATCGTCGGCCTCGCTCCAACGCGAGCGCAGATACGAGAGCGCGCGCTGCGTGCCAGACTCGTTCCCATAGCCCGCTTCGATCAGCGCCCACGTGATATAGGCCGTGGTGGGCAGCTTGTCGTTCTTGAGCGTCGTCCAGCTTTCCATATAGCCCGCCGAGCCTTGGCCGCCCCACGATCCGTCGCCGCTTTGTTGACCCAGCAGCCAGCGCGCGGTGCGCTCGATCACGGCGCCATCCACCGCGTACACGTGCTGCATGTCCGAAAACTCCATCAGCCCATACGCGGTGTGCATCAACGTGGCGGGCGGATTGCCGAACAGACTGAACCCGCCGCCCTCGACTTCATACGTGAGCAGGCGTTGATAACCGGCCGCGATGTAGGTCTGCGCCTTCATCCGAACTTGCGGCGCGGCGCGGCCCGTGCGATTGAGATAGTCCAGGATCAACACATCCGGGTAGAGCGTGGACAAAGTCTGCTCGAAGCAGCCATCGGGCATCCGCAGCAGCGCGTCCAGTCCTTCGACGATTTGCGCAGATGCGCCCGCATAGACTTTGACTTGTATGCGCGCGGTTCCATTGATCGCTTGCGCTGGAACGACGACGGTCGCTTCGGTGTCCCCGGTCAACAGGTCGCTGGTCGAGCTACGCACCTGCGTGCCGTTCGGCGCCACGCGCACATCTTTGGCGATGGCATCGGACATGGCCGTGCCTCGACCGGTGACGGTCATCCGGCCCAGTCCGAACTGCTTGACGCGGATGCGAAAGTAGACCACGTCAATGTCGTTCGCGCCGATGGTGATCGTCTTGGTCTGGTCGTCCATCAGATCGAACCACTCGGCGGACGCAAGCTCCAACTTGACTTGCTGTGATTCAGGCAGATAGTTGTACACGGCCACAGGCACGGCCACTTCGTCATCCACCGTCAACTGCACGGGCAGGTCGAGGTCAATAAAGAAATCCTGGAACACACGCAAGCCGTAGGTCTGTGAGCCGATCTGCCCGTTCTGCGTCGAAGCGAGCGCCGTGAGCCGCCAGGTAGTGATGCTATCGGCCAGTGGCACGTCGAGCTTTAAACGTCCGTCTTGGTCGGTGAGGGCTTCAGGATTCCAGTACATGGTTTCCGGGAAGAACTGACGCAAGCGCACCGGCTCGGCAGGCGCGGCTTGACCAGCGGGCTTGGCGACTTGAACTGTTGGCTGTGCTGCGGGCGCTTGGGTCGGCGCGGGTGCGCGGGTGGGCGCTGCTGCCGCGGGCGCACTGGTTGCAGCCGCCGGAATTTTGGGGTTTGCTTGTCTATCAAATGCCCCAGGCGTTGCTGCCGGGCTACAACCGGCCAGCCAACCGACCGGCCCGGCGTAGGCCACCGGATTGCCGAGCGTGCGCACAAACAGCGAGTGCGACCCGCTTAGCGCTGCTGTGATGACGATGGGCAGCCACAGGAAGCCGACGAGCGTAGAGGCCCACGCGGCCGGGCGTTTGCCTTCCAGGCGCAATCCTTGTCCAAAGATCACCAGCACCAAGATCATCCCGGCGAACGTCACGATCGTCCATGTCAACGCGCGGCCTTTCAGGTCGCCGCCGTTTTCGGCCACGTAAGCCATCAGCACGCCGAGCAGCGTGTAGGCCATCGTGAGGCCGGTCATCAACTGCGCGCGCGGGTCCTCGTTGCGCCAGGCATAGATCGCAAAAGCAATCCACGCGGACAGCCAGACCAGCGCGGCCAGGATCACGGCCAGCGGGCCCAAGATCGCGTTGGCGCTCCACAGTCCAATGTACAGGCCGATGGCGCAGAATGGCGCGGCCAGGATGGCCAGGAGCGACCACTTGCCGACCGTGCGCATGGCTTTGCCCAGCACGCCGCTCGGGCGCAGTCCCCAGATGAGGACGATGAGCGCGAGGAGGGGCAGAATGATGAGCGTCTTGCTCAGCGTGCCGGAAAGCTGGATGAAAGCTTTTACCTTTTGACTCGCCAGGTCGGACAGCTTTTCAAGACGCGAACGGATGTCGAACGCCAGGTTGGTGACGGGGCTGCCCACCCATGAAGCCTTGGCGGCTTTATCCTGCGCCTGGATCACTTGCGGCGGCGTCGAGGCCGAAAGCAGCGTCGGCACGTCAAAACCTTTGACGTCCACCTTAGGTTCGAGCAATTCCTTTTCGAGCAAAAAGTAGAGCCTGGCAAAGCCGGGCGCCTGATCTTGAACGGCAAAGACAGATTCGTCCACGATGCCGATGCCTAGCGCGCTCTGAATCGGCTGGCCGCCCTGCAGCGTCGTCGTCATCGCCATGCGCGCCGTCTGGCCGGGGCGATACACGTCATGGTCGGCGCCAATGCCCACGTTCACTTCTTGCGCCTGATCTATCACAACCAGCCGCGTGTCACGCGCGAGGCCGGTACCCGGCATGACGACGTAAGCATGTAATTCGAGCGTGCCGAACATGGCCGTGTCCAGGTCAACTGCCAAGACCGCGCGACCATCTTTGATCGGCGCGCTGAACGCGGCGATGGTCTGTTGGTCTTTAACCAGATCAAGGTAGATTGCGCCGGACTGGACGGTGGTCAACACTTCGGCCTTGAGCGTCTCGCCCACGCGATAGGCGGCGCGCTCGGTGCGGAGCAGCACTGTTCCGGCGCCAGCTTCGGTGTTGAGGTTGACGGTCTTGCGCGCCGATGCGCCGGTATTGTCCTGCGCGCTGATGTCGAGCGTCGTTCCTGTAGACGACGTGGGGACGAAGCGATATTCGGCCAGTCCATATTCACCGGTCTGTAGGGGCGGGGTTACCCCGCCCCGAGCGTCATTAACGTTCACCGTCGCTTTGGCCGGGCGTCCATCGGGATATGAGACGAGGAGGTAGACAATGTTCTCCACACCCGGGCGCAGCGTGCCGCTTTCGGCAACAGCGTCAATCACCAGCGGGTCGCGCGCGATGGTGAGCACCTGGCTCACTTGTTCGCGGTGCTCGGCCTGATCAATGACCGCCACTTGCAGATCAAAGGTTGCTGTGCCCTTGTCGCCCGCGATGGCCAGCGGCGGCAGGTTGAACTCAAAGTGGAATTGTCCCTGGGCATTGGTCTGCCCAAAGAGCTCAACGGTCTGGCGGCGATTCGGGTCATATGTGTACCCATGCAGCTCAACGCGCGCTTCGGACGTGGGCTTGCCGAAAAAGTAGTCGGCCTGCACCTCACCTTTGACGCGCGCCCCGGGCGAATAGTACGGTCGGTCAGTCTCGATATTCACCTTGAACTTGGGCAACACATACGGCTTGACCTCGACGCTGCGCTCGCTGGTCGTGTCGCCCAGCACGGCTTGCAGGTTGTACTTGCCGGTGATGAGCTGCGAGGCCAGTTGGAAATCAGCGCTGGCGATGCCAAAGGCCGACGTGTTGACTTGTTGCCGGAAGACTTTGTCGCCGTTTGGATTGCTGGCGATGAACTCGATCCCCTGGCTGGCGACGGCGTGATGGTCGAACGCATTCAGCGCCAGCGCGCGCAGGTGGATCATCTGGCCGGGCTGATAGATGGGCTTGTCGGTAGAGAGGTACAGCTTGTACGAGCGCTTGATCTGCACCGGGCGCTCGATATGATCTTGCCCCAGCGACGAACGGGTCCGCACGACGAGCGTGGCTTTGCCTTCCATGTCCGCCGGAATGTCAAGCGAGACGTTGGCCGAGCCGGTCGTGTCGGTCTTGCCGTTGTAGACGACGGGAGCTTGCGCACTTGTGAGTGTTACATTGACATCGGCTCCCGCGATGGGTTGACCGTCGCTCACCTTGCGCACGACGACACGCACACTGGCCGGGCTGCCGGGCGCGAATTGATCCTGGCCCATCACAATCGTCTCTTGATCGTCGGCGCGCGCGGTGAACGTCGTCGCGTTCCACGCGGCCACGCTAAAGATCGCCACGAGCAGCGCCAGCGTCGCCTGCGCCAGCGCATAGCGCCTTTTCACGAGCGGCTGGAACAGCTCGGCCAGGTTCACCAACAGCCCACGCAGCGAAGGGCGGTTTTGCTCGGCGCGGATGCGCTCGCGGGTGCGGACGCTGGCGGCATCGTTCAGCTTGACCTTCGACATGCGCGTCTTGAACGTGGTGTCCACATCGGCGTGAAACGATTGTGCGAGCGCCAGTTCCCCGCGGCACGACTCGCACTCGTCCAGGTGCGCCTTGACGCGCGAGGTCTCCTCCGGCGAAAGCGCGCCGTCGAGATAGGCAATGAGGTCTTGCGTCACATGACCCTTCATAGTTCCACCCCCGTACCCGTAGAGACGGCCCGCCGGGCCGTCTCTACCCGGGCCGTCTCTACCACAGGTGAGAGGCTTTTCTGCAAGGCCTGGTGCGCGTAAAACAGCCGCGACTTGACCGTGCCCTGGCTGATGCTCAATGCCTCGGCGATCTCATCGTAGGCGAGGTCGGATAGATAACGCAACGCGATGATCTCTCGCTGCGCGTCGGGCAAGCCATCCACTGCCTGCCAGATCGCATCGCGCATCTCGCGCTTGAGCGCCGAGTGTTCGGGGTCGCCGTTGACGCCTGCGACCAGCTCGTCGGCCAGCTCGTCCCAGTCGGCAGAAGGCGGACGTTTGCGCCTGAAGCGGCTGCGGCAGCGGTTGACGGTGATGCGATACAGCCACGTCTCGAACCGCGCCGGGCCGTCTAGCTTGAAGCGCGGCAGGGCGTGAAGGAGATCGAGGAACGTCTCTTGCGTGGCTTCTTCGGCATCACCGCTGTTGCGGGTGACAAAGAACGCCACGCGATAGACATAGTCCTTGTACCGCTCGAACAGCGCGTCGAACGCGCCGGGCTGGCCGCGTTGAAAGCGGCGGATAAGGTCATCGGTGGCAACAGGCATGGCCGCCTCCCCTCTGTGAGTCTGGGTTGCTGCTAATTACACGCAGCAACGGGGGTAAATGTTCAATTTCAGTATATGCCCACTTTTGGGGATTGACAAGCCCCTTAATTCGGAGTAAAACCATTACGGAGCTAAGTGGGCAACCTGGCCCGGCGCGGTTGAACAAAATCGCCCCGACCTGCGTGTAACAAACAGATTCAACGAACAAGCCGGTCACGCCGAACCGGCCCAGTATGCAGGAGGAAAAAAATGAAGACCCGCTTGATGCTTAATATCTTATTCGCCGTCATATCTGTTGCCGTGTTGATTCTCCCTGCCTGTGCGCCTGCGGCAACGCCCGCGCCGGTTCAGGTGCAGAGCAAGCCCGGTGCCACGTCAGCACCCGCACAAGCTCCCAGAGCCGCCCAGCCGACCCAGGCGCCCGCCGCGCCCGGTGCGTTCGCTGCGACGCCTATCCCCGTCGCCGTGGTGCGCCGGCCAGGCTCCGGTGGACAGGTGATCGTGACGCCCTCGTATCAAACGCCCAACCCCGACTTGCCGCCCGAGTCCTGGCCGGCCGACATGTTCTTCAGGCAGTATGGCGTCAACCCGCTGATGGACACCCAGGAGGAGCACCTCTCTACCTTCGCGATGGATGTGGACACGGCCTCGTACACCTTGATGCGCAAGTACATCACCGATGGCCGCCTGCCGCCGCCCGAATCCGTCCGCGTGGAAGAGTACGTCAACTACTTTAACTATGACTATCCTGGGCCGGAAACGGGTGCGTTCGCGATTCATCTCGAAGGCGCTCCATCGCCTTTCCGCGAGGGATACTATGTACTGCGTGTCGGCCTGCAAGGCAAGCGCATTGACGCTTCCCAGCGCAAGGACGCCGTGCTGACTTTCCTGATTGACGTGTCCGGTTCGATGGGCGACAACAACAAGCTGGAGACGGTCAAGCAGGCATTGGGCATGTTGGTCAATGAACTGCGCCCGACTGATATGGTTGGCATTGTCGTCTTTACCACGCAGGCGCGTGAGGTGCTACAGCCTACGCCCGCTTCGGAAAAAAGCCGCATCATGTCCGTCATCAATAGCCTGCGACCAGAGAATTCTACCAACGTGCAAGATGGATTGACGCTGGCATACAAGATGGCCTCGCGCGCCTATCGCAAGGGCTTGATCAACCACGTGGTTCTGTGCTCCGATGGCGTCGCCAACGTCGCTGGCACGAGTGCGGATACGATTCTCGCGCAGGCCAAGGAATATGCCACACGCGACATTACCCTTTCGACCGTTGGCGTAGGTATGGGGAATTACAACGATGTGATCCTGGAGCAATTGGCTGACAAAGGCAATGGCAACTATTCCTACGTGGACACACTCGAACAGGCGCACCGCGTGTTCGTGGAGAACTTGACCGGCACCCTGCAAGTCATCGCCAAGGATGCCAAAGTGCAGGTGGATTTCAATCCCGCCGTCGTCAGCCGCTTCCGCCTGATCGGATACGAGAACCGCGCGATTGAGAATAAGGACTTTCGCAACGACACGGTGGACGCGGGCGAGGTCGGCGCAGGGCACAACGTTACCGCTCTGTACGAGGTCAAGTTCAAGGATGAGGTTCCGTCGAGCCAGCAGGGCAACGCGCTGATCGTGTACGTGCGGTATCAGGATATCGAGACCAGCCAGGTGCGTGAGATCAACCAGACATTTGGTCGCACGCAATTCGCCGGCTCGTTCGATGTGACTTCGCCGCGCTTCAAGCTGGCCGCCGCCGTGGCCGAATATGCCGAGATTCTGCGCAGCAGCTACTGGGCCAGAGGTTCGAGCCTGGAGAGTGTTCAAGGTCTGGCTCAGAGAGTGCGGCCGGCTTTGCCAAACGACCAGGACGTGGCCGAGTTCGCGCAACTCGTCAGCCGCGCCAGCCAGTTGCGCAAATAAGCCTGTCATTCTGAGCCGCCGAAGGTGGCGAAGAATCTCTCCCATGCAACAGAGACCCTTCGCCGCCCGAAGGGATGGCTCAGGGTGACAACACGAGAAACGCAAAAGGCCCCTCGCAGTCGAGGGGCCTTTATTTTCCTTACTTACGACTCTAGTAATCCATCCCGCCACCGGGCGGCATCTGAGGCATTTCCTTCTTCTCAGGAATGTCGGTGATGAGCGCTTCGGTGGTGAGAATCATGGCGGCGATGGACGCGGCGTTCTGCACGGCGCTGCGCGTGACCTTGGCCGGGTCAATGATGCCGCGCTTGACCAGGTCGGTGTATTCCTGCGCCATCACATCGTAGCCAATGTTCTTGTTCTTTTCTTCCTTCTGCCTGCT
The DNA here is from genome assembly GCA_964353405.1 of uncultured Anaerolineae bacterium. Taxonomy (GTDB): domain Bacteria; phylum Chloroflexota; class Anaerolineae; order Fen-1058; family Fen-1058; genus JBGLNJ01. Next base: position 50,502 of record CAYGWJ010000337.1, read on the forward strand.
ACGAATGTTCTCGAGGACGACGGCGCCGTCCATGCCGGCGTTCTCGACGATGCCCTTGAGCGGGGCTTCCAGCGCGCGGCGCACGATGTTGACGCCCGTCTGCTCGTCATCGTATTCCATCTTGACTTTATCGAGCACGATAGCCGCGTTGATGAGCGCCACGCCGCCGCCGACCACGATGCCTTCCTCAACTGCGGCGCGCGTCGCGGACAGCGCGTCTTCCACGCGGTGCTTCTTTTCCTTCAGCTCGACCTCGGTGCCCGCGCCCACGCGGACGATGGCGACGCCACCCGCCAGCTTGGCCAGCCGCTCTTGCAGCTTTTCCTTGTCATAGTCGCTGGTGGTGTTTTCCATCTCAGCCTTGATCTGCTCGATGCGGCCCTTGATGGCGGAAACCTTGCCAGCGCCGTCGATAATCGTCGTGTTATCCTTGTCGGCCACGACTTTGCCGGCGTGGCCCAGGTCTTCGAGCGTCACGGATTCGAGCTTGCGGCCCAGTTCTTCGGTGATGACCGTGCCGCCGGTCAGGACGGCAATGTCTTCCAGCATGGCCTTGCGGCGATCACCAAAGCCCGGCGCCTTGACGGCCAGCAGGTTGAACATACCGCGCAGCTTGTTCAGCACGAGCGTCGCCAGAGCTTCGCCGTCCAGGTCTTCGGCGATGACGACGCAATCGCGCTTGCCCTTCTGGACGAGCTTTTCCAAGATCGGCACAATATCGCTGGCAGCCGAAATCTTTTTGTCGTGAATGAGGATGTAAGGCTCTTCGAGGACGGCTTCCATCGTCTCGGGGCTGGTGACGAAATACGGGCTGATATAGCCGCGGTCAAACTGCATACCCTCGACGTATTCCTTCTCGAAGGCGAGGCCCTTGCTCTCTTCCACGGTGATGACGCCGTCCTTGCCAACCTTGTCCATCACTTCGGCGATGAGGTCGCCGATTTCACTGTCGGCGGCGGAGATGGAGGCGACGTGCGCGATGTCATTCTTGTCGTTGACGGAGACGGATTGCTTCTTGAGCGAAGCCACTACCGCTTCGGTCGCGGCTTCGATGCCGTGCTTGATCAGCATCGGGTTCGCGCCCGCGGCGACCATCTTCAAGCCTTCGTTCACGATGGTCTGCGCCAGAACGGTCGCAGTCGTGGTGCCGTCACCGGCGACGTCGTTGGTCTTGGTGGCGGCTTCCTTGAGAAGCTGCGCGCCCATATTCTCGTACGGGTCCTTGAGTTCGATTTCCTTCGCAACGGTGACGCCGTCGTGCGTGACGGTGGGGGCGCCGAATTTCTTGTCGAGTGCAACGTTGCGGCCTTTGGGGCCAAGCGTCGTGGCCACCGCAAAGGCCAGGGTGTCAATACCGGTCTTTAGTTTTCTTCGAGCTTCTTCGCTGAAAACGAGTTGCTTTGCCATTTTATCTTCTCCCTCCGATTACTTTACCACGATTGCAAGAATGTCGCTCTCTTTGAGGATGAGGACCTTCTTGTCATCGAGTTTGATTTCGGTGCCCGCATACTTGGCATACAGGACCGAGTCACCGAGCTTGACATCCATCGGGACGATCTTGCCGTCGTCATCGCGGCGGCCTGGGCCCACGGCGATAATGGTGCCTTCCTGCGGCTTTTCCTTGGCCGTTTCGGGCAAAATAATGCCGCTGGCAGTGCGCTCCTCTTTTTCGAGCGGTTCA
>CAYGWJ010000338.1:0-8105 GCA_964353405.1 uncultured Anaerolineae bacterium
CATGTCTACCCCGACGCGCCATTCCGTGCGCTCTCGCTCATTTTTCCCCTGGGGGTGACTCCTCGCGCAGTGGTCCGCCTATCTTTTCAGCGTCTTGGCTCGTCAAGTGCGTTCACGCCTCCGGGTTTCCGAGAGGACTCGGGTGATCAGGGTTCCGTAGCCGGTGAAATTATACCCCGTTTTTGCGCTTCTTGTCTGAGCGCATAAGCAACCGCACCAAAATCAATCTCACTGGGGCAGTTAAAGTAGCACTCCTGGCAATCCTGGCAAGTCCAAATCGTCTTGCACGTAAGCGCCCGCTCGTCATTGTTGCGGACGAGTAGTAAGACTTGACACGGGCGCAAGTCCCAACTCGAAGCATAGTCGCAATCGCAACTGTCACATTGACTGCACTCGCTCACGTCTTGCCCACTTGCATTCAAAACGATAAAACGCAAAGGCGCCCGATTCACAGCCATTCAATGACCTCAATAAAAAAGGCCTGCGAGGTATTCCGCAACCTCGCAGGCCTGACCAATCCTATGCTGCAAAACCTTTCTCGCGCAACATCGGGCGCGGGTCAACAATGCACTTGTCGAGCAATGTCGCTTTGCGATCCAGCCCGAACGCCATCGCCATCAACTGCGTGGCATAGAGAATGGGTATCTGGAAGCCCAGGTGCTTGATCTGAACCTGCCGTGCATCGAGGTTCATATCGCATAACGGGCAGACGGTGGAAATCACATCCGCGCCATGCGCGCGCGCATCGTCCAACACTTGGCGGGCCAGCGCCAGGCCCGGTTCGAGTTGCGAGAATATAACACTGCCGCCGCAGCAATCCGTCTTGCCGTTCCAATCAATTGGCTCCGCGCCGAGCGCGCGCACCAGGCGATCCATCGTCATGGGATACTCGGGATTGTCGGCTCCCGTGATGGCGGGCGGACGGCTGTAGAGGCAGCCATAGTAACACGCCACGCGCAATCCCTTGAGCGGTTGCGTCGTGCGCGCGGCAATCTTGTCCGGCCCGATTTTGTTCATGATAGCATCGAGGATGTGCAGAACCTCGACGCTATTCTGATACCGATAGCCGATCCTGTTCTCAACCTCTCTGGCAAGATGCTCATCGGTCGCTACCTGGTGCGAAGCAATCTTGAAGCGGCTAAAGCACGAACTGCACGGCGCGGCCACCTGCTTCAGTCCACTCTTTTCGATGAGCGCGAGGTTCTTGATCGGAAACGCTGCCGCGGTCGTGTGATCGGCGTGGTGCGCGGGCGAGCTGCCGCAGCACACCCAGCCCTCCGGCTCGACTAAATCCAGTCCCAATTCCTTGCAGACGGCCTGGGTCGAATGATCGAACTCGGCGCCGGTCGAGTGGAGCGAGCAGCCCGGATAATAGGCGATGCGGTTCTCTGCCGGTTCCACCTGCTTGACGTGATCGGGCACCTTGAGCGGATTGAGAACGATGGAAGGCAACAGGTTGACTTTGCCCTTCTTGAGCATCGGGATGCCCATGTCAATGTCTTGTAGCAGACGGCCATACGCCATGTTGCGCAGGCCCAGCAGCGCCGGTTCGTACAGGCGACCGCTAATATTGATGTTGCCCATGAAAATATCATCAAAAGTGGTGGCATCCTTGACGGCGACCTTGCCCTGCTTGCGCGATTCCATGCGCAACGCATCCATCACACCGGCAATGTCCAATCCCTGCGGGCAGCGCGTGGAGCAGGTGAGGCATGACGCGCACGTCCAGATGGTCCTGCTCTCCAGCACAGACTCGTCGCCCAGCTGCACCATGCGCATCACCTGGTTTGGCTCGACGTCGAATTCTTCGGCCATAGGGCAGCCGGAGGTGCACTTGACGCACTGGTAGCACAGGTAGACGTTCTGCCCGGTCTCTTCTTGAACCTTTTTAGCCAGCTCGGTCGAAATCTCGGTCGCCATGTTTTCTCCCCCGCTATATTCCCCGCTCTAAGGTTTGTTGCAAGTTCCGCCGACAGCGATCATCCAGCGGAATCGAGTCCAGCCTGTGCGCCGCCGTGTGGTGGTCATAGTGCAAGTGATGCACCCGAATCGTCCCGTCCGTCCACGCAGCGAACGTCGCATCCGGAACGCCGTAGCGCGGAGCGCCCAGGCTGCCCGGCGCAACGATGACCTTGTCCAAAATCTGCCGGAGGCCTGGGCGGTGCGTGTGTCCGACCAGCACTATATCCGCCGCAATAGTCTTGACTTCGGCCTCCAGCAATGCCTTGGGCGCCGACATCAAGTCGTAGCGGTCGAACAGCCCGGTCGGCCCGGCGTGCGTCAAATGAAAAGTGCAATCAGCCAGTTTGACCGTTTGATGGTCAGGCAGTCCGGCGATATAGTCACGCGACCCGGACGAAAGCGAGTGTGCAGCATATTCGAGGGTGGCATCCACGCCGCAGCACACGCGGCTGCCGGGAAGAAGCTCATCTGCATCAAAGAGCGCCGCGTCATGGTCGCCGCTGATGGCATGTGTCGCATTGGATCGCAACCAAGCCGCGCAACGGTCTGCGTCAGCCCCCAGGCCCACCACATCGCCCAGGAATAAAACCGCGTCGGGTTTGCGCTCTGCCTGCTGAAAGGTCCAGAGCGCCTCCCAGTTCGCGTGAACGTCGGACAGAATCAAAAAACGCAAGATTCCTCCAGTTCCACCGAGTTCCTTCGGCCCATCCGGCACTGGCGGAACTCGGCAGGACTGGAAAGGCAAACTAGAATTTCCTAAACTTGTCCTTGGGTGTATTGCACACCGGGCATCTCTCCGGCGGCTCGCCTTCCATCGTAAATCCGCAGAAAGCGCAAATCCAAATGTCCTGGGCAGCAACATCATGGCCTGCATCCACGGCTTGCTTGGCTTCGGCATAGGCCTTGGCGTGCACTTTTTCCGCTTCAAAAGCCCAGTTCATCGAGCGCAGCGCTTTTTTCTCGTCCTGCGCTTCGGCCACGACTTTGTAGGCCGGGTACATTTGCTCAATTTCGAATATCTCGCCGCCGAGCGCGGCTTCCAGATTGGCCGAGGTGCCCTGGAGTCCATCCAACGCGCGCAGGTGGTTGCTGGCGTGAATCTGCTCGGCAAACGACGCGGCCTGGAAGAGTCGCGCCACGTTGCGCAGGCCCTCTTTCTCTGCCTTTTCGGCAAAGTTGAGGTACTTTATGTGCGCCTGGCTTTCGCCGGCGAACGCAGCTTGTAGATTGGCTTCAGTCATCTTGTTCATAGTGCAATCTCCTAGGCATGAAATGATTTACGCGGGCTGTGCCGCCGTTTCAACTTGTATCACGGGGCGAGGCGACAGCCCGGCTTTTTCCACAATGGTCTTGATGGCTTCTTCCCACTCGACGGCCATGATGTGCACCCCGGCCACGCCGGGGATTTCGCGCACTTGCTGGATGATCTCGACGCAGATTTCAAGGCCGACTTTTTTGTTGGCTTCGGCTTTGGCCTTCTTGTCCTCGATGCCTTTGCCCGCCGCTTCAAGCCGCTGCACGATTTCGTCCGGCACGTCCATGCCGGGGACGCTGTCGCGCATGTACCTGGCGCCGGCCGGGCCTTTGACCGGGATCACGCCCGCGAGGATGTAGACCTTGTCCAGCAGGCCCAGGTCGCCACAGCGCTGCATGAACTCGCGGAACTTGTTCACATTAAAGATGCCCTGCGTCTGGATAAAGTCCGCCCCGGCCTTGATCTTCTTCGCCAGGCGGTACGGGCGGAACTCGAATGGATCGCCAAAGGGGTTCTCCGCCGCGCCGACGAAAAACTTGGGGGCAGCGTCCTTGATGACTTCGCCGCACTGGAACGTGCACTTGTCACGCATAGCGGCGACCATCTGAATGAGTTGCATAGAGTCAATGTCGTACACGTTCTTGGCCGTGGGGTGATTGCCCATGGACTGGTGGTCGCCGGACAAGCACAGGAGGTTGCGGAGGCCCAACGCATACGCGCCGAGCAGGTCGGCCTGCATGGCCAGCCGGTTGCGGTCGCGGCACGTCATCTGAATGACAGGCTCGAGTCCTTCTTGCTTCGCCAGAAAGCCCGCGCCGATAGACGACATGCGGACGACGGCGGTTTGATTGTCGGTGATGTTCACGGCGTCGCAGTTGCCCTTCAAGAATTTGGCCTTCTTTTGGATGACGGCGATATCTGCCGACTTGGGCGGGCCCAGCTCCGCCGTCACGGCAAACACTTTGGCGCATAAAACCTTTTCCAGGTTCGAGCCGACTTTGTAACCGTTCGGTGTGGCAAGTTCGGTCATCGTCTCATTCCTCCAACCGCAAATCATCGCGGACGATTTTGCGCGGGCCGCCGTCGCGCGAGGTCTGCCAATTCTTGGGCGGGCGGATTTCCGTCAGCAGGTCCAGCCGGTTTTGCCCGGCCAGCCTGTCATAGATGAGCTGCCATGCGCAATCAATCTGGTCGTTGACTTCGCATTGGCCTTTGGACGAGCCGCCGCACGGACCATTGAGGAGCGATTTGCTGCAGCGCGCGATAGGGCACACGCCACCCGTCAAACCGAGGATGCAGTCGCCGCACGCAGCGCATCGCTCGGCCCAGACGCCTTGCTCGGTGGGCAGACCCAGGAACTTGGTGTTGAGGCCCGGCACGATGATGGACTTGGGGAAGCGTTCGGCCAATGCTTGCACGCCGATGCCGCAGCCTAGCGAGAGGACAATATCAACGCCTTCAATGTTTTCCTTGAGCGGGTCAATGTATTCCCATTCGCATTGGCGCTGCACCGTCACGTCGGTGACTTGTTTGCCGTTGCCGTCGAGCTTGGTCGCCATCCGCAGCGACGATGAGAGGATTTGAGCTTCCTTCTCGCCTCCGGCAAAGCACACGGTCACGCACGTTCCGCAACCCACGACGAGCACCTTGTTCGCGCTGGCGATGAGCCCTTTGATTTCGTCCAGTGATTTCTGTTCGGCGACAATCATCGTTTAGCCTCCCCTGCAAGTGGTCAATTTCATTTTAGGTCAATTTCTGAGCGCTGACCACTGTCCAGTATCCACTGATTTTGCGTCCATTGTAACGGAAATTGTAAGGCAAGGCAAGGGTAGTGTCTATAGCCCGTGAGGAGGCGAGGCGCGGCAACTTGTAGCCCGAAAGGACTAGAGGCGGCCAATGGCCGCTCCACATAGCAGATGGTTGATGGCAGTGCGGTCTGCCGTCTGCGGTCATCATGTAGTATAATCTCGTCCAGCTTGTCAGCAATATGGAGGCGGTATGGAAGCAAGTCAAAATGGAATTCCCAAGAGTGCTATGGTCATCATGGCGCACCCCGACGACGCCGAGTTCACGGTGGCAGGGACAGTGGCCAAGTGGGCGCAGGCCGGATGCGAGATTACTTGTGTGCTGTGCACCAGCGGCAACGCCGGGACGCACGAGCCGGGCATGACGCGTGACAAAATCGCCGCGATCCGCGAAGACGAGCAGCGCGCGGCGTGCCGGGTCCTGGGTGCAAAGGACGCGGTATTTCTGCGACATGACGACGGCACACTTCAACCGACGCTCGAGCTGCGCCGCGAGCTGGTCCGCGTCATCCGGCATTTCAAGCCAGAAGCCGTCATCACCGGCGACCCGACAGCCCTGTTTGAGGGTGACGAGTATATCAATCACCCCGACCACCGCGCGGCGGCTCAGGCGGCAGTGGATGCAGTGGCTCCGGCGGCGGCCATGCCGCTCCTGTGGCCGGAAGATGGCGAGCCGCATCGCGTCCGCTACGTCTTTGTGAGCAACACGCACAAACCCAACGTCTGGGTGGACATTACGAGCACCATCGAGAACAAGATCGAGGCGCTGCGCCAGCACAAAAGCCAGATGGGCGACTGGGACCCGGCTGCGATGATTCGCAACTGGGCCGCCGAAACTGGTAAAGAAAAGGGCCTGGATTACGCCGAAGCGTTCCGCCGCATGACGCTCGAACCGCCTCCAAGCTCAGAGACGTAGGGTCGAGCAAGGGCGAGGTCACCTCGCTCCAGCTACTCTAACCGTTTCCTGACCCTGGACGCCGAGTTCATGCAAACCTGTGCTCCCAAAGCGCGGGTTTGTGCGTTCTTGCCCATTACTTTTGCTCATATCGTCCGACTTTTAAGGAGAATCAGCAGCTTGAGCGACAAGCACAAGCTTTTGGCGCAGGCGCGCCGCTTCGACCAGGATGCGCTCAGCCAGATTCACGACCAATATTACGCCCCGATCTTTCGCTATGCCCTGTATCGCGCGGGCGATCGAGAGACCGCCGAGGACATTGCCAGCGAAGTTTTCGCGCGGCTGTTGCAGGGGCTGCGCTCCGGCGCCGGCCCCAAGACGACGCTCGTGGGCTGGCTGTTCGGTGTGGCTGCGCACGTGGTGAGCGACCACTTTCGCCAGACTTTCGCCAGACTTTTCGCTCGCCGACGGTTGAGTTGGATGATGTGCTGACGGATTACGATGATACTCCTTCGACGCTCACACTTGCGGCGTTGGAGCGTGAGGAACTGCGGCAAGCAGTGTTGTCATTGACAGAGGAACAGCAGCATGTGATCGCTTTGCGCTTCGGTCAAGAGATGCCCATCCAGGAGGTGGCACGGATGATGGGCAAGACCGAGGGCGCCATCAAGCAGCTTCAGGCGCGAGCGATTGCGGCGCTGGCGCGGCAGATCAAACGAGACAAACGGGTTTCTTGTCTCTTGCTCACTTGACCAATCCTCCAAGCGCAGCTACAATGGTCATGTAAAATTCTCACCCATGCAGAGTGGCCCGAAAACTTACGAGAAGCCTCAACCCTAGACTCTCCACACAGGAGGTTCCCAATGGATCTCTTTGACAAGTGCCAAACCTTTACCATCGCCAGGGAAGCGATAGCCGCCGGGATTTATCCCTACTTTACCGTGCTCGACGACAACAGCGAAGGCACGGAAGTTGTCATTCGTGGGCGCAAGGTCATCATGATCGGCTCGAACAACTACCTGGGGCTGACGACCGACCCGCGTGTCCGTCAGGCGGCTGTCGAAGCCACCAGAAAGTATGGCACGAGCTGCACGGGCAGCCGCTTTCTCAACGGCACGCTCGAGCTGCACGTCGAAGCCGAGCGGCGGCTGGCCAAGTTTGTTGGCAAAGAAGCCGCGTTGGTGTTCTCGACCGGCATGCAGACCAACCTGGGCACGATCAGCGCGTTGGTGTGCAAAGACGATGTCGTCATCATCGACAAAGAAGATCACGCCAGCATCGTGGACGGCTGCCGATTGGCCCTGGGCGAGATGAAGCGCTACATCCACAACGACATGGGCTCGCTGGAAAGGGTGCTGCAGGCCTGTCCCGACAGCGCGGGCAAACTCGTCGTGGTGGACGGCGTATTTTCGATGGGCGGTGACATTGCGCCGTTGCCCGAGATTGCGGCGCTGTGCAAGAAATATGGCGCGCGGCTGATGGTAGATGACGCTCACTCGCTGGGCGTGCTGGGCGACCACGGACGCGGCACGGCGGATCACTTTCACCTGACCGACCAGGTGGACCTCATCATGGGCACGTTCAGCAAGTCGTTCGCGTCGCTGGGCGGCTTTATCGCCGGCGATGATGTGGTCATGCACTATGTCCAGCATCACGCGCGCAGTTTCATGTTCAGCGCCTCGATCCCGGCCGCCAACGTCGCCGCCGTGCTGGCTGCGCTCGACATCATGGAGAGCGAGCCCGAGCGCATTCAGAAACTGTGGCACAACACGGAAAAGATACGCGCCGGTTTCAAGGCGTTGGGCTTCGATACCGGCGCGAGCGTAACGCCCGTCATCCCGATCTATATCGGCGAAGACATGCGGACCGTCTTTGCCTGGAACGCGTTGTTCCAGGCCGGCGTTTACACCAATACCGTTCTCCCGCCTGCGGTACCGCCCAACAAATCGCTGCTGCGCACCAGTTACATGGCGACGCACACGGACGAGCAGCTGGATCGTGTGTTGGGCATCTTTGAAAAAGTCGGCAAAGAGATTGGGTTGATCTAACGTAACCGTTGCGCAACCAGGACTCAAGTCGTCTCTGGCCGCAAGAAATCCAAACTCTTGAAGAATGGCAACACATGCTGAAACGCGACTTGCCCCGACAGGAGCAGGAGTGCACCGGTATACGGGCCGAGTTCATCAAA
>CAYGWJ010000339.1:0-10682 GCA_964353405.1 uncultured Anaerolineae bacterium
TGAATATTCTGTGGCAGACGAGCCACAATGCCGCCAAAGATAATGAGCGAGATGCCGTTGCCGATACCCTGCTCGTCAATCAACTGCCCCAGCCACATGGCGAACATGGTGCCGGCCGTCATCGTGACCAGAATCGTCACCGTGGGCAAAAGCTGCGCGCCCGTAAAGCCAAAGCTTGGCAGGACGTTTTGATTGCCAGCCGTCAAGAGACGGATCTGACCGACGGCCTGCAAGAGCGCCAGCGGGATTGTCGCATAGACGGTGTACTGGTTCATCTTGTTGCGCCCGGCCTCGCCTTCCTTCATCATCTCTTCCCACGCCGGGATGATGGGGATGAGCAACTGGATGATGATCGAGGCCGTGATATACGGATACACGCCCATCGCCAGCACGCTAAAGTTGGAAATCGCCCCGCCCGAAAGCAGGTCGAGGATGCCCGCCAAGCCGGCAGTCGGCGATCCGCTCTGGAACAATTGCTTCAACGCTGCCTGGTTGACGCCCGGCACCGGCACGTGTGAAGCCAGACGATAGATCGCCAGAATCAAAAAGGTGTAGAGAATCTTGCGGCGCAGGTCCGGCAGGTTGAAGGCGTTGCGTACGGCCTGAATCATAGGTTTTTATCCGTGTTTGCGGCTAGTCTCGAAAGGCAAGATTTCAATCTTGCCACCGGCGGCTTCTATTTTTCCTTGGGCCGACTTGGAAAAACGATGCGCCTTGACGGTGAGCGCGTGCGGCAGCTCGCCCCGTCCCAACACCGCCACGGGCGCCTTGAGCGAGCGAATCATGCCATTCAGCGCCAGGTCCTCGGGCGTCACCTCGGCGCCGGCCGGGAATGCGGCCAACTGATCCAGATTGACGGGCGAATAGTGAACCTTGAAGCGGCTCACAAAGCCCACGCCGCGCGCGAACGGCAGCTTGCGGACAAACGGCAGATTGCCGCCTTCCCGGTAAAGCTTGCCGCCGCTGCCGGCCCGGGCATGATAGCCCTTCCTGCCTCGGCCGGCATACGTGCCCTGGCCGGAAGCGTTGCCGCGCCCCAGGCGCTTGCGGTTCTTGGTGGAACCCTCAGCGGGTTTGAGTTCGTGTAGTTTCACGTTCCAACTCCATTTCAAATCCCGGACTTGACGTAGTTTAGGGCCTCGTGCCCGTTCGCCCACGAGGGGCTAGGCTACTCTTCAGACAGGCTTTTGAAATCCGAGATTCGAAATTCGAATTTTCTACGCCTGCTTCTCTTCGACCTTCACCAGGTGCGACACTTTGGCAATCATCCCGCGCACAGACTGCGTGTCTGGCTGCTCGACGGTTTGATGCATCCGGTGCAGTCCCAACGCCTTGACGGTCGCCTTGTGACGCGCCGAAAACCCGATCGGGCTTTTGACGAGTGTGATGCGCAGGGTGTTATTTGGCATGGGTCCGACTCCAGAACGGCAGCAATTTCTCGACGGGCTGGTCGCGCCGCGCCGCCTGCTCTTGGGCCGACTTGAGCATTGCCAGGCCCTGCAGGGTAGCGCGCACCACGTTGAGCGGGTTCGAGCTGCCCTTGGACTTGGTCAAAATGTCGCGCACGCCGGCGGCTTCCAGAACCGCGCGCACACCGCCAGCGGCGATGACGCCCGTGCCGGGCGCAGCCGGCTTGAGAAAGACAATCGCGCCGCAGTACTTGCTTTCCACGACATGCGGGATGGTCGTGCCCGCCAGGTTGACCGACTTCATCGCGCGGCGAGCGCGCTCCGTGCCCTGGCGAATGGCTTCCGGCACGGCGCGAGACTTGCCAATGCCCAGGCCCACGTTCCCGCGATTGTCGCCCACCACCACCGTCACGCGGAAAGCAAACCGCCGACCGCCCTTGATGACTTTGGCAACGCGCGAAATGTTCACCACGCGCTCGTCGAGTTCCTCGCGTTCTTCCATAACTTCGCGGTCACGCACGGGACCGCTGCCTCGTCGCTGTTTCGCCATCGGCTGCTCCTAGAAATCCAGTCCTGCTTCGCGGCTGGCATCGGCCAACGCTTTGACGCGGCCGTGATATCTATACCCACCCCGGTCGAACACCACCTGCTGGATGCCGGCCTTTTGCGCTCGCTCGGCCAGCACCTTGCCCACCAGCTTGGCCTGGCCCGTCTTGTTCAAGTCGCCCAGTTGAGCCCGCACTTCCGGGTCGAGTGTCGAGGCCGCCGCCAGTGTCTTACCGGCGGCATCATCAATCACCTGCGCCACAATGTTCCGCAGACTGCGGAACACGCTCAGGCGCGGCCGCTCGGGCGTGCCCGAGACATGCACACGCACGTGCTGATGTCGGCGATCTCGCGCTTTCCTGCGTGGATTTTCTTGACTCATTGTGTTCTCACCTGTTACCCCATGCACCTGGGACTTGCCAGGTGTGTGGACTTGCCAGGGGTTACGCGACCTTGCCGGCCTTGCCAGCCTTGCGGCGGATGCGCTCACCCTGGTACATCACACCCTTGCCCTTGTAAGGTTCCGGCAGGCGCAGCTTGCGCAAGTTGGCCGCCACCTGGCCGACCTGCTCGCGGTCATTGCCTTCAATCGTCACCGTCTTGGCCTTTTCGTCCGCCACGAACTTGATTCCGGCGGGCGGCTCGACCTTGATCGGGTGAGAGTAACCCAGGTAAAAGACCAGGCTGGCGCCGTCCATCGTGGCACGGTAGCCCACGCCCTCGATTTGCAGAACCTTGGTAAAGCCTTCGGACACACCCTTCACCATGTTCGCCAGGAGAGCGCGCGTGGTACCGTGCAAAGCGCGGTGCGAAGGCGAATCACTCGGGCGGGTCACGATGACCTGGCCGTCGTCCAGCTTGATCTCGATGTCAGGATGAAACTCGCGGGCCATCTCGCCGCGTTTTCCCTTGACACTCACATGATGACCGTCAACTTGCACTTGAACGCCGGACGGCACGGCGATTGGCAATCGTCCAATACGCGACATTCTGCCCCCTACCACACATAGCACAGGACTTCGCCGCCGACGCCCAAGCGACGAGCTTGATCGCCCGACAGCACACCCTTGGGCGTGGACAGAATCGCCACCCCCGTGCCCGAAAGCACCCAGGGAATCTCGCCCTTGCCGGTGTAAACGCGGCGGCCCGGTTTGCTCACGCGCTCCATGCCCGTGATGACCGGCTTGCGCTGGCGGCGGTCGCCGGTGTACTTGAGCCAGAGGCGCAAGATCGGATGGGCCTGGCCCGCCGTCACCACCTCAAAGTCTTGGATAAACCCTTCTTCTTTGAGAATCTGGGCAATCGCCGCTTTGATGTTGGAATTGGGCACAGCGACCGTATTGTGCCCCACAGCCGACGCATTGCGGATGCGGGCCAGCATATCGGCGATAGGATCAATCACACTCATGACTACGCTCCTCAATAGTCCTGCAGTTCGATAGTTTGCTAGTTCGGTAGTCCACTAGTTCGATAGTTTCTTGGTTCGATGATTGCCCGGCGACCTGACTATCTCGCTATTGCACTATCTCACTATCGCACCACTCGACTACCAACTCGATTTCGCAACGCCTGGGATCATGCCTTGCAGAGCCAGCTCGCGGAAGCAAATGCGGCACAGGGCGAAGCGGCGGATATAGCCCCGGTTGCGGCCGCACTTGCGGCAGCGATTGCGCACGCGGTTCGGGTACTTGCGGCGGCTCTCTTTATTGATCAACGACTTTTTTGCCATACTAGCTCCTGAACGGCATCCCAACGAGTTCCAGCAATCGGCGACCTTCCTCATCGGTGCGGGCCGTGGTGACGATGCTGATTTCCATCCCACGAATCTTGTCAATCTTATCGTAGGGGAGTTCCGGAAACGCGATTTGCTCTCGCAGCCCAAGCGTATAGTTTCCCCGGCCATCGAACGCATCCGGCGCGATGCCGCGAAAGTCGCGGATGCGTGGCAGCGCGATATTGCACAGCCGGTCGAGGAACTGCCACATCCGGTCGCCGCGCAGTGTCACCTTGACGCCGATGGCGCGGCCCTCGCGCAGCTTGAACGTAGCGATAGACTTTTTCGCCTTGGTGATGATGGGTTTTTGGCCGGTGATGTTCGTAATGTCGCCCACCGCTGCGTCCAGCGCCTTGGCGTTCGTCAAGGCTTCGCCCACACCTACGTTCACCACTACTTTGGTGATGCGCGGGGCCTGCAGTGTGTTCTTGAACTTGAACTCTTGGACAAGTTGGGGCAGGATTTCCTGCTTGTATCGGTCTCTCAGTCGAGCCATTCCTAATTTCTCCTCACACCGCCTTGTGGGTCAGGGCTGGGGGCAGGTATGGAAACCTGCCCTACTGAGCCGCCCTAGGCGATCTCGGATTGGCAATTCTTGCAGATACGGGTCTTGACGCCGCTCTCGTTGACGAAATAGCCCACGCGCGTCGGTTTGTTGCACTTCTGGCAGACCAGCATCACGTTGGACAGGTGAATCGGCGCTTCGAACTCGATCTTGCCGGCGCGCACCTGTCCACGCCCCGCCTGCCGGGGTTTTTGGTGCTTGGTCACAATGTTCACACCCGCAACCACCACGCGGTTGTCCTTGCTCTGCATGCGCTGCACCGTGCCGCGCGTCCCCTTGTTTTCTCCAGTGACCACCTCGACGGTGTCACCTTTTTTGATGTTAGCCACAGCAAACTCCTGGGCTGGGACATAGCCCAGCCCCTACAAAACTTCGGGCGCTAGCGAAATGATCTTCATGAATCCCTTGTCACGCAGCTCGCGGGCCACCGGGCCAAAGATGCGCGTGCCTTTCGGGTTCTGCGTGTCGGCGTCCAGAATGACCGCCGCGTTGTCGTCAAAGCGGATGTGGCTGCCATCGGCGCGCCGGTATTCCTTGGCTGTTCGCACAATAACGGCTTTGACCACTTCGCTCTTTTTAACTGAGCCGTTGGGCGACGCCTGCTTGACAGTGGCAACAATAATGTCGCCCACGTAGCCATAGCGGCGGCGGCTGCCGCCCATGACGTGAATACACAGAATTTCCTTGGCGCCGGTGTTGTCGGCAACGTGCAATCGAGTTTCCTGTTGAATCATCGCATCACCTCGCGCCTATGCGCCACTCTTGCGGAGAATGGATTCCACCACCCAGCGCTTGTCCCGGCTCAAGGGCCGCGACTCGACGATGCGCACCAGGTCGCCCGCCTTGGCTTCGTTATTCTCATTGTGCGCCTTAAAGTTACGGGCGCGCTTGACGACTTTGCCGTACAACGGGTGGCGCTGCAAGCGCTCGATCGTCACGACGACGGTCTTGTCCATTTTGTCGCTGGTCACGCGGCCGACCAGTCGTTTGCGATGTTCTTTCATGCCGCCTCACCCTCCATCTGCGCGGCCAGCTCGCGCTCGCGCAAAATCGTCTTCATCCGCGCAATGTCGCGGCGCAGCGCCGTCAACCGGTTGTGGTCTTCGAGCTGCCCCATCACGTACTGAAAGCGCAGGTTGAACAACTCTTCGAAAGTTTCATCCATCTTGCGCCGGATGTCGTCAGTCGCCATCCCGCGCGCTTCGCGCACGTCCATCTCTATTCCTCCCCGCCGCCGCCGCTGGCGACAATGTCGCGCCGGCCCACGAACTGGGTCTTGATAGGCAGCTTGTGCGCGGCCAGTCTGAGCGCTTCGCGCGCAATGGCTTCATCCAGGCCGCCCACTTCAAACAGGATGCGGCCCGGTCGGATGACGGCCACCCAATGGTCCACCGCACCCTTGCCCTTACCCATGCGGGTCTCGGCCGGTTTCTGTGTCACAGGCTTGTCGGGGAAAATGCGCACCCACAACTTGCCACGGCGCGTGCCATAGCGCACTGCAGCGCGGCGGGCGGCTTCGATCTGGCGCTGCGTCATCCAGCACGGCTCCAGTGCTTGCAGGCCGAACTCACCGAACGACACTTCAACGCCGCGCGTTTCCTTGCCCTTCATCCGGCCGCGCATTTGCTTTCGAAATTTGACACGCTTTGGCATCAACATAGTAGAACTCCGTATGGGCGGGGTAACCCCGCCCCTACCAAATGTCAAATATCAAAGGTTGGCCCGCATTTTGAAATTTGCATTTGAAATTTGAAATTTCTTAGGCGGCGGCTTCTTCCGCTTTTGCTTCCGGCAAGATCTCGCCCTTGTAGATCCACACCTTCACCCCGATACGGCCATAAGTCGTCAGCGCCTCGGAGCGGGCAAAGTCAATGTCGGCGCGCAGCGTGCTGCGCGGCACGCGGCCTTCCATCACGGTTTCGCGGCGGGCCATTTCCGACCCGGCCAGGCGGCCGGCGCAGATGATCTTGATGCCGCCCGCGCCCAGGCGCATAGCCTGCTGAACGGCGCGCTTCATCGCGCGGCTGTGGCTGATACGGCGCTCCAACTGTTGTGCGATGTTATCGGCTACCAGCGCCGCTTCCATGTCCGGCTTTTCCACTTCTTCAACTTCGAGCTTGACCTTTTTGTTGGTCAGCTTTTCGAGCTGCTCGCGCAAAACCTTGACCGCCACACCCTTGCGCCCGATGATGATGCCGGGCTTGGCCGTGTGGATAGTCACAATGACCTGGTTCGGGAATCGCTCAATGTCCACTTTAGAGACGCCGGCATGGCCGACCTCTTTCTGCACGAACGCGCGGAGCTTGAGATCTTCTATCAGCAAGCCGGCGTACTGCGGCCCTTTCTTGGCATACCAACGAGCCTGCCAGTCGCGGATGATTTTGAGCCTGAAGCCGTAAGGATGAACTTTTCTACCCAATTGCGATCCTCCTCCGGATTAAGCCGGATACCTACTCACGCTCGGTCAGAACGACGGTAATGTGGGACGAACGCCTGAGAATCGGCTTGAAGCGGCCACGCGCGCCAAAACGTCGCCACTGGCGGCGCGGGCCTTCGTCGGCCTTGATCTCGGACACGTACAGGTCGTCGCGCGTCCAGCCCTGGTTTTCTTCGGCATTGGCAATCGCGGAGCGAATAGCCTTGGACACGGGCCCGGCGGCTGCCTTGGGCATGAACTTGAGCACGGCCAGCGCTTCGTTGGCGCCCAAACCGCGCACCGTATCAACCACCAGTCGCACCTTGCGGGGCGACATGGGAACGAATCGAGTCATAGCACGCACAGAATTCGGCATGGTCATTTACCTCGCTAAGCCGCCGCGCCTTCGACCTTGGTCGCTTTTTCCTTGGTCGAGTGGCCGCGATAGGTGCGTGTCGGGGCAAACTCGCCCAGCTTGTGGCCGACCATGTTCTCCGTGATGTAAATCGGAACGTGGCGGCGGCCATCGTGCACGGCGATGGTGTGCCCGACCATCTGCGGGAAGATAGTGCTGGCGCGCGACCAGGTGCGAATGACTTTTTTATCGCCCGCCTGATTCATCATTTCGATTCGCTTCAACAGCTTGGGCTGAATGAACGGCCCTTTCTTGAGTGATCTCGACATCGCTACACTCCTACCGTCGCTTCTTGCTGCGGCGCCGGACAATGAACTGATCGCTGCGCTTGTTGTTGCGCGTCTTTTTGCCCAACGTGGGCTTGCCCCACGGGCTGCGCGGCCCCGGCTTACCGATGGGCTGGCGGCCTTCGCCGCCGCCATGCGGGTGGTCGCGCGGAGACATGGCGCTGCCGCGCACGGTCGGTCGGATGCCCAGATGCCGCTTGCGGCCAGCCTTGCCCAGCTTGATGTTACTGTGGTCAATATTGCCGACCTGTCCGACGACCGCGTAACAGTTCTGACGGACTTTGCGCATCTCGCCTGAAGGCAGACGCAGCGTGGCGTAATCGCCTTCCTTCGCCAGCAACTGGACGCTGCTGCCCGCCGAGCGAGCCATCTGCGCGCCCTGACCCAGCCGGTACTCGACGCAGTGAACCACCGTGCCGAGCGGCATGTTTTCCAGCGGCAGGCAGTTGCCCAGGCGCACTTCGGCGTTCGGGCCGCTCACGACGCTGTCACCCACGCGCAGGCTCAACGGCGCAATGATGTAGCGCTTCTCGCCGTCGGCATACGTCAGCAGAGCAATGCGCGCCGAGCGGTTCGGGTCGTACTCGATAGCGACGACCTTGGCCGGGATGCCATGCTTGTCGCGCTTGAAATCAATCTTGCGGTATTGCCGCGCGCTGCCGCCGCCTCGATGGCGAACCGTGATCCTGCCCTGAGCGTTCCGGCCTCCGCTCTTGCGGAGTTCGACAATCAAGCTGCGTTCCGGCGTATCCTTGGTAATGTCCTCGAACGTATCGCCGCTCATGCCGCGGCGGCCCGGCGAGGTCGGCTTGTATTTACGAATCCCCATGCCTAGACTCCCTCAAAGAGTTCCAGCCGCTGACCTTCAGCCAGCTTGACAATGGCTTTCTTCCAGCCCGGCTTTCGGACTTTTTGCTGAGCCTTTTTGCCCATGATGCGGCTGCGCGGATTGCGGCTGCGGTGGGCGGCCACGTTCATGACTCGCACTTCTTGGACCGTGACATTGAAAATCTGCTCGACGGCCTCTTTGACCTGCATTTTGTTCGCGCGGCTGTCCACCTCGAAGGCGTATTGCGGCTGTGCGAGTTCGCCAAGCCGGTTGGCCTTTTCGGTAATGAGCGGGCGCTTCAAGACTTGATAGAGATGCATCGCTTCGCTCCTACCCCAGAATCCCTTGGATGACTTGCAGCGCGCCCATCGGCATCACCACCGTCTCATACCCGAACAGGTCGCGGATGTTGAGATATTGTGCGCGCAGGTACTTGACGTCGGGCAGATTGCGCGCCGACTTTTCCACGTTCTCGTTCTTTTCCGGCAAGAGCACCAGCGCCGAAGAAGGAATTGCCAGCGCATCCAGCACCGCCGAAAGCGTTTTGGTCCTGGGCATGTCCATCTCCAGCTTGTCCAGCACAATAATCTGCAAGGCCCTGGCCTTGACGGAAAGCGCGCTGCGCAGCGCGGCGCGGCGCATCTTTTGCGGCATGACCTGAGCATAGCTGCGCGGATGCGGACCAAACACGGTGCCGCCCTTGCGCCAATGCGGCGCCTTGCGGCTACCCTGGCGAGCGTGGCCGGTGCCCTTTTGCTTCCACATCTTCCTGGTGGAGCCATTCACTTCACCACGCGTCTTGGTCTGGGCATTGCCTTGGCGTGCATTCGCCAGCTGGCGCATCAACGCCTGATGCATCAGCGCCGTATTGGGTTCAACTTCGAAAATGACTTTTGGCAACTCGACTTCACCGACGTTCTCGCCGGCCATGTTCTTCACAGGTACTTTCATCGCCACTACCCCTTCCGCGCCTGCTTCACCATCACCAGACTGCCCGTTGCGCCGGGGACAGGGCCGCGCACCGCAATCAAGTTGCGCTCCGCGTCCACCATCACGACTGTCAGATTCTGGGCCGTCACCCGCACGTCACCCATGTGGCCGGCCATGCGCTTGCCCTTGTGAACGCGACCGGGCGATGTCGTCGGCGCAATCGAGCCGGACGTGCGCTGTCGGTCAGACTGGCCGTGCGTGCGCGGGCCGCCCGCAAAGTGGTGGCGTTTGACGTTGCCGGCAAAGCCTTTGCCTTTGGACGTGCCGAGGACGTCTACGTGATCGCCCACGGCAAAAATATCCGCCATGATCTTTTGGCCTTCCGCGTAGCCTTCGTCGCCCTTGATGCGGAATTCGCGCAGGTGACGCATCGCCGGGACGTTTTGCAGCTCGCGGCGCTTGGGATGCTTTTCGCTCACCTTGAGCAAGCCCAGGTGGCCGCGCTCGCCGCTCGAGAGGCGCTTTTCTTTGACTTCGCCCAAGCCCAGCTGCATAGCCTTGTAGCCGTCTTTGTCCTCGGTCTTGATTTGTGCGACGTAACAGGGCCCGGCTTCGATCACCGTCACCGGGACGATCTCGCCCTTCTCGTCAAAGATCTGGGTCATCCCCGCTTTTTTGCCCAGGATGCCTTTCATGTTCTCTCCGATCAATTTCAAATTATCAATTGCCAATTACCAATTGCCAATTGATAATTGATAATTGATAATTGACAATTTAGAGTTTGATCTCAATGTCAACGCCCGCCGGAAGATTCAGGCGCATCAGCGTGTCAATCGTCTTAGAGTCCGGGTCCACGACTTCGATCAGGCGCTTGTGGGTGCGGATCTCAAAATGCTCGTGGCTATCCTTGTCAATGAACGCCGAGCGGCGCACAGTGAATTTCTCGATGCGCGTGGGCATGGGCACCGGGCCCACTACGGTCGCGCCAGTGCGCTCGGCCGTCTCGACGATCCGCTGCGCGGACTGGTCGAGCACACGATGATCGTAAGCCTTCAAGCGGATGCGTATCTTTTGTTTCGCCATAGTTCTCTCTCAGACTGTCAGGTTTTGGAAACCTGACCTACTCAGACCTTGTCAGGTTTGGAAACCTGACCTTGTCAGGTTTGGAAACCTGACCTACTAGTCGGTAATCTTGGTGATGACGCCCGAGCCGACGGTCAACCCACCTTCGCGAATCGCAAAGCGCGACCCGGCTTCCAACGCCACCGGCGCAATCAGCTTGACGTGCATATTCACGTTGTCGCCCGGCAACACCATCTCCACGCCCGCCGGCAACGTAATCTCGCCCGTCACATCCATCGTGTGAATGTAGAACTGCGGCCGATACCCCGGGAAGAACGCCTTGTGCCGCCCGCCTTCGTCCTTCTTCAACACGTACACTTCGGCGTCAAACTCGGTGTGCGGCTTGATGCTGCCCGGCTTGGCCAACACCATCCCGCGCTCCACATCCT
>CAYGWJ010000340.1:0-5040 GCA_964353405.1 uncultured Anaerolineae bacterium
TGATGAACTCGGCCCGTATACCGGTGCACTCCTGCTCCTGTCGGGGCAAGTCGCGTTTCAGCATGTGTTGCCATTCTTCAAGAGTTTGGATTTCTTGCGGCCAGAGACGACTTGAGTCCTGGTTGCGCAACGGTTACGCTAGAGCGCGCAAAAGTGTACACTTTATAAGCCACACTCAACGGCTTCCACCTTTGCTTGAGCAAGTGAAGCAAGCAGCACAAAGAGACTATCGCAACCGGTTTGGAGCTGTAGGATGAATAGATGGATGTGAACACATCATTTTCTTTTAACCAATCCAGCCTGCAAGACTATCTTGACTGCTCGCACCGATTTCAGTTGCGTTATGTGTTCGACCAACCCTGGCCTGCCGTTGATCCAGTGCTGTGCCGGGATGCGGCGCATGACGCGCTCTGATTCAACAAAGAAAGGTCACATTTCAGCCTATGCAACCCCCCAAGAACTATCTCATAGACATGGACGGTGTGCTCGTCAGCGGGCGCACCATCATCCCCGGCGCCGACCAGTTTCTCGAACGGCTCAAAGCACGCGGGGCAAAATACCTGGTGCTGACCAATAACCCGGTCTACACGCCGGGGGATCTGGCCCACCGGCTGCAGACAACCGGCCTGGACATCCCGGCCGAGCGCCTCTTCACCTCCGCTATGGCGACCGCCCGTTTCCTGCAGGCGCAAAAGCCTGACGGGGTAGCCTTTGTGATCGGCGAGAGCGGGCTGACCGAAGCCATCCACGGTGTAGGCTATGTCATCACCGATGACCATCCCGATTATGTTGTGCTCGGCGAAACCTACAGCTACAACCTGGCCCAGATCACCAAAGGCATCCGGCTGATCGCCGAGGGTGCACACTTTATTGCCACCAACCCTGACCCCAACGGGCCATCAGAAAAGGGCCTGGTGCCAGCCTGCGGCGCGATGGCGGCTCTCATCGAAAGGGCCACTGGCACAAGCCCCTTTTTCGTCGGCAAACCTAACCCGTTGATGATGCGCACGGCCATCAACTACCTGGGCGTCCACTCGGAAGACACGGTGATGATCGGCGACCGGATGGATACCGATATTGTCGCCGGGGTGGAGAGCGGGATGGAGACTGTTTTGGTCTTGAGCGGCGTCACACACCGCGAAGCGGTGAGCCGCTATCCTTACCAGCCCACACACGTTGTAGAATCGGTCGCTGAAATTGAGCCATGAGTCTCCACCGGGGAAGTGTAACGCATGAGCTTGCCTGAGCGATTCCAATTCACCCAATCCAGCCTGCAAGACTATCTGGACTGCCCACGCCGGTTCCAGTTGCGCTACGTGCTCGACCAGCCCTGGCCCGCCGTGGAAAGTGAGCCACTCATCGAGCGCGAGCATCTGGCCGAACTGGGCCGCCGCTTTCACCAGATGGCGCAGCGTCATACGGTGGGCGTGCCCGTCGAGCAAATCACGGCGTCCGCGCAAGACGCGGAACTGGCCAGGTGGTGGCGGAACTATCTCTACGTTCCGCCGAAGGATTTGCCGTCGGCGCTGCGGCGGGCAGAGATGACGCTCACCACACCGCTCGGCGAACACCGGCTGTCTGCCAAGTATGACCTGGTCGCGCTCGAGCCGGGCCGCCGCGCTGTGATCGTGGATTGGAAGACCGAGCGCAAGCGCCCGACCCGCGCGCAGCTTGCCGCGCGGATGCAGACGCGCGTGTATCGCTATGTGTTGGTCGAAGCGGGAGCTGCGCTTAATGGCGGGCACCCCATCGAGCCGGAGCAAGTCTCTTTGGTGTATTGGTTCGCGGAATTTCCTGCCGAGCTAGAGGTGCTGCCTTACGATTCGACACAGCATGCAGAGGATGCCGCGTTGCTCACCCGCCTCGCGGACGAAATCGCCGCGTGCACGGAGGCCGAGTGGCCCAAGACGAACGAAGACATGCGCTGCAAATACTGCACGTACCGATCACTGTGCGACCGGGGCGTCGCCGCCGGCACAGGCGACGAAGGCGACGTGGAACTCGACCTGGAAATTGAACTCGCCGAAGTTGAAGAGATAGTTTATTGAGATGGCTCACACCCATCCCACCAGCTTGCTGTAAATCATCGCGGCGACCTCGTAGCAGAAAATGGTGAATCGCGAGTGCGTTTGGAGCCACTTGTATCCGTAAGCGGGCTCACCTTTTGAATACACCGAAAGCCAGTAGAAATCTCCCCAACCCAATTTCCTCGCCGTCGCTACGGCGCGTCTCGTATACAGATCTAGTGTGACCAGCGTGGGCCGCTGCAAGCCTTTTTGCTCGATTAGATCCATCGAGTAGCGCAAATTCTCATGCGTGTTGCGCGAACGATCTTCTTTCACGAGATTTTGGCGGGGAATTCCCAGGCGAGCGGCATACTCGACCATCACTTCCGCATTCGTCACGCCTAGCCACTGGTTGTCGCCCGTGGACATGATGAGCCTGGCGCGCGGGAATTTCTTCCACCACTCGTAGGCCAGCTCAATCTGTGCGATGGTGGGTCGGGTGGGCCGGGAGCGATCCCGCAGGGCGTAAGAGGGAATGACAAAACAATCCGGGTCAGGCGGTGGGTTATCGGGTATGGTCCAGAGCTTTTGTATCCCCATACCGTTCCTGTGGCACGTCCTGCAGCGCGCCGACCGTGATGAGCAGTCCAGGCCCGATGCTCCATGGGGCCGACATCGTCAGCAGCAAGGCGTATCCGGCTTTGCTGCCAGAGCCAACATAGCGCGACAGGCCGAGAGGTTGCGGAATCAAGCGATTGAGCCACTCCGTCGTCGGATCGAGGCAGTTCGTCCACACAGACAGGATGGCTGTGGCAAGGATGATGCCAGGGAGAGCCGAGTCTGTTATGGAAGCGCGAAGCAAAGGCGCGGTCACGACTTGAGCAAGCGGATGAATCCAGCCTGCTCGAAATGACGATCAGTTGTCAACGCTTGAGTAATGCCACGTTCGTTCATGATCACAAAGCTGGTGGCATCCACCAACGACCAATCTTTATCGGGGTGAGCTTTTAGCAGTGCCCAAGCCTCCTCATCGAAATCAGGACCAACGTGGAGGACCTCCACATAGGGAGCGGACCTGATCGTGTCAATGTAACGGAACTGTTGCGCTCGCGCCACACGCAAAGGACTGGTCAACAAAGCGACTAACTCGGTCAAAATATAGTTGGTGGTGACCATCACGGCGCCCGGTTTGAACCATTCGTCAAACCAGGCTCGCGCGGTGAGATGATGCTTTTCTGTCTGCACAAACAGGCAAGCCCAGCCTGCTGTGTCAATCAAGACCTGGTTATTCGCCATCGCGCAGTTCTCGAAACAACGACTGGCTGATGTAGCGGTCGTGCTGTTCGGCTACATTGGCAACGTCGGCTTGAATTGTCCCGAATAGCTTTATCAGCGGGTCTTGTTCGGCGGATTGCACGCGGCGAACAGCCTCGTCCAGCCACTGTGCGGCGAGTTTGTCCGGCGTCTGTCCGTGTTTGACCGCCTCTGAACGAATCGCCTCGTATAGGTTTTCTGGCACTTGCAGCACAATGGTGTGGCCCATGCTTGTTTTCTCCCTTATGACCAACTCGAATGGCCTGTGACAATTCTACCACATTTTGAACAGCGAATTGAACAGCGAATTGAACAGCGAATTGAACAGCGAATTGAACAGCGAATTGAACAGCGAATTGAACAGCGAATTGAACAGCGAATTGAACAGCGAATTGAACAGCGAATTGAACAGCGAATTGAACAGCAAATTGAACAGCGAAAAGCCCACCACCCATGGCAAGGTGAAGAGCAGACCTGGCAGATGAGAGTCCATTATGCCGCTCGTCCCAATAAACTCTCCGCCAACTCGAATAACGCCTGGCTCGCATCGCCGGATGCACCGCTGGCGTGCAACCCTTCCATCGCGCGCTCGTGATGCTCGCGCGCGGCCTGCCCGGCAAACGTCCGCGCGCCGACGGCGTCCATCTCCGCGATGGCGGCGGGCACATCCACCTCACGCGCGGCGTAGAGCGTGCGCAGTTTTTCGCTGCGTTCCAGCGCGTAAACGGCGGGCAGTGATTTCTTGCGCGTGGCGACATCGCTTTCCGCCGACTTGCCCGTGAGCGCCTCGTGGCCCCAGATGCCCAAGACGTCATCTTCTATCTGGAACGCCAGACCCAGCTCTCGCCCGAAGGTCTCATAGTGCGCGACGGTGTTCGCGTCGCGTCCGGCCAATATCGCGCCCATGGCGGCAGAGGCGCCGATGAGGGCCGCCGTCTTGCCCGAGATCATGTGCAGGTACTCGTCCACGCTCACCCGCTCGCGTGACTCGAAAGCGATGTCGAGGTATTGCCCATATGTCAACGAGAGGCAGGCGTGGTCGAACACCTCTCGCACATCCATCAGGCGGTCGCCTGGCACACCGCGGCGGCGCAGGCGATCCATCGCCAGGTGCGCAAGGGTGAACATACCATCGCCGGAATTGATCGCCTGTGGCACACCCCACAGGGCCCACACCGAAGGTCGCCCGCGCCGCGTGGGGCTGTGGTCTTCAATGTCGTCGTGGATGAGTGAAAAGTTGTGCAGCAGCTCGACGCCTGCGGCCGCGGGAACGGCTTGCGCTGGATCGCCTTGCGCGGCCTGGCACGCGAGGACACACAGCATCGGGCGGATGCGTTTGCCAGCGTTGACCTGTGCCGGCATGAAATGTTCGTCAGCCCAGCCCAGGTGATAGGCAAGCATCCCGTAATAGCCGCTCAGCGCGGAATCGGGCGACGACAGACACGCGCGCAGCTCGGTTTCGATTTGAGGAATATAGTGGGCGAACCATTCTTGGAGGTTCATGGCGCAAACCGTTTCTCTACGAACACACAAGGCCCTAGGAGAGTGATGAAAAACCCCCTCTTTCGCCGCAGAGAACGCAAAGAGCGCAGAGAAAACCTAATAAAACTCGGCGTCCTCAGCGACCTCGGCGGTAAAAAGATGGCTTTTTCAGCAGTCTCCTAGCAGTCTGTCGGAGAGACGTTTTGGAGTCTAGGCTTTAGCCGGTTTTGGCCGAAAA
>CAYGWJ010000341.1:0-4117 GCA_964353405.1 uncultured Anaerolineae bacterium
CAGAATGACAGTCGTGGCTGCCTGGCAGCACAGAGATTCTTCGCCGCTGCGCGGCTCAGAATGACAGTCGTGGCTGCCTGGCAGCACGGAGATTCTTCGCCGCTGCGCGGCTCAGAATGACAGTCGTGGCTGCTTGGCAGCACGGAGATTCTTCGCCGCTGGGCGGCTCAGAATGACAGTCGTGGCTGCTTGGCAGCACGGAGATTCTTCGCCGCTGGGCGGCTCAGAATGACAGTCGTGGCTGCTTGGCAGCACAGAGATTCTTCGCCGCTGCGCGGCTCAGAATGACAGTCAGTGGGCGAAGCAGGACTCGGACCCGCGACCTCTTCTTTGTAAGAGAAGCGCTCTAACCAGCTGAGCTATTCGCCCGGTTTAGTTTTTAGTGTGCTAGCAGCCTGTCGGAGAGACGTAGTTTAGCCCATTATGGGCGTGAAAACGACGGGCACAAGGCCCTATGCTACGGGGTTCTCCGGCAGTGTGCTAGTTCGGTCGTTCGTTAGTGCGAGACTTGCCCGGCCAGACCTCTCAACTATCGCACTATCTTACTATGGCACTATCTCACTATCTCGCTATCTCACTATCTCGCTATCTCACTATCTTACTATTGTACAACAATTAGCCCAAACGCGGAAGGGTGATCGAGTGCTGGCCCTGGTATTTGCCTTTCTTGTCGGCGTAGCTGAGGTCGCACTCCTGGTCTGCGACAAAGAACAGGACCTGCGCGATGCCTTCGTTGGCATAGATGCGAGCGGGCAGGGGGGTGGTGTTGGAAATCTCGAGCGTGACATAGCCTTCCCATTCAGGCTCAAATGGCGTTACGTTCACAATGATGCCGCACCGCGCGTAGGTGGACTTGCCGACGCAGAGGGTGAGCACGTTGCGCGGGATGCGGAAATATTCGACGGTGCGGCTGAGCGCGAACGAGTTGGGCGGGATGAGGCACACCTCGCCTTGCAAGTCCACGAACGATTTCGGATCAAAGTGCTTGGGGTCAACGATGGCCGAATGGACGTTGGTAAAAATCTTGAACTCGTCGGACACGCGGATGTCATAGCCATAGGACGACAGTCCATAAGAGATCGTGCCGTTGCGCACCTGGCTATCTATGAACGGATCAATCATCTTGTGCTCGAGCGCCATCTTGCGAATCCAGTGATCGGGCTGAATACTCACATTTCCTCTTTCTCTTTTGACAATTGATATTTGATATTTGGCATTTGCTTTTACATGCTCTCCGGCGCATTCATGCCCATGAGGTGAAGCGTCCGCGCGAGGATGAGCTTGGCGGCCAGCACCAGCTTGAGCCGCGCGCACGTGAGGCCGGCATCTTCCGGCAGCGACGACACCACGCGGCAGTCGCGGTAAAAGGCGTGGAAGGTGGCTGCCAGGTCCTGGGCGTAATGCGGCAGGTGATGCGGCGTGAGATCCGTGGCACATTTGGCGATGATTTCGCGCAGCTCTAGCATCTTGCGGATGAGGGCCAGGTCACCGGGAAAAGTGAGGAGGGAGACGTCACCGCCCTCTGCGCTAAAGCCCTCGGCTTTAGCTTTCTTTAGAATGCTGGCGATGCGGGCGTGGGCGTATTGGACATAGTAGACCGGGTTTTCGGACGACTGCTCCTTGGCCAGCTTGAGATCAAAGTCCATTGCGCTGTCGGCGGTGCGCGTGAGCAGCATAAAGCGGATCGCGTCCGAGCCGACTTCGTCCACGACCTCGCGCAAGGTGATAAACTCGCCGCTGCTCTTGGACATCCGGACAAGCTCGCCGCCGCGCTTGAGGGTGACGAGCTGGTACAGGATGATGACGACATTGCTGGGGTCCAGTCCCAGCGCGCGAGCGATGGCCAGCACGCGCGGCTTGTCGCCGTGATGGTCCGCGCCCCAGATATAGATCGCCTTGTCGAACTTGCGCTCGGCCAGTTTGTTCCAGACGTAGGGCGCGTCCGAGGCCAGGTACGTGGGCCGGTCTTCTGGATCGGCGATGACATCGGCGGAGCGGATGAGCACCGCGTCTTTATCCTCGCCGAGTTCCTGCGCGGCAAACCACACCGCACCGTCCCTTTCCACCGTCAACCCCTTGTCTTGCAGCATCTTGAACACGCGGTCGAACAGGCCACTGGTGTAGAGGCTCTTTTCAGAGAACCACGTGTCCATGTGGACATTCATGCGCGCGAGCGTGTCACGGACATCGGCCAGTGTCAGCTCGATGCCCATGCGGGTGAGCTCGTCCACGGCTTGCTCGCGCGGCAGGTGCAAAAACTTTTCGCCATGTTCGGCCGCGATTTGCCGCCCCATGTCAATCAGGAATTGGCCGGGGTAATATTCTTCCGGCAGCGGCTCGTCGTACCGGATGGCCTGTGCATAGCGCGCATAGACGGTCTGGCCGAACTTTTTAATTTTGCTGCCGGCATCGTTCACATAGTATTCCCGCTCGACGTCATAGCCGGCCGCGCTCAAGACGTTTGCCAGCGCATCGCCAATGGCGGCGTTGCGCGCCGAGCCGACGGTGAGCGGGCCGGTGGGATTGGCGCTGACAAACTCGACCTGCGCCCGCAGAAGGTGACCCATGTCCACGCTGCCCCAGGCTTCGCCCTGCGCCAGAATCGCTTCGACCTGGCTGGCCAGCCACGCATCGGACAGCGTAAAGTTGATATAGCCGGGCGCAACGGTTTGGACCTGGCTGACCATGCTGACGACCGGCAGATGCGCGGCGATGCGCTGCGCGATCTCGATGGGTTTTGTCTTGGCAAAGCGGGCCAGCCCCATCGAAACGCCGGTGGAATAGTCGCCATGCGCGGCCACCTTGGGACGCTCGACCGGGATCTGGGGCAGGTCGAACGGGGGCAGGTCGCCCGCGGCCTGCGCGGCCCGGATGCCAGCGCGGATGAGGGCGGCGATTTCGTCTCGAATCAACTGGGCCATGGTCTGCTCCGGATCAAGGGAGATAAGATGGGCCGATTGTACCTGTTTTGGCCGGGGACGCAAGCAGGAGGCAAGAGGCAGGAGGCACGGGTGCTCTTGCAGGGTGTCACTGGCCGTTTCAGGCCGGGCTGATTCGGGTGCGGCTCGACGGCACGTTCGGCGATTGCACGCTTCGCGGCTGCAACAGCAACGAAGCCTGCCTTCGCAGGCTGGAAAACCAGCCGTGGCTGGCGAGTCGTTCCCCGGCGAGTTGGCCATAGCCAGGAAACGCACGCCTCCTCACGGCTCGCGGGGCAGTTTGTGCGCGGGCGATTTGTGGACGTGGACGACCTTCCAGACGCCATCCTGCTTGACGAGCACGCGCGATTCGTTGTGGGTCTGGTGCTGGACGCCGGCCGGGGTGGCGAGGCTGAGCATGAAGGTGTAGCTGACGATGGCGACGGCTACATCATGGCTACCGTAACGCTGGCAGCGTTTTTCGAGCAGGTCGTAGCGCCACTGGTCGCCTGCGCCGGACCAGCGGTTGTCAATCATGAATTTGTGAAAGTCGAGGCCGTCTTGCCGGTGGGGGGTGACCCACCATTCGTACAACGACAAATCTTCAGCGGTGGTTTCGGCGTAGGTCTTGGGGTCGCCGGCAAAGATGCTGTCGAGGTGACGGCGCAGCACGCTCCAGATTTCTTGTTCGTCGTCCATGGGTCTGTCTCCTGCGGGTGTGGAAGGGTTGGCATTATTATAATGGTTCCTGGGAATTTGGGTGGACCGGGCGTGGGGAAAAATAACAAATCTCAAATTTCAAATGTCAAAAGAGCTGGTGACCATCCACAACTATGTGGAGTCCACAACTACGTGTGGGGAAATAACGAATCTCAAATTTCAAATGTCAAAAGAGCTGGTGACTATCCACAACTATGTAGAGTCCTCAGGTTGTTGAGGCAGTGGCTCGAACAAGTTCGGGAGTCCGATAAGAGGTGAGTAACTCGACAATGTTACAATGTTACACTTGACAGTCACCCTTGCACGACGCGGATTTTGGCACGGATACACGGATGAGTAGGCACGGCTTTCTCATAAAACCTGCCGTCACCCAGTTTTGTCATTCTGAGCCCCGAAGGGGCGAAGAATCTCAGCCCGGCGCTAGAGATTCTTCGCGCTTCGCGCTCAGAATGACAGCCGGCGACAGGCATTGGAGAGCG
>CAYGWJ010000342.1:0-3520 GCA_964353405.1 uncultured Anaerolineae bacterium
TGAAGGGTCTCTACCTCGCAAGGCAGAGATTCTTCGGCCTTCGGCCTCAGAATGACACTATGGCGCGAGTTTCTCTACCCTGGCATATCGCCACCCGGCGATATGAATTCTCGCAATGACAGACTTGTGGGTAATCACCACGTCGGTTTGTCAAACGCCGGACCTGGCAGGTTTCGGCAACCGGTCCGGTCTCTACATTTTTACCCTTCGCGCACGTCCAGGATCACTTGCACCACAGGCTTGAGCGCCTCGACCAGCTTGTCCTTGCTCACGTCTTCCACTTTGAACGTCACTTCCCAGCGCGTCTGCGAGGCGTCTTTGGACTGGGTGAACGCCACGATGTCACCGCCCGCGCCAAAGATGGCATTGGTGATCTTGGCGAGCGTGCCTTTTGCGCCGGCGATGAGGGCCGTCACGCGCACACCCGGCTGGCGCGCACCGAGCAATTCGAGGAACGTGTTGAACACGTCGGTCTCGGTGATGATACCCACCATCGTCTCATCCCGCATCACAGGCAGACCGCCGATCTTGTTGTCGGCCATGATGCGCGCGGCATCTTCCAGCGGCGTGTCCTCGGTCACGGTGATGACCTGGCGCGTCATCACTTCTTCGACCTTGAGCTTGGCGAGCAGGTAATTCATCTCCCACACGCTGAGCGAACTCACGGGCGAAGGCGAGGCGTAGAGCAGGTCCTTGTCGGACACAATGCCGACGAGCTGGCCGTGACTGTCGAGCACGGGCAGGCGGCGGATTTTCTTTTCCTTCATGAAACGCAGCGCTTCCGTCACGGACAGGTCGGGCGCGCAGGTCGAAGGAGTCGGGATCATTCTCTCACGGACTAACATGGCAACCTCCGGATTGCTGATGGCTTTTTGGATATCGCGCATAGTTTAGCGCAAATTGGTCGTGGGGGGAAGTGATGCTTGGCAGGCTTATGCCGTGACGATTGCCGTATTGTGTTGTCACCAGGGTTGGATTACAATACGAGTATGATGACTTTCCATCGCCTTGTCGTCAAATGCGGCACGTCCACCCTCACCGCCGGGACGCCGCGCCTCGCTCCGCCGCGCCTGGTGGAAATCGCCCGGCAGGTGGCGCAGTTGCGCTCCGATTCAAATGACATCATCGTGGTAACCTCTGGCGCGATGGCGGCCGGACGCGAGCGATTAGGTTTCCCGCAGTTGCCCAAGGATATGCCGGCCAAGCAAATGCTGGCGGCCGTCGGCCAACCCCGCCTCATGGCGCTGTACGAGCAAATCTTTGGACTGTATGGCCTGACGATCGCCCAGGTGCTCCTGACGCGCGCCGACCTCGACGACCGCCGCCGTTACCTGAACTCGCGCAACACGCTGACGGCGCTGTTGGGACACGGCATCATCCCCATCGTCAACGAGAATGACACCGTCGCCACCGAGGAAATCCGCGTGGGCGATAACGACAATCTCTCCGCGCTCGTGGCCAACTTGATTGACGCCGATTTGCTCGTGCTGTTGACCGACCAGGCTGGCCTGTTCACAGCCAATCCAGCGCTCGACCCGACGGCGCGATTGGTGACCGACGTGACCGGGCCGGACATTCCCCCCGCCCTGTGGCAGGCAGCGGGTAGAACAGCCAGCAGTCTGGGCACAGGTGGAATGGTCACCAAGCTGCAAGCGGCCGACCTCGCCCGGCGCTCGGGGGCGACGGTCGTTATCGCCCGTGGCAGTGAGCCAGGTGTATTGACGCGCCTTGTGGCAGGAGAAAAACTGGGGACGTGGTTTCAGCCGGTCGCTACGTCAGTCGAGAGCCGCAAACGCTACATCTTGGCGGGCGGGCGCGCGCCGGGTTACGCAAGGGTAGACGACGGCGCGGCTCTAGCGCTGCGGCACTGCGGCAGCTTGCTTCCCGTCGGCATGACGGCTGTCGAGGGAGCTTTTGAGCGCGGCGATACGATTCAGGTGATGAACGCCGCCGGCCGAGAAATCGCGCGCGGCATCGCCAACTACTGTTCCGACGACCTGGCTCGCATTCGTGGCCGCCAATCCACAGAGATCGAAGCCACGCTCGGCTACACTTATGGCGATGAGGTAATTCATCGCAACGACCTGGTGTTGTTGTGAAGAGGTGACCCGATGTCCATGAAAGAGATGGGCCAGAGAGCGCGAGCCGCGGCTCGTCCCCTGGCGCGCGCGTCCGCCAATCAAAAGAACGCTGCGCTTGTCGCCCTGGCCGATCGGTTGATGGCCGACCGCGCCGAAATTCTGACCGCCAACGCAAGGGACATGGCTGCGGCGCAAGCCGATCAGCTCTCCCCGGCCATGCTCGACCGCCTGACGCTGAACGAAGCGCGTCTGGCGGCTATGGCATCTGATGTGCGGAATGTGGCGGCGTTGCCCGACCCGGTGGGCGAAAAATTCGATGCGGCGACCCGGCCCAATGGTTTAGCGCTCTACAAACAGCGCGTGCCCATCGGCGTTCTCGGCGTGATTTACGAAGCGCGCCCCAACGTCACCGTGGACGTGGCCGGGCTGGCATTGAAAACCGGCAATGCCGTCATCCTGCGGGGCGGGAGCGAAACGCTGAACTCGAACCGCGCGCTGGTGGCCGTGATCCAACGCGCGCTGACGGAGGCGCATCTCCCCGCCGACGCGGTCCAGTTCGTGGACGACGCCGACCGCGCCCGCGTGACCGAACTCTTGGCTCTGGACGAATACGTGGATATGATTATCCCTCGCGGCGGCGCCGGCCTGCACCAGTTTTGCCGCGAGCACAGCCACATCCCGGTCATCACGGGTGGCATCGGCATTTGCCATTTGTTCGTGGACGAGTCCGCCGACCTCGACGCTGCGTTGAACGTGATCTACAATGCCAAGGTCCAGCGGCCGACGGTGTGCAATGCGCTGGATACCGCGCTGGTCCATCGGGCCGTCGCCGCCGGATTTCTCCCCCGCCTGGTAAATCACCTCGGCGCAGCCGGCGTCACTTGCCGCGCAGACGCCTCGGCGCAACCCTTTCTCCCAGCCGATTCTCGTGTCGCTCCGGCCGGCCCCAACGATTTTGACACCGAGTGGCTTGCGCTGATCCTTGGCATCAAGGTAGTGGATAGCCTGGACGAGGCGATCATGCACATCATGGCGCATAGCACCGGCCATTCGGACGGCATCCTGACCGGCAACGACACGCACACCGCGCGCTTTATCGCCGAGGTAGACTCGGCCGCGGTGTACGTCAACGCCAGCACACGCTTTACCGATGGAGGGGAATTCGGCCTGGGCGCAGAGGTCGCCATTTCCACGCAACGCCTGCACGCCCGAGGGCCGATGGGTCTGCGCGAGTTGACCACGTACAAGTGGGTCATTATCGGCGCGGGGCACGTCCGGCCCTAGCCGGCGGAAATAGAAGACCACTTGTCTGACTCTGGCGATCCAGCAAGTGGTCTTGTTTTGGAGCGGGCGACGGGACTCGGACCCGCGACATTCTGCTTGGAAGGCAGACGCTCTACCACCTGAGCTACGCCCGCATCGTACGACCTTCTACCTAC
>CAYGWJ010000343.1:0-6095 GCA_964353405.1 uncultured Anaerolineae bacterium
ATCAATTCCAGGCCCTGCGCCGCGTTGTTGACGAGCGTCGTCTCGTAGCGGTTGATCGGTTCGAGCGCCAGCTGGATGCCGAACGGTTCGGCAGCGGCGCTGCACTCGCGCAATGCCTCAATCAGCCAGTCCATCGCCTGCACGTGATCCACGCCCGGCTTGACAATGCCGCGCACCAGGCCAATGATGATCACGGCGTTGAAGCGTGTGGCGACCGGCACGTGGCTCTTGATGCGCTCCATCGCCGCGCGTCGAATCGCCGGATCGGGATCGGTGAACGAGAGACCTTCTTCGCCCCACGCCTGACCCGTGCCAATCGCGGGCACGGTCAAGTTGTGCTTGCGCACGAGGCGATCCAACTCGTCGAGGTCAACCAGCTTGGGGTCGCGGATGGCCAGCTCGACGCCATCGTAACCGAGCAAGGCAATGCGCGTGAGATTTGTTTCGAGATCACCTTTGAAGGTCGCCGCCTGAAACTGGGCGGGTTGGGTGGAAAGAACGATAGAGAGTTTCATGTTTACGCCAGTCCGATTCTGTGCTAGAATCTTTGTAGAAAGGAGGCTGGAATGGTCGAGCTAACACTCCGGTTACCTGATGATTTGGCAATGCGGTTGCGGCCTGTGCAGGATCGGCTGACTGAGATCATTGAATTGGGCCTGCGCGATATTGCTCCGGCCCAACATGCTCTTTACAATGAGGTCATCGAATTTCTCGCCAGCGGGCCATCGGCGCAATCTGTTGCGGCTTTTCGTCCTTCTGTCGAAGCGCAAGCGCATGTCGCCGAATTGCTGGACAAGAATCGCGCCGGGCTTTTAACGGCGGATGAACAATCCGAGCTTGACCAGTACGAGAGCCTGGATTATTTGATGACTCTGATCAAGGCCCGGGCCCGCCAACACGTAACGCCGTCGCAAGAGTAGTCGACGCATTTCGGCGACTCTACGCCAATTGGTCAGGGAACACGCCGCCGATCGTTGCGAGTACTGCCTCGTGCGCGACGAAGATGTGCTGCTTCCCCATCAGCCTGATCACATCATCGCGGAGCAGCATGGTGGCGAGGCCGCTGCCGAAAATCTAGCCTTGGCCTGCATCCACTGCAACCGCCACAAAGGCCCCAACATTGCTTCGATTGATCCAACCTCCGGGCAATTGACTCCGCTGTTCAACCCTCGCACGCAAAGCTGGGCCGTTCACTTTAGGTTGGATGGCGCTTACATTTTGCCTCAAACTGCCATCGGGCGTGTCACTGTCCGTTTGCTTGAACTCAATCATCCTGATCGAGTGCGGGTCAGGCAGGCTCTCATCAGAGCTGGCACATATCCGTAGGACTGCAGATGAGAGTTCAAGGCCCATAGGTAGACCGCCGATCATACAAGATCGGCGGTCTGCGGTCAAATCTAGTGCGCCACGTACGTGATCTTGCATTCACTCCGATCCGTCTGCAGCTTTATAATATTCTCAGGCAATTCTTCCAGGCTGACCTTCTTGGTAATCATGGGCGTCATGTCCATGCCAGAGGCCATGCACTCGATCACGCGCGGGAAATTGCCGTGCCCCGAGTGGCCCTGCGCGCCGACGATGCGCGCGCGCCGCACCTGCAGCACTTCGCCCGTCACAGGCATCTTGGCTTCCGCGCGGGCCGTCACGACCACGGTAGTATTCAGCGTGCGGCCTTCCCAGATGACGCGCTCGATCCCCGGATAGACGACTGTCGGCAACCCGGTGGCTTCCATGAACATATCCGCGCCCATGCCGTCGGTCAGTTCCAGAACGCGCTCGGCCAAGTCCTCTTTGAGTGGATTGATGGCATAATCCGCGCCCAGCCGCAGCGCGATTTGGGTGCGCTCTTCTTGCGGCTCGGAGATGATGACCTTGGACGCTCCGGCCCGCTTGAGGATCGCGCAGGCCGCCAGCCCGACCGGCCCGCCGCCCAGGATCACCACCCGATCGCCCGGGCGAATGCCGCCGCCGCGCTCGATCACGGCGTTATAAGCGACGCAGGTCGGCTCTATCAGGCTGCCCGCCAAAAAGATGTCATCACCCTTGTACCGTTCCGCCATCGGCTCCAGGCTCCAGATGGTTCGAGCGGGCAGCACCATGTACTTGGCATCCGCGCCATTGACGTTGAATCCGACTTCATCCAACCGCTCGCAGTGATTCGGTTGCCCGTCGGCGCACGGTCTACAACTGGCGCACCACAGCATCTCTTCGGATGTCACCCGCTCGCCGCCTTTGAAGGGCTTGTTCGTTCGCTTGTCAAAAGCCTTTTTGCCGGCTTCCACGACGACGCCCGAAAATTCGTGCCCCAAAATGCTGGGAAAGCCCGTCAGGCCCGGATAGAAAATGTAGCCATCTTGTTCCGCCTGGGACATGTGAACATCCGAGCCGCAGATGCCGCAGGCCTTGACTTCCAGCAGGACTTCTTCCGGCCCCGGCGTCGGGATGTCGTACTCCCTGATCTCGATGCGGGGATTCTTCCACACCTGACTGCCCAAATAAGATTGGCGGCCTTCAATGTCTTTCGACCCGAGCTTGAACCCCGGCTTGGGCGCCCAATCCGCCACCAGGGTGACGCCTTGCATTTTTCCGTTCATGTTTTTTCTCCTATGCGTAACACTTTTTTTGCCACAAAAGAACACAGAGAGCAAAGGCTCTCTTTAAATGTTTTTCATCTTTTGCGATCTCTGTGTTCTCTGTGGCTGGAAAACGCCTGCTAGACTTCTGTGCCCTGCCCGATGCGCGGGAGCGCGTACACGGGCTTCCAACCTTCGCTGAGCGGCTCGCGCAAATAGGGTTCCATGTCTTTTGCGGTGCGCAATGTGACCTCTTCGACGGGCGGCACTTTGCCGGCCGGGAATGCTTCCAAAATGTGATCGTTCCACAGCGTCAAGTATTTCAAGATGGCCGCCATGGGTCGCTTGGCCTTTTGCGCCGCGCCCGACTTGGCCTTGCCCACCACGCCTTCCGGCGTCGCCGCGATTTCAATGGCAAAGTGGCCTTCACCTTCCGACCAGCGGCTCGGCCGCCCGAACGGGTCAACCGATTTGTCAAAGTGACCTTCGGGCAAATAGCTTTTGCCCTCGGTGTCCACGGCATAGTTCATGTCCACCATGTCCGGGTGCAGCAGCAGGCTGAGCGAGGTCTCGGACTCGTCGGCGTGGACAAAGTTGGTTGACATGGTGCCGCCGCGGTCGTCGGCGCGGAAGAACTCGCGCACGCCGCGATGCCAGTCAATCACGCGGAAAATGCCGGGCAGCTGGTAGCGCTTCATGAATTCCTGCACGGCCGATTCGAGCACCCACAGTTGACCGTGATTGTTGACGATGAGCTGCTTGCGAAAGCCGTCGTTCCACAGGCCGAGCATCACGTCAATCATCATCTCACGGACGACGTGCTCACGGACGATCACTGTGCCGGGCATACCGACGTGGTGATAGGGGTGAGCGCCATAATTCAACGGCGGCAGCGCCAGGTTGACCGGCGCGCCGCGCTTGGCCGTGTAGCGGCGCACGCCTTCGCAGATGGCGCTGACGTAGAGGGTGTCGGCGGCGCTGGGCAGGTGCTGCCCGTGCAGCTCGGTGCAGCCGACCGGGATAAAGACGACGTCGTTCTTTTTGCGGTTCGCCTCTACCTGCCAGCGGGTCGTCGTTTGAATGTACGAGCCGGGCTTGGCCCACTCGACCGGCGAGGGAATGCCATAGTCGGCCAGGATGGCATCAATCTGCTCGTCCGTGGCATCCCACACTTGTTTCTTTAGCCGACCAACGGCATTGTCCTCGAAAAAGAGGTCAGGTTGATTGGTGGGCAGTAGACCCTTGGGCATCACTTGAGTTGTCATGTCTAGACTCCTTCTTTACTCTATTTTGAAATACGGAGAGAGCACTTTGAGTGCTTCCGTTCTTGCTTTGACCGCCAATTCCTTGGGGTCCCATTCCCAATATTCGGGCCGAAACAACTCGATGGAGCAGGCGCCGTCATAGCCGATGGCCTTGAGCCGCGCGCAGATTTCAGCCAGCGGCACAACACCCATCCCGGGCAAGACGCGTGTCCCGTCTGTGATGGCTTCTTTGGGCGTGTCTTCAAGATCGTTCAGGTGGAAGGTAAAAATGCGCCTGGGATCAAGCCGGTCGAGTTCGCTCAACGGCCCGCCGCCCGCGTACAAGTGAGCCGCGTCAATCGTAATGCCCACGTTGTCGCGATCAACCTTTTGGACGATTTCGAACGCCGCGCGTGGCGTGCGCACAGAGCACCAGCCAAAACCGAGGAACTCGAACGCAAGCCGCGCGCCGTAGCCGCGCGCGATGCCGCTCAGATCGGCCAACACACGCACGTGTTCCTCCACGACCTGGCTCCACGGCATCTCGCGGTCCGGCGTTGGGCTGGGCACGACGACGATGGTCGGACAGCCGATAGCCTGGGCAACCTGGCCGAGCTCGTGGCAGCGCGACTGGATCAAGTGAAAGTTGCTGCCTCGAAATGCGATGAACTCTATCGAGTTGAGCGTGAGCGGCAAGACGCCATGATTCACAAACAGCGCCTTGAGATCGGCCAGGGAATGATGGGCAAGGTAACGATCCGCTTTGGCCGCCCAGACTTCAAGCGCCTGAAAGCCGGCCTGGGCCGAAACCGCCACATCCGTTTCGAGATCGGACGTCATGGTCGTCGCACCGTGGAAAGCCAGTAACATGATTCACCTTTGCCTGGCGCCAAGCGGTCAGACGGACGCAATCTCGCTCAACTTGACCGGGCGATTTTCCTTCCACGACTTGATGGCCGCATGGGCCATCACCACCGCCAGCCGTCCATCGCGCCCGGTGACCGGCGGCGCGCTACACGTGTCGTCGCGGACGCATTCGATAAACTCGCGCACTTCGGTCACATAAGCTTCCGCATACCGATTCATGAAAAAGTAGGGCAGCTTGGCCGAATGAAAGCCGCCGGCATCGGCCTGCGAAACCGTGTCCACCGTCTGATTGCCCGCCATGACCGCGCCGGTCGAGCCCAGCACTTCGAGTCGCTGATCGTAGCCATACACGGCCTGGCGGCTGTTGTCAATCAAACCGAGCGCGCCGTTGGCAAAGCGCAGCGTGACCACGTCGGTATCAATATCGCCCGCCTCACCGATCTCTGGGTTGATCAGGACGTTGCCGGTTGCATAAACTTCTTCCACCTCACCCATCTGGTAACGCGCCATGTCAAAATCGTGGATGGTCAAATCGAGAAAGATGCAGCCGGCGTTCTTGATGTACGAAATCGGAGGCGGCTCCGGGTCGCGGTCGGTGATGCGCAAGATGCAGGGCCGGCCGATCTGGCCCGAGGCGACGATTTCCCGAACGCGCCTAAAGCTCTGATCGAAACGGCGGTTAAAGCCCACCTGCAATTTGACGCCAGCCTGCTCCACCACGGCCAGCGCAGCGTCAATGCTGGGCAGATCGAGCGAGAGCGGCTTTTCGGAAAAAATGTGCTTGCCCGCTCGAGCTGCGTCTTCTATGATCATGGTATGGGTATCCGTGGGCGTCGCGATGAGAACGGCCGGTATGTCTGGATCGGCCAGCAGTTCGTGATAATCGCGCACGACGCGGCGGATGCCCAGCTCGTCGGCGATGGCCTGCGCGACCTCCAGTCGGATGTCGCACACGGCGGCGACGTTAGCTTCGGGGATTTTGCGCACCAGGTTGCGCGTGTGGACGCTGCCCATGCGCCCCGTGCCGATAACGGCGATGTTGACTCTATTTGTCATGTTTGCCTCGATTGCGACTCCCAGGCCGCACAGGCTTGCGCGCCTTGCGGCCTGGGAATCAATCTACCGATTACTTGTACTTGGCCGCGTTGTCTTTGGTGACGAGTTCGGTGCCGGTGTCAATGTTGCCGGGGATGGTCCCGCCCTGGATAAGCCTGAGCAGATTCTCGACGGCAACCTTGCCCATGTTCGACGGCACGGCTTTCTCATAAACCCTGCCGTCACCCAGTTTTGTCATTCTGAGCCCCGAAGGGGCGAAGAATCTCAGCCCGGCGCTAGAGATTCTTCGCGCTTCGCGCTCAGAATGACAGCCGGCGACAGGCATTGGAGAGCGGTTCGATTTTTATGAGAAAGC
>CAYGWJ010000344.1:0-20540 GCA_964353405.1 uncultured Anaerolineae bacterium
TGAAGCACGCGCACCAAGTCATCATAGCATTCTTGTGGGTTGAGCAGATCAGAAATTGGAAAGCGTATCATAGGTATCCTCGTCTCAAAGTGCTGATGTCGCATAGGATACCACACTTCACCTAAAAACCCATATGAGCGAATAAAATATGGTGGCAACCTTCTCGACATTGCGATTGACAATCTCTCCCTCGGACGTGCGAATTTGATTCTGGCGCAGGATGCACTTACCCCCCAGCCCCTGTCTCTATCAGGGAGTGAGGAGTCGGCTCCCCCTCCCCGCAGGGGAGAGGGGCCAATCTCCCAATCCGCCGCCTACCTAGATCGCGCGGTGGATGGCTTGCCGCGCGGCTTGCTCGCGCGCGCGGAATTTCATCGCATCACAGGCGCGCGGAGCAAGGCGCAACGGGATTTGGATGAAGCGTTCGCCATCGCCACGCGCGGCGGCATGCGGTTATTTGAGGCGGATTGCCATCTAGAATATGTGCAGTGGTATTTGGCAATGGCGTCGGCTGGTAGAGACGTTCCGCCGGAACGTCTCTACGATGATGCACGTAAACATCTCGCCATCGCCAAAAAGATGATTGACGAGATGGGCTATCACCGGCGGGATGAAGAGGTGAAGGAATTGGAAGCGCTGCTGTGAGTCGCCGTTGGTGTGGCGCGTGGCGTGTGGGCGGTAGACAGCGGTTCCGGTTCGGTGTATGATACAGGCTAGATACGGATGGCAATCCAGTTTGTCTTTGGTAACCAGGTCGAACAAGCGACAGCAAGGATTGGAAGAAAGGGATGGTTATTATGACCCCTTTGCAAGTATCAGACGATCTGGCGCAAGAAATTCGGAGCGAGGCCGAGTCGCGTGGGCTGGCAGTCGAAAACTTTCTCAGAGCCGTTATCCAGCGCGAACGCACGCTCGCCGACCGCCGCAAAGTCGAACAAGAACAGGCCTGGTGGCTGAGCTTGCCGCTCACCGAGCGAGCCAAGTGCGACGGCAAATTCGTGGCGGTTCACAACCAAACACTGGTAGATTACGATCAGGACGAAGCGGCTTTGTATCGGCGTGTTCGTGCGCGGTACGGCAAAACGGCTGTGTTGATCATGCCGGCTGACGGGCCGCGTGACATCCGCATCCTCAGCCCGCGCCTGGTGCAGGAATGAAGACTCCCTACAGCCTCGACTATACGCCGCCTGCGCCCATACTTTTAGTCGGCCTGGCTGCGCCTGAACAGGCTCCACAAGTTAGCCTACAGCCAGCCTTGATTGACACAGGCGCAGATGGCACATTTGTTCCAACAGCATTGCTTGAACGCCTAAGTTCCAGTTATCTATGCCACCAACGTTCGTTCGCACTTGGGTCAAGATGTGCGGCGCGTCCCTGTTCACCGGGTGGATATTCTCTTGGATTCAGTCCGCGTGCCTGGTGTAGAAGTCGTGAGTGATGACTGGGGCGACGAGATCATCCTTGGCCGCAATGCTCTCAACAAGTTACAGTTGTTTTTGGATGGCCCACACCAGATCACACGTTTAGAGTAAAGCGTTCTCCATCGCCACACGCGGCGGCATGCGGTTGCATGAGGCGGACTGCCATCTGGAATATGTGCGGCTGTATCTCGCGTCCGGTAGAGACGTTGCATTGCAACGTCTCTACCGGGAACATCTCGCCAAAGCGAAAGAGATGATTGAGGAGATAGGCTATCACCGGCGGGATCAAGAGATGAAGGAATTGGAAGGGCGGTTGGCGTTGTAGAGACGTTGCGCGTAGAGGCGTTCGCGAAGCGTGCAACGTCTCTACAATTGTAAAGGAGGACACAACATGATCGCAAAACGAGCACAAGAGATTCCACCCTTTCTCGTCATGGATGTCCTTGAAAGGGCACGCAGTATGGAAAAGGAGGGCGTTCACGTCATCCACCTGGAGGTGGGAGAGCCTGACTTTGATACACCCCAATGTGTCAAAGAGGCTGCCTGCAAGGCCTTGAGCGACGGACACACCCACTATACACACAGCCTGGGCCTTTTGGAACTCCGCGAAGCCATCTGCCGGGACTATTCGAAGAGGTACAATGTGACCGTCTCGCCTGACCAGGTGGTGGTCACTTCGGGAACTTCGCCGGCCATGTTCCTGCTCTTTTCGGCGCTGCTTGAGAAAGGTGACGAGGTCATACTCTCCGACCCGCATTACGCCTGCTATCCCAGCTTTATCCGATTTGTGCAGGGTGTTCCTGTGAACGTGCGGGTTCATGAAAAGGATGGCTTTCAATACCGGCCCGAATCCATCCGGCGAAAGATCACGAAAAAGACCAAGGCGATCCTCATCAATTCCCCTTCCAATCCAACCGGAAATCTTTTGTCAGAAGATCGCATGAGGGCGATTGCCAAATTCTCACCCTATATCGTTTCAGACGAAATCTATCACGGTCTCGTCTATGCAGGCAAAGAACACTCTATTCTGGAATTTACGGACAGGACTTTTGTTCTGAACGGTTTCTCCAAGCTGTACGCCATGACAGGGCTTAGACTTGGTTACCTGATTGCGCCCCCGCCGTTCATCCGGCCCATTCAGAAAATTCAGCAGAACTTTTTCATTTCTGCCAATTCCATGGTTCAGATGGCCGGCATCGCCGCGCTTGAAGGGGCCGAGGCGGACGTAGCGCGCATGAAGAGTCTATACGACGAGCGAAGACGGTATATGATCAAACGCCTCAAGGAACTCGGCTTGGGGATCACGGTTGAGCCGACCGGGGCGTTTTACGTGTTTGCGAACGCCAGGCACATATCAAAAGACTCGTACAAACTCGCCTTTGACATACTGGAAAAAGCTCATGTGGGCGTGGCGCCCGGTATTGATTTTGGTAAGAACGGCGAAGGCTACCTCAGATTCTCATATGCAAACTCGCTGGAGAACATCATCGAAGGCTTGAACCGGATCGAGCACTATCTGCATCGTCTGGGCGAGTTGTAGAGAATGAGCCGCCCCACATCCATGTGGAAACGGCTGAGAACGCGGCCAAGTTCTGGCTCTCACCCGTGACATTGGATTGGGCCGTGGGGTATAATTCGAGGGAACTCCGCCAAGTCAGAGAATTGGTAGAAGAAAACGCCGATTTGTTTTTGGAGAAATGGTATGAGCACCTTAGCCACCGTTAGTCCAACTGCCGTCCTGGCTCTCAATGTCCGTTTTTCTGATGACGCACTGCATGTCAGCCTCTCGGATGGACGTGAAGTGTCCGTGCCATTGGAATGGTTTCCACGCCTCAGAGACGCCACGCAGGAACAGCGCGGTAATTGGCGATTTATTGCACGCGGCATCGGGATTCATTGGGAAGATGTAGACGAAGACATTTCCGTCGCCAGCTTGTTGCGTGCGTGACGCCGGCATGAAAAGAGCATTGCGAATTCGTACTGGACGCGACCCGGATACGCTGAACAAATCCGATTTCGCCGGCACACTTTCCCTTCAGAAAATTCATGCCCTCGACCGGGCATTCCGTATTGCTCTGGACATTTCCGAGTAACACTGGTTGCCGCCTGCATTGACCTGTGGTATAGTTTGTGTGCCCGCGAAGCGTCCCCACACCTGATGTGTGGGGAATTTTTGTGCCCAAGGCACAGCCAGGTGCGACATGGCCTTTCGAGATTTGTGCGAATTCATCAAGCTGCTGGACGAGCGCGGCGAGCTCGTCCGCGTCCGCGCGCAGGTTGACCCGGAGCTGGAAATCACCGAG
Organism: uncultured Anaerolineae bacterium; assembly: GCA_964353405.1. Taxonomy (GTDB): domain Bacteria; phylum Chloroflexota; class Anaerolineae; order Fen-1058; family Fen-1058; genus JBGLNJ01. The sequence continues at coordinate 3,725 of CAYGWJ010000344.1, forward strand.
ATCACCGACCGCGTGTCCAAAGGGCCGGCCGAGCAGAACAAGGCGCTGCTGTTCGAAAACGTCAAGGACAGCGCGATGCCGGTGCTCATCAACGCCTTTGGCTCGGAGCGGCGCATGGCGTGGGCGCTGGGCGTGGGCAACCTGGACGAGCTGAATCAGAAGCTGGCCGCCGTGATTGATATGCGCCTGCCGCAAGGGTTGGGCGCCGCACTCAACCGGGCGGGCGACCTGCTCGGCGTGATTCGCTCGATTGGACTTGGACCAACACTCGTGAGCCGCGCGCCGTGCCAGGAAATCGTTCACACGGGCGACGACCTTTCGCTCTCGCCGCTGCCGATTCTCAAATGCTGGCCCAAGGACGGCGGGCGATACATCACGCTGCCGCAGGTCATCACGCGCGACCCGGTCACTGGCACGCGCAACGTGGGGATGTATCGCTTGCAGGTTTTGGAGGCCGGCGGCAGCGGCAAGCAACCTCTGTTGGCAATGCACTGGCAGCGGCACAAGGGCGGCGCGGAACACGAGCGCGTGGCGCGCGAAAAGGCCAAACCGCAAATCCCCTGCGCCATCGCACTGGGCGGCGACCCGGCGGCGATGTGGTGCTCGTCCGCTCCGCTTCCGCCGAATATTGACGAATACCTGCTGGCGGGTTGGCTGCGCGGCAAGCCGGTCGAGTTTGTCAAATGCATCACACAGCCCATCGAAGCGCCCGCCAATGCCGAGATCGTCGTCGAAGGCTATGTTGACCCGAACGAGCAGCGCGACGAAGGCCCGTTTGGCGATCACACGGGGTTCTACACGCCGGTGGATTTGTTCCCCGTGCTGCACGTCACCGCCATCACGCATCGGCGCGAGCCGATTTACCCGACGACGATTGTGGGCAAGCCGCCGATGGAAGATGCCTGGATGGGCAAGGCGACCGAGCGATTGTTCCTGCCGCTGGTCCGCCTGTTCCTGGCCGAGGTCGTAGACTATTCCATGCCCGCCGAAGGCGTGTTCCACAACCTCGTCATCGTCAGCATCAAAAAGCGCTTCCCCGGTCACCCGCAAAAGGTGATGTACGGCATCTGGGGCCTGGGTCTTTTGATGCTGGCCAAAGCCATCGTCGTGGTGGACGAGGACGTGAACGTGCATGACCTGGGCGAGGTGGCGTGGCGTGTGCTGGGCAACGTGGATTGGAAGCGCGACGTGACCATCGTGCAAGGCCCGGTGGACCAGCTCGACCACAGCGCGTTGCGCCCCAGCTTGGGCGGCAAGATCGGTATTGATGCCACGGCCAAAGGCCCTGAGGACGGTCACCCGCGTGGCTGGCCGGACGAGATCGAGATGTCGCCAGAGATCAAGGCACTGGTGGATGAACGTTGGAATGAGTATGGATTTGCCCATTTATCCACGAAGGACACGAAGAGACACGAAGAATCAAACTAGTGTTCTTTTGTGGAGAAGAGAATGAGCCGGATACGCGTTTTCTTTGACCTGGTCAAATTCGAGCACACGATTTTTGCGCTGCCGTTCGCGTACCTGGGAATGGCGCTGGCGGCAGGCGGCTGGCCTGGGTGGACCAAGTTCATTTGGGTCACCGTGGCGATGGCCGCCGCGCGCACGCTGGCGATGAGCGCTAACCGTTTGGTAGACCGCGAGTTGGACGCCCGCAATCCACGCACGATGAATCGCCCGCTGCCGCGCGGATTGGTTTCGTCGCAAGCGGTGGCGATTTACGCTGCCCTCTCGCTCGTCGTTCTGATGGTGGCGGCGTGGCAACTCAACCCGTTGTGCCTGCAGCTCTTGCCCGGCGCGCTGGTGTTCCTGCTGGGTTATCACTACACCAAGCGCTTTACGTGGATGTCGCACTGGATACTGGGCTTTACCGACGGACTGGCCGCGCCCGGCGCGTGGGTGGCCATGCGCGGCTCGATCTTTACATCGGCCGACCTGCCTGCGTGGCTGCTGCTCCTGGCCGTCACATTCTGGATCGGCGGATTCGATTTGATCTATGCCTGTCAGGACGTGGACGTGGACCGGCGCGAAGAGCTGCACAGCATCCCGGCGGACTATAGCGTGGCGACTTCGCTCATGCTGGCGCGCGTCTGCCATGTGCTGACCGTCGCACTGCTGGCTGGCGTCGGCCTGATGATGAGCCTAAGCTGGCCATTCTGGGCGGGACTCGCGATCATCACAGCCATGCTCGTCTATGAACATCGGCTCGTCTCGCCCAACGACCTTTCGCGGCTTGACCTGGCCTTTTTCAACATGAATGGTTATATCAGCATCACCGTGCTGGCAGCGACGGTTGCCGCGCTGTGGGTGAGATAACAGGGAGTCTTGAATGGGTCGCGTGACTGGAATTCTCGTGATTGTTTTGATCATCGCTGTTGTGCTGTTGCTGCTCACTGCAATCAGCGTATTGGCGGTGTGGGCCGCCAGCGGCATCGGTTGGGTCATGGTCCACTGGCTGCGGTTGCCGTTCACGCCCTTCGAAGCGACCCTCCTCAGCCTGATCGCATTCGTGGTCGTGACCTGGTCAGCTGCGCAATTGTTAGGTCGTTTCCTCACTTTGCCTCTCCAGTCACATCCCGAGGATGAAGACGATGAAGAGGACGAAGACTGGGAAGACGAAGATGATGAAGACTATGAAGAAGAGTCGGAGCCACAAAGACAGTACGTCTCGTCTGTTCCCAAATGGCGACAACCCATCCGCAACGCGCGTAATGGATTGCCTGTCGTTGACCCGGACAATCGCTGCCCGTGCGGAAGCGGCCGCAAGTACAAGAATTGTCACGGACGGAAAAAGTAGAGCGTGGAGTGCGAAGCAATTTCGCGTTTCACATCACACGTTTTGCGTGCATCAACCAAGTTGGGAGGAGAAATGTCCAAGTATCTTGCGCTAGGACTAGCGATTGTGTTGTTGCTGTCCGCGTGCGCCCCGGCGGCGGCGCCTGCGCCCAAGGAAGACCCGACGCTCAGAATCGGCACGCTGCCGATCCTCGACTTGCTGCCATTGTTCGTGGCAGACAAGCAAGGCTATTTCAAGGATCAGGGCATCACGGTCACGTTTGTGCCGGCCCAGTCCGCCGCCGAGCGCGATCAATTGATGCAGGCCGGGCAGATTGACGGCATGAACAACGACATGGTCTCGACCGTGCTGTACAACAAGGACTCGGTCAAGATCAAGGTAGTGCGCACGGCGGTCCAGGCCGCGCCCACCTGGTCGCAGTATTCGGTCTTTGTGTCCAAGGACAGCGGCATCAAATCCGCCGCCGAATTAAAAGGCGTCGAGATCGGCATCAGCCAGGCGACGGTGATCGAGTACATCACGTACCGGCTGCTGGTGGACGCGGGGCTGCAGCCCGCGGACGTCAAGACGATCAACGTCATCAAGATCGCCGACCGGATGCAGTTGCTCGCTTCGGGACAGCTCAAGGCGGCCACGCTGCCCGAGCCGCTCGCCACGCTGGCCGAACAACAGGGCGCGGTGCGCCTTGTCCCGGACGCCAAGGATCCCGACCACTCGAACAGCGTCATCAGCTTTGCGGCGCAGGCCCTCAAGGACAAGCCGCAGACCGTCCGCAAGTTTTTGGCCGCCTACGAAAAGGCCGTGGGCGACGTCAACGCCGACCCGACCCAGTGGCAGCCTCTGCTGAACGAGAACAAGATCATCCCGGCCGGCCTCACCAACTACAAGCTGCCGCCCTTCCCCAAAGCGTCTGTCCCGACGCAAGACCAGTTCGCTGATGTGCTCAAGTGGATGAAGGACAAGGGGATGGTCACGGCCGATGTGTCTTACGCCAATTTGGTGGATGCGTCATTCCTGCCCAAGTAGTGATGAGTGGGCAGTGGGTAGTGGTCAGTCACCTTGTCACCGTGTCACCTTGTCTCCTTGTCTCCTTGTCAGCATCCCGGTTGATGAATGATTCAGGTTAAAGAGTTGACATTTGCCTACAGCGCAGGACATGCTGTCTTTGACCGTTTCTCGTGGCGCGTAAAAGCGGGCGAGGCGTGGGCGGTGATCGGACCTTCGGGCTGCGGCAAGACGACGCTGCTCTACCTGCTAGCCGGCTTGCGGCTGCCGACGAGCGGCTCGATCTGCATTGCGGGTGAGCTGCTCACACGCCCACGCCCGACCACTGGATTGATCTTGCAAGACTATGGGCTATTGCCCTGGGCCACCGTGCGCGAGAACGCCGCGTTGGGCCTGCGCCTGCGCAAGTTTTACGGGCCAGATGGGCGCCATGCCCCGGCGGACGAAGTAGTTGGCATCATCGCCGAGCGTGTGAGCTTTTGGCTGGAGCGATTGGGCATTGCGCCTGTCGCCGACAAATACTTGAGCCAAATCTCGGGCGGGCAACGTCAACGCGCCGCCATCGCGCGGACGCTCGTCCTGCGCCCTGACCTGCTGCTCATGGATGAGCCGTTCGCCTCGCTCGACGCGCCGACGCGCGAGGATCTGCAAAACCTTGCGGTCGAGTTGCAGCGCGAGCAAAAACTGACGACCGTCATCGTCACGCACAACATTGAAGATGCGGCGTTCCTGGGCGAGCGCATTTTGGTGCTGGCGCATCCGCCGCATGGCGCGCCCGTCGCCGTCGAGAATCCTGCGGCAGGACAGGCGGGCTACCGCGCGCAGCCGGCGTTTTTGGACAAATGCAACGAATTGCGTAAACTATTGGGGTGACGAAGGACTGTTGACGAACGTTCTCAAGTGACAGCTCACGGAGGCGAATGGTGCAAGCGCATAGCAGCCGACCCAGCTCTGCTGACATCCGCCAATTCCTGATCGAGGCCTTTAGCGACGAAGAGCTCTCGACGCTGTGCTTCGACTATTTCCGCGACGTGTATGATGACTTTGCCTCCGGCATGACCAAGGGGCAAAAGATTCAACTCTTGATAGAACGTTGCGAACGGCGCGGCGTCTTGCCCAATTTGCTTGCGGCGATTCAAAGAGCACGACCGGAACAGTACAAAGAGCGATTTCCACAGGTAGAAATCCAGCCGGAGCACCCGCGATTGGAACGCGGTCTCCGGCAGGTGTTCATCAGCCACGCGCATCAAGATGCCAACTTTGCTCACCGGTTGGCAAAGGATTTGCAGAAACACGGCTGGCGTGTGTGGATCGCGCCCGATAGCATCCGGCCCGGCGAAAAGTGGGGCGAGGCGATTGATCGAGGGCTGAGCGAGAGCGGAATATTCATTGCGGTATTGACGCCAGCCTCTGTCCAATCCCGCTGGGTGAAGAACGAAACCTACGTTGCTATCGAGTTGGAAAGCAAAGGGCACATACGTTTCGTGCCGCTGGATGTGGAACGCTGTGATGTGCCAGGGTTGTGGAGTGTGTATCAGCGTGTCTCGTTCCTCGGTGGTTATGCAGATGGCTTGAAATCGCTGTTGGCCGATCTGGAGCAGACTGGCCAACTCCCAGCAGAAAAGCCCACCGCATCGCCTGAGCCGCCGCAGGTGGCGGGCTCAGCCGACGAGAAACCCGCAACGCGTAAACCGGCGCTGGCGCCCAGGTTGGCTGCGATTTTCGCTCGTCTGCTGCGTCAGCGGTCGCTGTTGATTGGGGCAGGCGCTGTGGCCCTGGTGGCATTGGTGGCACTGGTAGTTGTAATTGCAGCTAAAAAAGACGGCATGGTGATGGTCTACGTCCCGGCGGGCGAATTCCTGATGGGCAGCACCGACGCCGATATTGATGCCATCCTAGCCGGCTGCAAAGACTGCAAACGGGATGGGTACATCAGTGAGCAACCTCAGCACAAGGTTTACCTGGATGCTTTTTGGATTGACAAGACCGAGGTGACCAACGCGCAATATAAAAAGTGCGTGCAGGCCGGGGCGTGCAAGGCATCAGCATACGCGAGCGACTCCACATACAACGCCGACACTCAACCCGTGGTGGGAGTAGATTGGAGCAACGCGCAAGCGTATTGCCAATGGGCCGGTCGCCAGTTGCCGACCGAGGCGCAGTGGGAAAAGGCAGCGCGTGGGACGGATGGCCGAATCTATCCGTGGGGTAACCAAGCCGCAACGTGCGAGTACGCGGTGATGGACGATGGCAGCGGAGTTGGCTGCGGCAAAGGCAACGCTGCGTGGCTGGTTGGCAGCAAGCCGAAGGGTGCCAGTCCTTACGGCGCACTGGATATGGCGGGCAACGTGTGGGAGTGGGTGGCTGATTGGTATGATAGCCAGTATTATGCCAGTTCCCCTCCCAGGAATCCGCAAGGGCCATCTTCAGGGGAATATCGAGTTCTGCGCGGCGGTTCCTCTGACGATGTCGCTCGCCACGTGCGCGGTGCGTACCGCGTCGTGTCTCACCCCTGGCTCTGGTACACCTACTGGGGTTTTCGCTGCGTGTGTGTGTCTGGCTCTAGTTCTGGATGCTGATTCCTGATTGCTGAATACTGAATTCTGAAAAGCCGAATGGGGGGTTCGGGGGGCGCGGCCGCGCCTCCCGATCGCGCAGAATAAAAATGAGGTCAACCGAGTTCGTGACTGAGCCGTTGATACACTGAGCTTCACGGGGTGGTGGCTGTGGCAAAGGTCAGCCGTCGGCATGAAGAGTACCAACAAGTATTCACCGAGGATGATGTCCTGCTGGTGACGTTAGTCCACGTTGGCTCATCCGTCACGCATTTCTCGGTGCAATACATTGCCCGAATTGACGATGAGTGGTATCCTATCGTGCGATACGATACCGCGCACGGTCGCGCGCACGTGGATGTCAGCCATCCGGACAAGTCCCAAGAGACACGCGAACTCACGGCGCCCAGTTACCGTGAAGCGCTCACCATGGCTATCGCGGATGTCAAAGCGCGGTGGGAGTTTTATCGAGAGCGTTACGAAAGGTGGATGAAATGACACGTTCCGAAATGGCGCGCAAGAACCTGGAATTGCTGGAACTGTTCACTCAAGAGATGCTTGAGAATGAAAAGCTTTCTCGGCGGATTCCCAAAGGCGCGGCTGTCTTTATCTTGCCCGACAACGACCCGGAATTGGCAGCCGCCAATCGCAAATTGGCCCAACGCGCTCGCAAAGAAGGAAAGAAGGTCGTTCTCGTGCGTATGGAGCTTGTGCCCAAGACGGCCTATATCCCCTATTTGACTGTGCTTGAATCCGCGCGCTAACCGGCTTGCATAGCATAGGGGCGGCGTGAGTCGCCCCTGCATTTTTCTACGGCAGCTCTATCACAGCCTGTTCGCCTGACTACCGACCAATATCCGCCATGAAACGTCGTGACCTTTTCCTCGCCACCCTCATCCTCATCGCGGCATGGCAACTGCTGGCGGCAACGGATGTCAGCGGATAAGCGGATACGTTACAGCAGAGACACGTCAAACAGCGGAGGATGATTGCGATGAGGCGCGCCGATATTCGGCAAGCAATTGATTCCACACTTCCGTTGCGCCGATTTCTTGCGCCCAACGCGCGATATAGTCATACTCGAGTGTTGTCCCTTGTACGACGAGAATGGCGCTAATGTCACGCAGGTGTTTTTGCGAGCGTCCCATGAGGAAATACTTGAGCTTGTAAATGATGACGTCTTCGGGCGAATACAGCATAGCCGTGGCGTTGGTTGCCGTGTCGTAGACCACTCGGCGGCTGCGAGCCAGGATGGATTGCTCCAGCGGTGTGGGTTCGACCAGAAACATATCAGCCTTGTAGCCACTTGTGGCGTCAATGATATTGAAGGGCATGTTCTGAATCATGGCGTCTACAATCGCGTCATGGAACACATAGTAGCCGAGTTTCTGAATTGCTTCGACAAACTTGTTCACGTCCGACTCGGGCAGTACGATGGAGATATCAATGTCCATCGTGGTACGCGCTTCGCCATAGGTGCTGCTGGCAAACGAGCCGCCAATGGCGTATTGCAGGCCGAGCGATTCAAGTGTCTCGATAATGGAAGCAGCGAACTCGCGGTAAGTCTTAGATGCCATGAGCCAACTCGATGCGTGTTCGGACGCGGCGCTCCAACTCTTCGTTCGAGATGCCAGGGTCGCGCTGGCGTTCCGAGGCGATAACTAACTGCCGTGAGAACTCGCATAGATCAAACATGATCTCTAAACGGCGAGTAGGCGAAAGGCGCGCGAGGATGGCAAGTTGGCGTGAATCAAGCTCGTCGAACGCCGCACGCACGGCTTGGGCTATATCTGATGGCGCAATGGAATCGGGGTTCATGGCCCAAATTGTAACCTGACGTGGACTATCTTGTCAAGTAAGGTCCGATCCGTAATCCCAACGCGTGCACATCCTGCCCAGCGCAAAGCGCCGGGGGCGCGCCAGGCAGGCGAGTGTCCAAGATCGAATGAAACGCAAAGACATCCTTCTCGCTTCTATCTTTATCGTCGCTGTATGGCAATTGCTCGCGATGGCGATTCATCGCGACACGACTACCGTCGTACCGACGCCGCTCGTCGTCGCGCGGACTTTTGTGGCCGAGTTGCCCAAGGAACTCGCCCGGCATTTCGCCGTGAGCGCGTGGCGCGTGCTAGTGAGTATTCTCATCTCGATTGCGTTGGCCGTGCCCGCCGGGCTAGTGATGGGCCAGAGTCCAAAACTCAATCGCATCTTTTCGCCGCTGGTCTATATCGTCTATCCGATCCCGAAGATTATCTTTGTGCCGGTGCTGCTGCTCATCTTTGGCATCGGCGATCTGTCCAAGATTATCAATATTTTCCTGGTGCTGTTCTTCCAGATGCTCGTGCCGGTGCGAGATGAAGCGGCGCGCCTCCGGCCCGAGTTGATCTTTTCCGTGCGGAGCCTGGGCGCAGGGCGGCGCGCCCTGTTCCGCTTTGTGTATCTCCCGGCGTGCCTGCCGGCCGTGTTGACGGCCTTGCGGCTTTCCGTCGGCACGGCGGTGGCAGTGCTCTATATCACCGAAGTGTTGGCGACGCAATCGGGCCTGGGTTATTACATCACAATTCAGGGCAGCACACTGCTCAATTACCCGGCAATGTACGCGGGCGCGATGGCGATGGCGATCCTCGGCCTCTTTTTGTATTTTGTGGTGGACGGGCTGGAACGCTGGTTGTGCCCGTGGCGGTTTGCATGACAAATCTCAAATCTCAAATATCAAACACTTGCACCGCACGCAAGTGCAGGTGTCTCAAATACCCAATACCTAATACCCAAGAGTCCGCATCATGGCGCAACTGAAAGGGCGAGAACGCGCCTCGTATGTTCAACAGATGTTCGGCCAGATCGCGCCGCGCTATGATTTGATGAACCGGCTGATGACGGGCGGGCGCGACGTGGCCTGGCGGCGACTCGTCGTCAACGAGGCCCATCTGCCGCCCGGCGGGCGCTTGCTCGACATCGCCACGGGCACGGGCGATATTGCGCTCGAAGCCTTGCGGCGCGATGGTGAATTGCGTGTCATCGGCGCGGACTTCTCCTTAGAGATGATGCAGCGCGGACGCGCTTCGCACAAGCCTCGCGCCGAGCGGTTACGCTGGCTGGGCGCGGACACGCTGGCCCTGCCTTTCCCCGACGGGACCTTTGACGCGGTCACATCCGGCTTTATGTTGCGCAATGTGATCAACGTTTCGGACTCGTTGTCTGAGCAATGGCGCGTGGTCAAGCCGGGCGGGCGCATGGTCTGCCTGGAAATCTCGCGCCCGCCGAGCAATTGGCTTTTGCCTCGCGTAGCGTATCGCTTTTACTTTCATCGTATCGTGCCATTGATCGGAGGACTCGTCAGCGGGAATCGCAGCGCGTACACCTACCTGCCGCAATCCGCCGACGAGTTCCTCTATCCCGATGAGCTGGCTGACCTGATGCGCCAGGCCGGTTGGCGTGACGTGCATTACCGAACACTGATGATGGGTACCGTGGCAATTCATTCGGGGGTCAAGTGAAAAGACTGGTTGTCGGCATCACAGGCGCTTCAGGCGTCATCCTGGGGATTCGATTGCTTCAGGTTGCGCGTGAGGCCAGGCTGGCCGAGACGCACCTCGTGCTGAGCGCAGCGGCCAAGGCCACCATCGCTCAAGAGACGGATTGGAAAGTGAGCGACGTCGAGTCGCTGGCCGATGTGGCCTACGACACGCGCGACGTGGGCGCAGCCATTGCCAGCGGTTCGTTCGTCACGGCGGGCATGGCCATCGTCCCGTGCTCAGTCAAGACGCTCAGCGCCGTGGCGAACTCGTACAGCGCCGACCTGGTGGCGCGCGCCGCCGATGTGACGCTCAAGGAAGGCCGCCCGTTGATTCTCGTCTTTCGCGAGACGCCGTTGCACCTGGGGCACATCAAGCTGATGGAGCGTGCGGCGGAAATCGGCGCCGTCATCCTTCCGCCCGTCCCAGCGTTCTATGCTCGTCCGCAGACGATAGACGATGTCGTAGATAACACGGTGGGCCGCGTCCTGCTGCGGCTTGGAATCGAAAACGAGTTGTACCTCAAGTGGGCCGGCATGAAATAACAACACCTAATTCAAGCTGAAAGCTAGGAGGCTACCATGGACGACGAACGCGAGAAAAGAATTAAAGAGCGACGACAGGAACGTAAAGAGCGCAGACGCAATGACCCCATCGGCGCAGTCATTGGCGCGTTGGTGCTCATCTGGCTGGGTGTGGTGATGCTGGCCGCGCAGAACCCGGAGATGCTGCGGCTGGGGCCGTTCAGCGTGACGTGGGTCAACTGGTGGGCGTTCTTTTGTGTTGGCGTGGGCGCGTTGTTGATCTTACAAGGTGTGCTGCGCGTCGTGACGGCTTACGGCCATGGCATCGTCGGCTCGCTCATCTGGGGTGCGGTGCTGTTGCTGGTCGGCCTGGCGGGTATATTTCCCGGCATGAACCTGGAACAACTCTGGCCGCTCGCGCTCATCGCGCTCGGCCTTGGCTTGCTGGTCACCAACTTGCTGCGAAGATAATTCTTTCTTGCCGCCAAAAAAGTCGCCAAGTAAATCGACTCATGTAGGCTTGTGGGTAAAGTAGGACAAGTTGGCAACTTGTCCTACGGCGGTTTCACCTCTGGGCCGACATGGTCGTGACTACGAACGCTATAGAGGAGCTTGGAATGCTTGACCTTTCTCAGAACCGCGAGTATTTCCCCGCTTTGAAGCAAAAGCACGGTGGACAGCCCGTTGTCTTCTTCGACAATCCCGGCGGCACGCAATGCCCGCAGGTGGTGATTGATGCTGTATCGGGCTATATGGCCGGCGACAATGCCAATCACGGCGGCGCGTTTGCAACGAGCCAGCGCAGTGACGCGATGCTCCACGACGCGCACCAGGCCATGGCCGACATGCTCGGCGCGGCTTCCGCCGACGAGATCGTCTTTGGCGCCAACATGACGACGCTGACCTTTGGTGTGAGCCGGGCGTTGGGCCGCGAATTGAAACCGGGCGACGAGATCGTCATCACGCAGCTCGACCACGACGCGAACGTCGCTCCATGGCTGCTTCTGGCGCGCGACACAGGCGCCGTCGTCCGCTGGGTGGACATTCGCGAACAGGACGTCACACTCGACATGGCTTCGTTCGAGGCGCAGATCAACAGCAGGACCAAAATCGTCGCAGCCGGCTATGCATCGAATGCGGTTGGCACGATCAACGACGTCAAGACAGTGGTCGAGATGGCGCACGCCGTTGGCGCGCTGGCTTTTATTGACGCCGTTCAATATGCGCCGCACGGCCCGGTTGACGTACAGGCGCTGGGCTGTGATTTTCTCGTCTGCTCAGCCTATAAATTCTTTGGCCCGCACGTCGGCATTCTGTATGGGCAGCTCGACTGGCTTGACCGGCTCTCGGCCTACAAAGTCCGCCCGGCGGATGATCGCCCACCCTACAAATTTGAGACGGGCACACTCAACCATGAAGGCATCGCGGGTACGCGAGCGGCGGTTGAATACCTGGCGCAAATCTCAAATCTCAAACACCTGCACTCCGCGCAGGCGCAAGTGTCTCAAATCTCAAATCGGAGAGAGCGGGTCGTGGCCGGGATGACGGCGATCAAGGAGCACGAGCAAACCTTGAGCGCGCGGTTGATTTCCGGGTTGCAGCAAATCAAGGGCCTGAGACTCTGGGGCATCACCGATCCGGCGCGGCTCGACCGGCGCGTACCGACAGTGTCCTTCACGCTGGTGGGCCGCCGCCCGCGCCAGGTGGCAGAATACCTGGGTCAGCGTGGCATCTTTGTGTGGGATGGCAACTATTACGCGCTGGCGGTGATGGAACGGCTGGGCCTGGAGCAGACCGGCGGCATGGTGCGCGTGGGACTGGTGCACTATAACACGGTCGAGGAAATTGACCGGCTGGTAGATGAGCTGCAAGCCTTCGCCGGATGAAGGTTGATGACCGTCAGGCCATGCTTTCCCGTGCCCGCCGCGTAACGGCGGCGTTGCTAGGCAGCGGCGACCCTGGCGTGCTCCAGCTCTACAGACTCTTCTTCGCCTTCTTTGATCGGCCAGATTTTCTCCGGGTCGCTGATGCGATCGGTGAACAGCACACCATTCAGGTGATCTATCTCGTGCTGGAACACGCGCGCCAGCAGACCTTCCGCTTCGATACGGATGCGGTTGCCCTGCCTGTCCAGCCCTTTGACGACGACTTGCTCGTGGCGTGTCACCTCGCCCGCCCAGCCAGGAATAGAGAGGCAGCCTTCCGCGCCATCCACCAGCTCGTCGGATTTGAACACATATTCCGGGTTAAAGACGATATAGGTCCTGCCGCTGCCAGGGTGTTCTTCGCTTTCATCCAACTCGGCCACAAACAGCCGCACTGATTGGGCCACCTGTGGCGCAGCCAGCCCGATGCCGGGCGCTTGCCGCATCGTCTCGACCATGTCGTCGGCCAACACTCTTAACTCGGGTGTGATCTTGGTCACTTTTTTCGCCTTACGCCGCAAAACAGGATTCTCAGTCGTGATAATCTCTCTCAATGCCATCGCAAAGCTCTGCTCCGACTACTCGGATTCTTGCTCTTCAACTTCTGATTGAACCGGCCTTGTCGTCAACTCATTATACACCATCAGCCACCGGGTGATTTCTTCCATCGTTTGCTGGCGACGCGACTTTTCTTCTGCCCGGCGCAGACTGGCCAGCTTGTGAAAGATGTCGCGCTGTACGTCATAAGGATTGGCCACCGATTTAAAAGTGAGGTCGCTGCCCGCTGCGCCGGTTTTGATGTAAACGTCTCCCATTGCGAACAGCCTGGCCAAGAGATTGGGAACATTCACATCAATATCCTGAATGCGGTCGAGGTTGCTTTCGCGCCGCTTCTCACGCAGTCCCAGCGGCAGCCGCTCAATGTCCACGATGCGGTTGGCCGTCAAAGTATAGATGTCTCCACCCCAGACCAGAAATTCCCACACGCCCCAGACCAAGGCTGGCGGGACAGCCAAAAGCGGCACCAGGGCAGCCGCGCCTGGGAGCGACAGGCGATCAAGGACGCCCGGCAACAGTATCAACGCCGCCGAAAGCGCGATGCTGGCCAGCAAGGCCAGGATCGGGCCGCTCAACCGGTTGAGCAAAACCAGCCAGTGTTTGCGCCACGTGATCTCTTCGCCCTTCTCCACACGCATCTGGCGCAGGCTGCGCCACCGCTCTCCCATCGGCGTTCGAGCCCGCTTTTTGGGCTGGACCTTGGGCAAAGCCGCGAGGGCATCCAGCGGCTTGGGTGGGGGCGGAGGCGGCACCACCAGCGACTCGGGCCTGAGGGCCTTGATGAGGGACTGTCGAATATCCTCGCGATCTTCACGGTGGATAGCTTGCTGATCCAGTGCGCGCTGGTCAAGGATGCGCGACTGCAAGTGCTCGGCTTCGGCAATGTGTGTGAACGTCAACACGCCGCCAATCGTTTTGATGGTGATATCGGCCAGTCCCAGGACCGAGGTGGGCCAGCCGCTGTAGAGTTCTACGTTTTGAACCGCTCGAATGGGAATCTCTTTCCGTGTTTCGCGCAGAATGCCGTAACGCTCGATGTGCACGATGCGTCGGTTCGTCAGTACAAGGTAATCGTTGGTCCAGTCTACAGCGTACCAGACCCAGACCAGGCTGACTGTCATGAAGGCAAAGATACGCAGCGGCCACTGCCATCCCGCCGGCAGCGGGCCAAAGCGGGGAATCGCAATAAAGGACGCGACAGCCAGCGCAACCGCAAGCACATGCCAAACGAGCAGGCTACCCAGAGATTCAAAGAACAAGGGAATGACATTGCGCTGCGCCTGCCACAGGATGGTCTCATCTGGCATCTGCCAGTCAAAGTGGTCCAGCCCCAACACCTTGCTGCGGCGGCCAGCCGTTGCTTCGAGCTGTTTTCTGACACCGGGCAGCTTTTCCACCATCAGGTGAAAGTCATCTTGTTCGATGTAAAGGAGCGCCGTTGGGACGGCGGCCTCGACGGTTGCGTTGCGCGGCTCGCCGTACAGCAGGCTGGCTTCGCCAAAGTACCGCCCCTGTCCCAGCAAGCGTATAACAGCCTTAGCGCCAGACTCGTCCTGGCGCACCACACGCACCTGGCCGGAGGCGACGATGTAGAACGTCTCGCCCTGGTCGCCCTGGGTGATGATGGCCTCGTTGGCCGGATAGGTCGTCTGTTGGACGATACTTCCGATGTACGCCAGTTCGCCGTCTTTCAACGAGGCGAACAGCGGAATGGCCCTCAAACGCAAATAATCTTCTGCCACGTGTCGCCTGCCGCTTGTCATCTATTGAATGAGAATTAGCCAAGATTGTAGCATATTCCGCGAGGGCTGAAAAGCGCCAGGTTGTGTGGAGAGTCGGGCACTGGGCCGTGTATGCTCTGATTGTGATATAATCGGCAGTGCGCGCAACCATCCCATTGGAGAAGTCATGTCCGGCGAAAACATCCTTGTGGCGGACGACAATGCCCAGGTCCGCAGCTTTCTCGCTGAATACCTGAGGGGCCTGGGCCATCGCGTGCAGACGGCTGCCGATGGCGAACAAGCGGCCGCGCTCATCCGCGCAGACGCGGAAGGGTTTGCGCTGGTCATTAGCGATCTGCAGATGCCGCGCCTGGACGGCCTGGGTGTGCTGCAGGTGATCAAAGCATGCGCCCCCGATACAGAAGTCGTCCTCCTGACCGGCCATCCTACGCTCGAATCCGCTATTGGCGCATTGCGCGAGGGCGCATACGACTATATGCTCAAACCGGTGGAGAACCTTGACGAGCTGCGCTCCGTGGTCGGACGCGCGCTCAAGCACCGCAGCCTGGTGCTGGAAAACCGCCGTCTGACGGAGGAGCTGCGCGCGCTCAACGCCGACCTGGAAGGCCGCATAGAGCAGCAGACCCACCAGTTGCGTGAGGCCTACGCCCAGCTTCAAAGCCTCGACGAGATGAAGGCGCAGTTTGTGTCCGTCACCTCGCACGAGCTGCGCACGCCGCTCGCTCAACTCTTCCTCGCCACGGACCTGCTGGCCGACCAGATTCGGCAGGACTCTCTGATAGACGCGGAAACGTACCTTGAGGCGATCACGGCGCCGAGCCAGCGCTTGCGGCGGTTGATTGACAACCTGTTCGACTTTTCGCTGATGGAGCGCGGCGAGTTTGAGCTGGCGCGCGGCGAATGTCACCTGGCTGCGCTGGCATGTGCCACCGCCGAATTGTGGCGCGAGCGCATCGAGCAAAAACAGATGCGGCTCGAACTCTCAATGCCCGAGCGCGACATTGTCTTGTATGCCGATGCCTCCCGCTTGCAGAACGCACTCGACCAGTTGCTTGACAACGCGTTCAAGTTCACGCCGGAGGGTGGGCGAATCCTGGTGGGTGTTCACGGCCCGGCGCATGCGCCGTGGGATGGGGCGGGCCAGTCCGTGTATGCCGTGATTGCGGTCGCAGATTCTGGCGTCGGCATCCCGGCCGAAAAACAGCCGGCCATCTTTCAAGCCTTTACCCAGGTGGACATGAGTGATCGGCGGCGCTTTGGCGGATTGGGCATGGGCCTGACCATTGCCGCGCGCATTGTGAACGCGCACGGCGGTCGTATCATGCTCAAGAGCGAGCCGGGCCAGGGCAGCGTGTTCGCCATGTGGCTGCCGATGCGCATCACCCCTTCCCCTCTTGCAAGACCTGGATGATTTTGCGGTCCGTCACCGCGAACGCAAAATCATCCAAGTCATCGAACCGCACCCAGCGCCAATCCGCCACCTGAAGGGGTCGAGGTCGTCCACGTACTAGTCGGCACGTGTAAGCATGCAGTGTGATGCGAAAGTGAGTGTAGGCGTGCTTTACTTGCGTCACAGGCTGGCCCACCTCGATCTCTATGCCCAACTCTTCAAGAATTTCGCGCCGCAGGCATTCCTCAAGCGTTTCGCCGCGCTCGACCTTGCCGCCGGGAAATTCCCACAGCCCACCGAGCATCCCGCCCGTCGGGCGCTGCGCGATGAGAAGGCGGCCGTTCTTACGGATCACCGCCGCCGTCACGTCAACGTGAGGCGTTGGCTTTTTGGCGGTGCGCGCGGGCAGTTTTTCCTGGAGGCCGAGTGCGCTCGCGCGGCAGACCTCGGCCAGCGGACACTCGTTGCAGCGCGGCGAGCGGGGCAGGCAGACTGTTGCGCCCAATTCCATCAGCGCTTCGTTCCAGCGTCCGGCTTTGGCCTTGGGTAGATTCATCTCCGCCAGCGCCCATAGCTTTTGCTGAATCTTGGGCCGGCGTGTATCGCCGCGAACGGCATAGACGCGGCACAGCACACGGCGAACATTGCCATCCACAACGGGCGCGTCGCGCCCGAAGGCGATACTGGCAATCGCCCCGGCCGTGTAACGTCCCACGCCGGGAAGCGTCTGCCAGTCGTCCGCCGTTTCGGGGAACTGCCCGTGCCGCTGGCCGGCGATGGTCTGCGCTGCCCGGTGCAGGTTTCGCGC
>CAYGWJ010000345.1:0-11021 GCA_964353405.1 uncultured Anaerolineae bacterium
GTTCGTTTGGATTCCGCAGTCCAGTGTCTGCTTTCCTGATCAATTGGCTGGCAATGTCCTGGATAGCTGTTATAGGGCAAGTGGTTCACTTTTCATTTGCCCCAAGGTATTACCAAGCAAAACCTTTTGAGCGGGCCGGCCAAGTCTACGAGCGTTTGGGCATCCGCCTTTTCAAAAAGCTGGTCCGCCGTGGGCCGCTCTCGATTTTCAGCCCTACACTACGGTTTCCACAGGAAAAAACGGCCTCTGCATTACAAGGCCTTGAACACGAAATGCGAAAAGCTGAAACAGGCCATGCCCTCATTTTCGCACTCATGCTATTGGTCGTTGGCTATGGGTTGCTCAAAGGATGGCTTGACGCAGTGGTGTGGATGCTGTTGTTCAATATCCTCATCAACGGTTATCCGATCATGCTGCAACGCTATAACCGAATCAAATTGCAGGAGCTAGTCCACCAGCAGGACAGTTGCGGCGTGATGCAAATGTGATACACTTTCAGATGAGTTGCATTTGTATATCGAGAAGGTGCAGGCTGCCTCCGCCGGAGAAACAAACGTGACAAGAATTCACAGACTCGGTCTGGTTGTCTTGCTATTGATTTCGTGGACAAGTTGCGACCAGATGACGAAAAACATTGCGAAAGAATCACTGGCTTTTTCTTCTCCCATCTCACTCCTGAACGATTCGATTCGAATAGAGTATACCGAAAACGCCGGAGCCATCCTGGGTCTGGGAGCGAATTGGCCAGGCCAAGCGCGGTTTCTCTTCCTCGTCGTCTTTGCGAGTCTGGTTCTAGCCATCACACTGGTGGTCGCAGTCAACACACACAGTTTCAGTGTGATACAGTTAGTCGGGTTATCCTTTGTGGCCGCAGGCGGGATCGGGAATTTGCTGGACCGGCTATTTAACAACGGAGCCGTCATAGATTTCATCCGGCTTGGAATCGGCCCCCTTCGGACAGGTATATTCAACATGGCGGATGTCGCCATTGTAACAGGAGTCGTTACATTCCTGCTGTTCAACACACAGGGAAAACAAAAAGCTGCTGCCAACTAGTATGTTCACGACCATCAAATCCAACCTGTCCTTCTTTACCCGGCCTGGAGAAGTCCTGCGAGGTTACCACAGGGAAAACCTGCGGCCTGACCTGATCGCCGGGCTGACCGTGGCCGTAATCCTGCTGCCGCAGGCCGTCGCCTACGCCACCATCGCCCAGGTACCGCCCCAGGTGGGCCTGTACACGGCCATCGTCGCCGCCATCGTCGGCGCATTGTGGGGGTCGTCGAACCAACTGCACACGGGGCCGACCAGCACCGGCTCGCTGCTGGTATTCTCCGCACTGCTCACCGTCGCTGAACCTGGCTCGCCGCGCTTCTTGGCCGCTGCGGGATTGGTGGCCATCATGGTCGGGGTGTTCAGCCTGTTAATGGGAGTGGCGCACCTGGGAGTGCTGGTCAACTTTGTATCCGATTCCGTCATCATCGGGTTTACGGCCGGGGCCGGTGTGCTGATCTGGGTCAGTCAGCTCAGCTCGCTGTTGCGGTTGGATTTTCCTGGCTCGCCCAGCCTGCGGGTCACATTGCAGAACGTCCTCAACCACTTGTCCGAAACTCATGGGCTGAGCCTGGCGATCGGGTTGGCGGTGATCGTCGTGATCGTGATCCTGCGCCGCGTCAACCGCAAGCTGCCCGGCCCGCTGATCGGCATGGTCATCGCCTCCATACTCGTCGGCGCACTAGGCTTGAGCGCCCAGGGGATCAAAATCCTCGGCAAGTTACCGGGCGGTCTGCCCCCACTGGCCGGCCTGCCACTGTTCGATCTCGATCTGATCGGCCAGTTGGCCGGGAGCGCGCTAGCCATCGGGGCGATTGGGCTGGTGGAGGCCATGTCCGCTGCCCGCTCGATTGCCAGCCAAACCGGCCAGCGACTGAACAGCAACCAGGAATTTATCGGGCAGGGGCTGGCCAACATCGCCAGCGGCTTTTTCTCGGGCTATGCCGGCGGAGGGTCGTTCACCCGATCGGCGGTGAACCATGCAGCCGGCGCGCGAACCTCGATGGCGAGCGCCTTTTCGGGTCTGTTCGTTCTCATCGGCACGCTCCTCCTGGCCCCGCTCGCCGCCTACGTCCCGCGCGCTGCCCTGGCCGGAGTGTTGATCGTGATCGCCTACGGGATGATTGACAGGAAAGAGATTGCTCGCATCTGGAAGGCCGCGCCGGGCGATGTGCTGATCATGGTCATCACCTTCGCCGGCACTTGCCTGCTGCCGCTGCAGTTCGCCGTCTTGGGAGGGATGCTGGTCTCGTTTGCCGTCTATATCCTGCGCACCAGCGTGCCGCGTATAGTCTCGGTGCTGCCCGATGACCAATTTCGACACTTGATCCATCGGCCCGACAAGCCGCTCTGCACGCAACTAGCCGTCTTTGACATCCTGGGCGACCTGTATTTTGGGGCGGTCAGCAATATCGAAAAGACCATCCTCGAGCACCTGACCAGGCACCCCGACCAGCGCTTTGTTCTGCTGCGGATGCGGAGCGTGAACCAATGTGACATCAGCGGCATCCACGCCCTGGAGAACATTCTCCGCACCCTTCGGGATCGCGGCGGCGACCTGTTCTTCCTGCGGGTGCAAGAACCCGCCCGGCAGATCATGGAGGCGACCGGTTTCTGCCGCCAACTGGGAGCTGACCGCTTCCTGACGGGAGGAGAGGGAGCAATCTCGTATCTATATCAGCACGTCCTCGACCCGGCCGTTTGTACCTATGAGTGCGAGGTGCGCGTCTTTTTAGAGTGTCAGAATCTGCCCAGGCAGCTCGCCCATTCGGAACGAGTTCTGCTCCACACGCAGATTCCCGCCGGGCAGGTGACCCAAATCGCACCCCAGGAGTTGTGGAAACAGCTTTACAGTTCCACCCCACCGCTGGTCATTGACGTGCGCGAGCCGCGCGAATTCAAGCAAGGCCACATCCCCCAGGCGCAGTTGATCCCTCTGCGGCAACTGCTGTCCGAAGAAATAAAGTTGCCGCGTGACCGCCCGATCGTGTTCGTGTGCAAGGGTGGGCGGCGCTGCTCGCGGGCGGCCTATGCACTCGGCAACCAGGGTTATAAAGCCATGGCATTGCACGGCGGCCTGCTGGCCTGGGAGGCGGAGGGGCTGTTGGAGGCGCTAGATTGAAAGGGAAGGCTATGCAGGAACACCTCTCTCGTAACCTGGGTCTTGACCTGGTGAGGGTCACCGAAGCCGCAGCCCTGGCAGCCGGGCGCTGGATGGGGTTCGGCAACCCCGACGAAGCCGACCGCGCCGCAACCGAGGCGATAGCCGGCGCACTCGACACACTTGACATTGATGGCCACATCGTGATCGGCGAGGAATGCAAGCTGGGCAATCACTCTCCGCTCGACACCGGCCACCGCGTGGGCAACGGCAGCGGCCCGGCGATGGATGTGGTGGTGGACGCCATTGACGGGGCGCGCATTTTGGCCAAGGCGCATGCCGGCGCCATGAGTGTGATCGGCGCCGCGCCGCGCGGCTCGATGCTGTCGCTCTATCCGGCGGCGTATATGGACAAGATCGTCGTCGGTCGTGACGCCGCAGCCTCGCTGGTGCCCGAGTGCATGGACGCGCCGGCTGCCTGGACGCTGGCGCTGATCGCCCGCGTCAAAAAGAAGAGCGTGCGCGACCTGGTGGTGTTCGTGCTCGACCGGCCACGCCACCAACACTTGATCGAAGAGATCCGTTCGGCAGGCGCGCGCATCCTGCTGCGCTCGGACGGCGACATCGCCGGGGCACTGGCTGCCGCCACTCACCCCAAGGTGGACGTCCTGATGGGCACTGGCGGCGCGCCCGAGGGCCTGATCGCCGCCTGTGGCGTCAAAGCGTTGGGCGGGGCGATGCTGGCCCGCCTGGCTCCGCAAAACGCCGAGGAACGCGCGGCGGTCGAGGCCGCCGGGCTGGACACGCAGAGAATCTACACTTGTGACGACCTGGTTTCAGGCCGCGCAGTCTTTTTCGCCGCCACCGGCATCACCGACGGCGTGCTGCTCTCGGGCGTGCGCTACCAGGGCCACGAAGGCCACACCGAGTCGCTGGTGCTGCGCTGCGAGACGGGGAGCCGCAGGGTAATTCAGGCGGTGCATACGATTGAACCGGCAGGGCAAACTTGATCTGCTCGCCAGGTATGAACCAGCCGGCCGATTTCGGGCCGGCTTTTTTGCCCATTGGGACCACCTCGCCTGTATTCTTGAGGGTCTTGCTCCTATTTTTGATGTAGAAACCCGCCATGAAAACGCCGCAAAGTAAAAGAGCTCTTGTCAGGAACGCCAAAGGCTGCTAGAATTAGCTCAACACTTACACCCAACAGTATCTGTGACAGGGAACAAGCGTCGAATGGTGGCACAGAGAGCCAGGCGCGGCCCTACACCGGGTCGCTGGTGAAAGCCGGGCGCAAGCATCATTGACGTTCGCCGCCCTCGAGATGTGAGAAGAAAGCCGGAAGGGCAAGTAAAACTCACCGGGAGCTCCCGTTATCGAGCCGCACCAGGCTAATCTGGCGCATGAGGCCCGATCTGCAAGGATTCGGCAAATAGAGGTGGCACCACGGGTTTTCACTCGTCCTCGGCACACAGCTGAGGACGAGTTCTTTTTTGGAGAGACGACCTATGCAAGCAAATGAACTGCGGGAACGATACCAACAATTCTTCGAAATGCGCGGCCACAAGCGCATCCGGTCGGCGCCGCTGTTGCCTGAGAATGATCCCACCGTGTTGTTTACGACGGCCGGCATGCACCCCCTTGTTCCCTTCCTGTTGGGTGAGCCGCATCCGTTGGGCCGTCGCCTGGTGGATGTGCAAAAGTGTCTTCGCACCGACGACATTGATGAGGTTGGCGACACCTCACACCTCACTTTCTTTGAGATGCTGGGCAACTGGTCGCTGGGCGACTATTTCAAGCAGGACTCGCTGACCTGGAGCCACGAGTTCTTGACGCAGGTTTTGCGGCTCGACCCGGCGCGGCTATCGGTCACGGTCTTTGCCGGTGATGCGGACGCGCCCCGCGACGATGAATCAGCCGGCATCTGGCGCAGCCTGGGCATCCCAGATGACTGCATCTATTTTCTGCCCAAGCAGGACAATTGGTGGGGCCCGGCCGGCGCGACCGGGCCGTGCGGGCCAGACTCGGAAATCTTTTACGACACCGACAAACCCGACCACGCCGGCTGCGCTCCCGGCTGCCCGTGCGGCAAGTGGTTCGAAATCTGGAACAATTTTTTCATGGAATACAACAAGACCCCCGACGGGCGCTACGTGAAGCTGAGCCAGCGCAATGTGGACACCGGTATGGGCGTGGATCGCACCGTCGCCGTGCTCCAGGGATACGACGACGTGTTCATGGTCGAGACACTCCATCCCCTCATCGAGCGCATCGAGCAACTCTCGGGCCGGCACTATGCAGACCTTCCCAGGCCATTCCGCGTGATCGCCGACCATTTGCGGGCAGCCGCCTTTGCGATAACGGATGGCGCGACTCCCTCGAACGTCGAAGCCGGTTATATCGTGCGGCGGTTGATCCGGCGTGCTGTCCGCTATGGCCGTGAGCTGGGCATTGCAGACAGCTTTTGCGCCGACCTGTCTGCAACCGTAGTGGACACGTTTGCTCACGTTTACCCTGAGCTTGAGCGGAACCGCATACGCATCGCCGACGAATTGGAGCGTGAGGAAGTCAAGTTCAAGGGAACGCTCGAACGTGGATTGCACGAGTATCACAAAACGGTGGAGCGAATCCGCAGCAAGGGTGAGCGCGTGATCTCTGGCGCAGCCGCCTTTGATCTCTTTGAAACCTTTGGCTTCCCTTTGCCGTTGACGGTCGAGCTTGCCCACGAACAAGGGCTTGCCGTGGATGAAGCAGGTTCTGAGGCGCTGTACCAGGAACACAAGGAGATCTCGCGACGTGGGACAGAGCTCAAGTTCAAGGGCGGCCTGGCCGATCATGCTGAGGAGACGACGCGCCTGCACACAGCCACCCATCTGCTGCATCAGGCGCTGCGCCAGGTGTTGGGGCCGTCGGTGCGTCAAATGGGCTCCAACATCACAGCCGAACGATTGCGCTTTGACTTGGCCTATCCCGACAAACTTACCGCCGCGCAGCTTCAGGCTGTCGAGGACATGGTCAACCAGCAAATTGCGAACGACCTGCCCGTCTCTGTAGAGGTGATGCCACTGGATCAGGCGACTGGTTCCGGCGCGTTGGCGTTCTTTGGCGAAAAGTATGGCGACCAGGTCAAGGTCTACACCATGGGTTCATTTTCCAAAGAGGTCTGCGGCGGCCCACACGTGAGGCGAACGGGTGAATTGGGCCGATTCAAAATCGTCAAGCAGGAGGCAGTCGGGCATGGTGTGCGGCGCCTGCGCGGGATGCTGGAGAGAAAGGAACGCTGGTGCGTCAGTCCTATCCGCCCATCAACTGCTGCATGATTCTATGCAGTTCTGCGATCAGGTCATCGCCATGGTGAAAGTGGTTAGCCCAGCCACTGGGGCTCAACTGATGCGCCCAGTGGCTGGGCGATGGCGCATTGCCTTGCCATTCGGAGCCCGCCGCATAGAACAGGTAAATATCCCAGGCCACAGCCTCCGGTCTACCCAGACTCTGAGCGATGGACTTGCCAACTCGTTTCTTCGGGTCGTGGAATTGATAAACACGGGGATCGTGCAAGATTCGGGCCGATGTCTTGGCCGCGATGAGGTTATCCAGCGGAAGCATGTTGATCCAGACCACGCACGCGCTGATGTCGGCATTTGGAAAATCGCAGAGAACGGCTCGCTGCGCCGCACGGGCGCCCTCCACGCAGGTCGGTCAAGTGGGCGAGACCACAGCCAGGAATCTGAGCTTGTCTTTGTGGCGGTTGAAGCAATACTTGAGAGGCTGCAAGGAATCGGCGAGCGAAACGACTTTTGAGGTTCCCATGCTGACCTCCTCAGAGTCTGGCTCGGGCTGCTGACGCGAGAGGCTTGTGTTCAACCGCCTCCATCCAGGTAATCGCGCACACGGCCCAACGCTTCGGCGAAATTTCTCCGGCCCAGGCCCACTCGAAAGTGATTGCCTGGAAAATCAAAGATGCTCCCCGGCACGATCATTACGCCCTGCTGATCAAGCGCACTCTGGCAGAACTGTTCCACGTCAGTGCCGCCCACCCAGCGCGGAAAAGCAATCGAGCCAGCCTGCGGCCTGATCCAGACAAATCGGTCGCCATGCTCTGCAAAGAACTGGTCAGCGATTTTTAGATTATCCTGAACGATCGCGAGGTTGCGAGCTACCAGCGCAGCCTTGGCCCGCAGCGCCACGATACTCAACACTTCGCTCGGCGCACTGCTGCATATCGTCGTATAGTCCTTGAACGCCAGGAATCGTTCTACGAATGCCCGCTCTCGCGTAGCGATCCAGCCTATACGCAACCCTGGCAATCCAAATGTCTTGGACATACCTGACAGTGAAATGCCTTTCTCGTACAGATCGCACATCGCGGGTAACCGGTGGGACGGATCGTACTCTAGCAGGCGATACATCTCATCGCAGAAAATAGAGAGGTCATGCTGGCGAGCCAGCTCGACCATAGACGCGAACTCGGACGATGATGGCAAATAACCGGTAGGATTGTGCGGAAAGTTGATGACAATCAAACGCGTGCGCTCAGTCAGCGCACCCTCTAATCGAGAGAGGTCGAGCCGCCAGCCGTCTGCGCTCAACTCCAAGGTCCACGGTGTCACGTCGCAGCCCATCGCGCGGCCGATCTCGTACAGCGACTGGTAAGCAGGAAAGATGGAGACGACATGATCGCCCGGCCTGAGCAGCGTGTGCATCGCCACGAAAATCGCTTCTTCCGGCGCGGCGATCACCACATCATCCGGCGTGACGGTCTGGTACAGCCGAGACACCTCTGCTCTCAGCGTCCGGTGCCCCGGCGACTCGGTATAGCCCAACCGCAACTCGTTCCATAGCGCCAGGCTGTCCGGGTCCGCCAACTGCATCAAGTCGCTCATCGAAAAGCTCTCGCAGTCGGAAGGGCTGAGCAGATACTTGGCCTTGAATTCATACTCGGCAAAGTATCGCTCCAGTTTGAAGGGGGTGATTTGCATATCATTCCTCTTGAGTCGTTCGTTTATTCCCAAATTCGCTGTTCTGTTCGTTTGCGCCGGCTGCATTTGGATGACTGTTCGATATCCCGCGACCTTTGCCGCTTGGTCCCAATACCAGAATAGCATACAATCATCGCAACGTCCAATCGCATGCCAAGCGCCGCCCGCAGATGTTGCCGGTACGCCGGTACTCATGGGCTTGACAAACAGCCAAGTTATATTACAATTCCCATCTAGTAAGTCATATAAAAGGACGCCGATGAAACTCACCGCGCGCAGCGAATACGCTCTATTGGCCCTGGTCTACTTGAACCGGCACGACGACGATGGCTGGGTGTCCGTCGAGACGATTGCCCTGGCCCAGGGCATTCCCGCCAAGTACCTTGAACAAATCTTGCTCGCCCTCAAGCGGGCCAAGTATCTGCGCAGCTCCAAAGGCCAACATGGCGGCTTCCGCCTGGCCAAGCCGGCCAACAAAATCTCGCTGGCCGAGGTCATCCGCCTGTTCGACGGGGCGCTCGCGCCGACCGAATCGGTCAGCGAATACTTTTACGAGTCCACGCCCATTGAAAAAGAAAAGAGTCTCGTCCGTGTCTTTAAAGAAATCCGTGACTATGTCTCGGACAAGCTCGAACACACGACGTTAGCCGACGTGTCGTAGGTCGGCCCTCTTTTTTGCCTTGTTATATGACTAAACCTATCGGAAAAGAAGCGTAACATGATCAGACTACCACCCTGCTCGGTGGCAATGGCAAATCGGGTGATCCGAAGCTGAGTCGAATAAAACAGAGTAAGGAGGCACAATGAAAAGCAAATTGCAAACAAGATTGTTCATCGCTTCCGTGCTATTGATCGTGGCACTGGCCGGCTGCACGGCGCAGAGCGCGCCCTCGGCTTCCAAAGGGCCGATCACCGTGCGCGTGGGATACTTTCCCAACATCACGCACAGCCAGGCGCTGATCGGCCTGGCGCGCGGCGATTTTCAACAAGCGTTGGGCTCCAACGTCAAGATTGAAGCTACGGCCTTCAACGCCGGCCCTTCGGTGATCGAGGCGTTGTTTGCGAATCAGATTGACATCTCCTACATCGGTCCGAATCCGGCCATCAACGGCTATATCAAGAGCAATGGCGAAGCGCTGCGCATCGTCGCTGGCGCGACGAGCGGCGGCGCATCGTTCGTCGTCCGGCCGGGCGCGAACATCGCCAAGCCTGAAGACCTGGCCGGCAAAAAGCTCGCCAGCCCTCAACTGGGCAACACGCAAGATGTGGCGCTGCGCGCTTACCTGGCCGAGCACGGCCTCAAGATCGCCGAGAAAGGCGGCAATGTCCAGGTGATTCCCACCGACAACCCGCTAATCCTTGACCTGTTCCGGCAAGGCCAGATTGATGGCGCGTGGGTGCCCGAGCCGTGGGCCGCACGCTTGATCGTGGATGGCGGCGGCAAGCTCTTTCTGGACGAGCGTGACCTGTGGCCCGCTACGCGCGGCGAGTTCGTCACGGCCCACATCATCGTCAGCACCCAATTCCTCGAGCAGCATCCCGACCTGGTCAAGGCGTTCCTGCGCGCGCACGTACAAGTGACACAATGGGAACAACAGAATCCCGACCAGGCCAAGCAACTGGTCAATGACGAAATCAAGCGGCTGACCGGCAAGGCGTTGGCGAATCAAGTCATTGACAGTGCGTGGTCGCGCCTGCGCATCACGTATGACCCGATCTCGGCCTCGCTGGTCAAGTCGGCGCAGGGCGCTTTTGAGGCTGGCTTTATCAAAGAGAAACCAGATCTCTCGAACATCTATGATCTGAAGCTGTTGAACGAAGTATTAAAGGAGAAAGGATTGCAGCCAGTCAAGTAGGGAGTGATAGCGATGTCGTGGGCCGCCAGCCGATCCCACGCGGATGAGGTCAGCATGAAAACAAATCGCGCCAGTATCACTGCCGAAGGTATCGCACTCGCTCGAGCGATCGAGTCTCAGAAATCCGCCGGCGAACGGATCTGCTACGATCCGTTCGCGCGGCAGTTTGTCAGCGCGCTTTACTGGAACGTCTTTCGGTTTTTTGTGAATATCGGCTATGCCGAAAGGCGCGGCCCTGGCGCCCTGGGTTTTCTGGTCGCGCACGACCGGTACATTGACGATCATTTGCAGGCCTGCCTCCACGACGGGCTGGAACAATTAATCGTCCTCGGCGCTGGTTACGATTCGAGGGCCTATCGGTTCGACCAGCTCAAGAACTGCCAGGTGTTTGAAGTGGATCACCCGGCGACGCAACAGGCCAAGATCGCCAAGCTGACAAGAATCCTGGGTAAACTCCCCGGGCACGTCGTGTTCGTGCCGATTGATTTTGAGACCCAGACGCTCGAACAGCGCCTGATCGAATGTGGCTATGACGAACGCAAGAAAACGCTGTTCATCTGGCAGGGCGTTACGCAGTATCTCACGCCGGAAGCGGTAGACGGCACACTGGCGTTCGTCGCGAATCATTCGGGCCAGGGCAGCTCGACGATCTTTGACTATATGTACACCTCGTTGCTCGACGGAACGGTCAAGCGGGGCGAGGTCAACAGCATGCAGCGCTACCGCCGCTTGACAGGCGAGGGGCTCAAATTTGGCATCCTCGAAGGAACGATTGAGGCCTTTATGCAGCGGCGTGGATTCTGCCAGATCAAGAACGCGACACACGAGGACTTTTTACGACTCTACTTTTCCGGCGTCAATCAGCGCCGTGCGGTGGCGGCCGGATACGCGATTCAGCAATTCCCGTTTTGACTTGGGGGTTGACGGCAGCAAGCATTTTGGCTATGCTTGGAGCCAGCCGTTCGTGTTGCACTCGTTTGAGAATTGGGAGGCTTGCCGATGGGCGCACACCCCTCTTTGTCAGCCGACGCTCTG
>CAYGWJ010000346.1:0-10478 GCA_964353405.1 uncultured Anaerolineae bacterium
CTCCCAGCTGGAAAATGCTCTAGATCCGTGTTCACGGTGAGCGCATTTTTGTTCACAACATCTCTACGTCATCTCCATCGGTTCTTCACATTCTGGCGCTATCATAGGAGCATATCCACGGCCTGCGACGCCGTTTATCAGGAGGTTGCATGATCACCCTATTTGGCAAACGTATTCGTCTGTTCCGACCCAGGAGCATCTGGATTCGCAAAGTCGTCCAGTGGGCGTTCTTTATCCTGATCGCTCTCATCTCGGTCAACCGCGCTCTGGCGGAAAGCGGCGGGATCAGCATCCCGTTCTTGGCCAACGCCAGCTTACATGCTGTGTGCCCGTTCGGCGGCGTCGAAACACTCTATCAGTTTGTCGCGGTCGGGACGTTTGTGCAAAAAGTCCACCAGGCATCCTTTGTGCTGATGATCATCAGCTTTTTGCTGGCGATCCTGTTCGGGCCCGTGTTCTGCGGCTGGGTGTGCCCGCTCGGCACGATTCAGGAATGGGTCAGCAATTTTGGGCGCAAGCTTTTCCGACGCCGTTTCAAT
The DNA here is from genome assembly GCA_964353405.1 of uncultured Anaerolineae bacterium. GTDB lineage: Bacteria > Chloroflexota > Anaerolineae > Fen-1058 > Fen-1058 > JBGLNJ01. The sequence goes on from CAYGWJ010000346.1 coordinate 540, forward strand.
CACTTTGTCCCGGTCAAGCTGGACCAGGTGCTGCGCTACCTGCGCTATGGCGTGCTGGCCTGGGTGGTGTATATGACGGCCGTGACCGGCAAGTTGATCTTTGCCGAGTATGACCCATACTTTGCCCTGTTCAGTTTTTGGACGAGCGAAGTATCTATCCTCGGGCTGGTCATCCTGGGCGTCACGCTGGGGCTGTCACTCTTTGTCGAGCGACCGTGGTGCAAGTATGCTTGCCCATACGGGGCGGTGTTGGGTCTCACCAACCTGTTTCGGGTCTTTGGCATCCGACGCAACGAAGCCACCTGCAAGGCCGATGGCGCTTGCTCGATCATGTGCCCGATGAATATTCCCGTTGACAGCAAGACGGTGGTGCGCGACCACCAGTGCATCTCGTGCCTGGAATGTACATCCGAAGCCGTGTGCCCGGTCGCCAAAACCGTTCAGTTTTCCACGCGAGTCGCGCCGCAAGTAGCGCCGCGCAGCGCGGCGGGAGGTGCAAAATGACCCTGACCTCTAAACCCCTAGCAGCCCTGGTAGTCGTCATCCTGTTCGGTGGGATTTTCTTTTCCAGCGCCATGGGCTGGTGGCAGACCGAGTCCACCAAAGAAGCGGCCAAGATCGCCAGCGGTGAATTTGCCGGCCAGGCCAACCCGGCGGATATTCGCGGCTCGTACACTTTTGGCGATGTGGACAAGAACTTTGGCGTCCCGCCCGCTGTGCTGGCCGAAGCCTTTGGTGTCAAAGACAGCAATCTGGCTGCCTTTACGGTCAAGAGCCTGGAAGGCATGTATACGGGCAGCGCTCAGGAGATCGGCACGGCGTCAGTGCGCCTGTTCGTGGCCTTGTACAAGGGCATGCCGTATGATCTGAGCACGGACATCTACCTGCCCGAGTCGGCCGCCACGATACTGAGGACACGCACATTGAGCAGCGAGCAGGCAGCATACGTGGCTGCGCACACCGTGCCCAATCCGGGTACGGCACCGGCCACGAGCGCGCCGCAGACTATGCCGCAAGCTACACAAGCGCCGTCCGCTCAATCCACGCCCAAGGCCGAAACCCCCGGTGCTTTGAGCACAGATCGCGCTGTCAAGGGCACGACTACGTTTGGCGATCTGCTCGGCTGGGGCGTCTCGCAGGCGACGATCGAGAAGGTGTTGGGGACGTCCATGCCCGCGGCGCAAGTGACCAAGATCAAGGATTATTGCACGGAAAAAGGGCTGAACTTTGAAACGATCCGGCCCGCTCTGCAGGCCGAAGTTGACAAGGTCAAGTAGGCCGTTCTTTTCTCCACGGGCGAAAGCGCCAGCATGGGGGCATCAGCCGCCTGTGGATTTGCGCCCAATGAAACGTGAGGGCGAGTCCCACCAGTCTCGCCCTCACGTTTTTTTGCGCTGCGATCAGGCTACCTTATAGCAGATGGACGAGATCCGCTCCCACTGTGATGCGCGTCGCCGTCCACACGTCGTTGGCGACCGTGCCGCTCACACTGACCTTTTGCCCGACCGCCAAATCGGCAAACCTGATGGGCACAGTCCCCGTGTCGGTCTTGAGCAGGTAGCGAGTGCCGCTGGTTGTTTGTAGCGTGAGCGTCTGCCCAACGTACTCGCGCACAATCGGATTACCACCGGTCGCTTGAACCGTGACCGTCTTGCCGTTGATGGCCGTGATGACGCCAGTGAGCGTAAAGCTGCCACTCTTGCCACGAACCGGCGGCGGGCCGCCAGCCGCCAGCGCCGGCGTAGCCGTTGCCACGAGCACAACCAACGCGAGTAAAGCAATTGCTGCTCTCTTCATCGTTCCATTCTCCTGTGAATGGTTCGAGATCGGGCAGCCGCGCTGCCTGTGTTACCCTAGCGAATGACCATTGGCATGAACACGCGATACCCCGGCTCGCCGAACAGCGCGAACTGGGTCAGGTGAGTCGTCGTGTAGACGTGTGTGCCGGACATGACTCGTACTGGCTCGCCCAGCATCGCCCACGGCTCACCGGGGCTGATGCGGTACCAGAGGCGCAGTGTCTCGCGGTTCAGTCCGGCTATGTCAGTGTCGCCATAGTGAACCGTGATGGTAAGCGGTTGTCCGAATTGATGGACATCTTGTCCAAAGCGAAACGCGGTCACCTCGAACGCGCGATGCGCGAACATCAATCCAGGCGGGCCGGAGATGATGTCGGTATCGGTGAGTGGTTTGAACTGGAAGCGCGTCGTGTCGGTCACGGCGCCGGGTGGGACCGTCAACGTGACGCCATACTCGTGTTGCCATTCGTCGCCGTTTGGCCCGATCATGCGCGCATAGTGCGGCAGTGTGACGACGGTCGTCACTGGCCCAAGCTGGATCGTCCCGCTCACGCCTAGCGAGCGCAGATGTGCCAGGTTGGTGAGCACTGTGCCGGGTGTGACCACGCCTTCAACGCCGAGACGATATTGCAGCGTGAGCGGCTCGCCAGCGCGGACGCGCCCTTGCCACTGCAACGTCTGGCCGTCATGCGTGCCGGTCACATCACCTGTCCAGCCCAGAAAGCGTACCTGATGACTGAAGGGCAAGGTATCGCTCAACTCGACTATGCGTTCCTGTATCTGTTGCGGGCCGCCGGAACGTTGAGCCAGGTCAAGCACGATGGTATAGGTCAGCACATCGCCGGGCATGACCTCGCCCGCGTGAACCTGCTTGGCCGAGCCGGCCATATCGCACACCACGCTGACGACGCTGGCGGTGTTGTTCGTCGTATCGGATTCGACTGCGGTTGTGGCAATGGCTGCGGTGTTAGTCAATGCTGTGCCTTCAGCCAGGCTCGCGTTGACTTGTTCGGTGATGAGGATGTGTCCGCAGCACGAACCGGCTGGCAAGAGGCCCATGTCCCAGACCAACACATTGCCGGTGATCGAAGCGGGTAAGAGGGGTGCGCCCCAGCGATCGGTGGCTGTGATGAACTGCACTCCATCCGGCAAAGTGGCTGTGACTTGAACATCGGGCGTGGCTTCTGTCCCGATATTGGCGTAGGCGATGTTGACGACAAACGGCAAGTTGGGAGCAACGTGCTTGGGCGCAGTCAGATCAATCGTCACATCGGCCTGACCGGCGGCCAGCGCAATGGAGAGACCTGCCACCGTCACGACGACAGCGGCCAGGCCAAGACCCAGGGCTAACGTGAGACAAGCCCATTGAGTGGAACGTCTCATGGCGACCTCCTCGTGCAGAATATGACGGGGCTTCCACCCGACGCGTGGGCTGTGGCGCTTGGCGTGAGCGAAAGCCCCGTTTGTCGCTCACGCCAAGCGACCAGCAGCCGTTGCGCCGGGAACGCAACACAAACGACAGATTATGGACGGCGAGTTCCTCCGCTGTTTCCTCCTGTCCCACTACCAGAACCATTTCCACCTGTCCCGCCGCCAGAACCACTGGTTGGTTGTGGCGCAGGCCCCCCCTGAGCTGTAGGTTGCGGGCCAGGGCCGGTCTGTCTGGGTGTAACAGTGACCTGCGGCCCAGGCGCGCTGGTGGGCGGCTGACCCGTTCCAGCCTGATTGCGCTGCAGCGTGACAGTGGCTTGCGGTGTATGCGATGGCTGCGGTGTAACGGTTGCCTCGAGTGTAGCCGTCAGTTGAGGAACCGTTGTAGATGTTTGCGGTTGCGGCGTGGTGGTTCCTTCATGCAGCGGCGTAGGTTGCACGGGCATACCTTGACCACGGCGATACTGACGGCGGAAAGCATCCGGGTCGGCCAGTCCGGCTTCGGCTCGTTGCTGTGCTAGAGTCACGGCTTGCTCTGCCAGGCGCAGTGCATCTTGCGTGCTCGCTTCACGCGGCGAGTTGACTTTCGCTTGCGCCAGAGCGCGCTCTTGAGTTTGGGCCATCATGCGGACTTGATCGAGCAAGTGCAGCATCTCCGGTTCCGGCGCTCGCGCAGCGGCATTCAACGCGGCGTCGAGTTGACTTTGCAATCGTAACGCGAGTAGAGTGCCAATTGGGCGATTGGCGATTGCCAATTGCTCCATCTCGTGTGTCCGTTCGCTCGCAAAGGCCATAGCCAGCGTGGCCTGTTGCGAGGGATCGCGGGTAAGATTCAAGCGCGCATCTTCCACCGTTAGCTTGATACTGTACAGCGGCGAATCAGGCAGGCTGGATTGAGCCGCGGCCACTGTGCCGCCCACGATGCTCAACACCAGAACGAACGCAATTGCCACTCGCGCCAGGACAGGCAATAACGCAGGCTGACCCGTGCGTTGTGCAGGCCACACCCACGCCATGAAACGCTGGAATGGATGAACCGATACCGCTTGTCGTTTGTATGTGCGAGCTGTGGAAAGGAATTGCCGGCGGCGCGCGGCGAGCGTGTCAGCCGGTACCGCTGGCACAGGTGCAAGCGCGCTCAAGCGGTCTCGTGCCCCAACCAACTCGGCCAACTCGACCGCCAGGTTGCGCGAAGCGTAGCGCGTGAGGCAGCCCTCCAACGATTCGCCTGCGGCGACCCTCGCCAGCACATCATCCAAAGCATCTACCAGATTCACCATCTCGTCACGTTCCTTCACAGCAACAGCAACAGACCCGTGAGCGCCCGTTTCAGTGCACCCAGTGCCCGATGTTGAAGCGATTTGATCGCGCCTTCGGGTTTGTTCATCAGCACGCCCACTTGAGCGTTCGAGTAGCCTTCCATGAACTTGAGCACGACGACGTTTTGTTGTTCCGGCGTCAGTTGCGCTAATGCCGCACGCACTTTTTCCTGCGCGAGCCGTTGCTCGGAATCTGCTTCAGTATCCGCCTCATCGGCTTGATCCAGGTCTGGCTCAAGTGAAACTATGCCCTCCGCCGGACGTTGCCGGTGCTGATCCATCGCCAGGTTGTGTGCCACACGATACAACCATGCGCCCAGGTGATTCGGCGCGCGCCCATCGCGCAAGGCTTCCAACAGCCGTCGCAAAGTTTCCGCTGCAATGTCCTGCGCGCTTTCCGCGTCGCTCACAAAGCGATAGGCGTAGCGATATAACCGCTCAAAGTAGGCGTCATAGATTTCGCCGAGAGCTTGCTCGTCAAACGCTCTCGCTCGACCAAATAGAGTCTCGTCCTGATTCACGTTTGCGCCCGGCGCACAGGTTGGCAGGCAACAATCGCCTGCGTTGCACATCTATATTATAGACGCACGCAGCCCCGAAAAGATACTCACGCCCTTTGCCGGTGGCCGAAATTCATTTCCGTTCGGCTCTTTTCTCGATGGCCGTATCTATCAGGCTGGTTCTGCGTCTCTAATACAGAACAAGCTTTGGGGCACAGTCTGGCGCTCGCCCGATAACATCGCCCCCCACTATCACAAAAAGGAAGGAACCTATGAATTGGACTTTGGACAAACTTATGACAAGCGAGTGATGGTGCTTGCTAGACTTGGGCCGCTGGAGCGGATTATTTGGCAGTTTCGGAACGTCGCCAAGTTGCTCAAACGCCCGAATAATTCCACCAGCGTCGCGAAAAGGCTTTTGTGATGGCAAATTGCTTGCCACGCGTTGTCCAAAGTCCAATATGAAAAAGCTACTGTTTTTGCTCGTCGTCGTCGCATTGGTCATGGCAGTAGCCACTCCGGCGCTGGCGGCCCCCGATCAGACTCGCCAGCAGGACCAGGATCGTTTGCGCGATCGGGATCGCCTCTACACGCAGGACCAATTGGGCGATCAGGATCGGCTGCACGATTGCAGCCAGACGTGCACTTGCACCTGTCTCTGCAAACCCTAACCTGGATCGCGTCGCTGCCATTGGCCGGCATTGTCGTCGCCGGAGCGTACGCGGCGAACGTGGCTGACGCCTGGGAAAGTCGGTTTGACTGCGACAGTGTGCGGTCAATAGCCGAGAGCCGATAGCACTGAAAACGCCAAGAGAGGGAAGACGGTCAAGCTCTTCCCTCTCTTGGCTATTGAGCCAACCTAGCCGCCGTTGCGTTGTCCGCGTCCAGACCAGCCTGGCTGTCCGGTCGCATCCCGCAAGACAACTGACTTGCCGTTGGTCAGGTTGTTGATCTGGCTGACTTCAAACACGCCGGACTGGTAGAACCCCGTCAGCGTCACCTGATCGCCGACCTGGGCTGAAAAGTTGGCTCCAAGCGCGTATTGCCAGGGGCGATTCTCCACGGTCACTTGCTCGCCGCTGCTCGTCCGCACGAGCAGTGTGGTGTTGTCTACGCTCACCACCGTGCCCTGAAGCGTCAGTCCCTCGACAACTTGCGCTTGACTTGTGTTGCCACGACCCTGGCCACGCCCGTTAAGGGTGTCCTGGGGATAGCCGCCTTGCCCCTGTCCGCCACTGGTCGTGTAGGTTATCGCCTCGTTGCCCCTGCCACGACCCTGGCCGCGTGCTTCGGTGTTGCCGGTGTTGGCGTTCGTTCGATTGATAGCACCTATTACCAGGATACCAACCAGTCCCAGGATCAAAGTGCCTACGATGATTTTCTTGAACATTCTCATTCCATCCTTTCAGTTTGTCGTTTGTATGGTTTGAACCAGGCCACATGGGATGGCCTGGTCATTTGATTCAGGCTGTGACGGGTGACTTGGCCCATTCAGGCCGTTGCCAAAGTGAGAGAAAGAACCGGCGGGTTACGTTCGTCACCCAGCGCCAGTGAATCCAAAGGTGAACCAGGATCGCGCCGATCATGATCACACCGGCCCACGTGTGAAACAGGTCCCAGGTGGCGCTGTTGAACAGGATCACGGGACTGATGCGGGCGCCTTCCGACGGCCAGATGAAAAAGTAGAGGCCCGAGACTGCGGTCAACAGAAAGCTGAACGCCACCGTCGCGTCAACGACGACGTTGAGCGTGGCACCGCGAGACAAGCGCGATCCTTTAGCTGTGATGGCGTTGACGATGCGCTTGGTCATCGTCTTGACCCACTGCCAGTGGATGGCCAAGTGGACGACGGCGGCGACAATCATGGCGACGCCCGTCCAGATGTGCAGGTCATCCCAGGTGTGCCGGTCGAACAAAATCGTTATTCCGTACATGGGATTGCGCCCACCCTGATAGCCGCCCGAAGGCAGGAATAAAAAGTAAATGCCGGACAACGAAGCCAGCAGGCCACCCAGCAAGACCGTCAGGTCAATCAGCCAGTTGGCTCGCGTCTGTAAGGACATGGTAATTTTCTTGGACATGGATGTTGCTCCCTTTTAGTGTTGTACGAGAACAGGGTTCCCGTGTGTACTGTCTCTATCATAGCCAATTCTTATGGAGAAAATGTCAAGAACTCTTGAAACTATTGTGAAGATTGGTGCGAGGAAAACAGGCTTGCGAAAGGGTGCTGTAGCGTGGCTAGCGTGGTGACAAGGGCAGAGGACAGCCAAAGCGCACCGGTCTGTGCGCTGCTTGCTACACTTTTGGCAGTTGACCAGACGTCCGCCTATGGTAAGTGAATGGGACTGGCTCCACTTGATGCAGGAGCGTAGAGGACGCTAATAATGGCAAAGGCAAACAGCGTCACCAAAGTGGATAGAGAGAGTGTGTTGACCACAAAGGCTCGGTTTTGGTCGTCTGATTCCTTGATGAAAAGGGGAATAATGAAGGGGGGAGGCAGGACAAACATCGTCAGCACGGCGGCCTGAAAGCCGCGATCAAGATGAAGCAGTTGGTCAATCACGAACGCATTGAAGAGCAAGCCGGCTGGAACCCAGAACACTAGTCGCAGGCCGATGCTTTCAAGTGGCTTGAGAAGGCCAGATTTCTCCAGGCGCATCTCATACCCGATGATCAGGGCGATCAGGGGTGTCGTCAGCCCAGACACCATCTCGACTGTTTTCAACACGGCGGCGGAAACGGGCCAGGCGTTGAGAGGCGACATTACGCCGGTCCGGTTGGCGAGGATGCCCAACAAGATACTGAGGATGACGGGGGTAGTGAAAAAGCCGAGGAGTGTCTCCGAAAATCGCTTTGCGCCGGCTCGATAGCGTTCCAGCACGCTCACTAAGACGAAAAAGACAAAGGTCACTTGCCCCAAGTCAATGATGCCGAATTTGAAAATGCTCTCGGCGCCATAGACTGCGCCAAAGATCGCATAGCCCATCATGCCGGCCTCGAAACCCGTCATCAGCGCGGGAAAGTAAGGAGATTCGATGTGGACGAGTGGACGGACGAGTCGGCCCGCCAGCAAGGCCACAACGCAAGCTGAGAAAACGCTGCCGACGATGAACAGATGGCGCGCCTCCAGGCTGACGCGGGAAAAAGCGAGGAACAAGACGGCTGGCAGCGTCACATTGAGCACCAGCTTTTTCATGTCCTGGATGGCTTGGCTGCGGAAAAAGCGCAGTCTATTCAGGAACGCGCCGAGCAAAAAGAGCAGGATGACGGGCAAGACCTTGGATAGAGCCTCGACGTAGACCACGTTTCCCTCGCGGGTTGGTTTCTGTTTAGGCCGTCATTATATCATACGGCGTCAGGCTCTCTCTTGACGTTGATATCCCCGCTCGCACAAACTGATCTCAGGGCAATCAGACACGTGGCCTGTCGAAAAAAGGGTCACGCAAGCTCATTGCGCCTGCGTGACCTTTGCTTCGCGAAAGTCTACTATTGTCGGATTAGGTCTTGACCGTCATAGTGATGATCAACGACCTGGCGAGTTCTGGCACGGACATGGAGTGTACCGGGATTCGGCGACATGGTTCTATCCCTGAGGTAGTCAATTCACGCCCAGTTCGCGCGCGAGGCGCAAAAAGCCAAAGATGTCATCCAATCTCAATATCCCCAGGATGTGTCCGTCTCGCACGACCGGCAGTTGGTTGACTCGATCTGCTTCCATCTCTGCTAAAGCGGTCAACAACTGTTCGTCGGGCTGAACGGGCTTGACCTGCGCCGCCGGAATCATCGCCTGCGCCACGCTCGTCACCGGCCAGGCATCGCGCGGTGTCTCTTTGATCCGCTGCGGCGTCAACAAGCCAACGACACTATCGCCTTGCGTCACCACAAAGCTGCGTTGGCCGCTGCCCAGGATGTGCAAATCCACCACTTGTTGTAAGGTCGTCTCGGCTGGAAGGATGGTATAGTTGCGGCTCATCACGTCGGAGACCAGGTGACCGGCCAGCGAGTCATGTAACACCTGTTGCTGAACCTGCGACGATGCGGCGCTTTGAATGAACCAACCGATGAAGGCGATCCACAGCCCGTTCGCCAGGTTGCCGGTAAAGAGCTGCCATACTCCTGCCAGGATGAACAGAAACGCAACCACTCGCCCGACGCCGGCCGCAATGAGCGTGGCCCGCCGCAGGTTGCGCGTGATGCCCCAGACAATGGCGCGAAAGACTCGACCGCCGTCCAGTGGAAAGCCCGGAATCAAATTAAAGAGAGCCAGCGATCCGTTGATATACGCCAGGTATTTTGCCACGGCCAACAACGGAGCCATTGCGCCCACCATCGGCTGCAACAGATGGAACAAGAGCGCCAAAGCGAAACTCACCCCCGGGCCGGCGATGGCGATCAACAATTCGGCGCTGGCGCTGGGCGGCTCGGCGCCGATTTGCGCCACGCCGCCAAAGATGAACAGGGTGATGCGGCGCACTGGAATCTTGAAGCGCATGGCAATCACCGAGTGCCCCAATTCGTGCAACAGCACGCTGCCAAACATCAGGATGGCTGTCACCGCACCGACGATCCAGTACTGGGCCGTTGACCAGGATCTGAATTCAGCCGGAAAGTAGCTGGTCGCCAGCGTCCAAGTGACCAGTGTAAAAATCAGAAACCACGAATAGTCTACACCGATGGGAATGCCCAAGATGCGTCCCAACGAAATTGCTTGCTTGTTCATATTCGATCCTCTTGAAGACTCTTGCTTCTCTCTAATGTCTCTATCTTGACTATACGCCCACAAGATAAGAATTGGGTGAAACGCCGCTAAGGTTTCGATGAATTCACGTTGTTCTCGTGATCACCTTACGCTTCCCACAGCGGCACCCGCTTGAGAATCCAGCGCGTCAT
>CAYGWJ010000347.1:0-2637 GCA_964353405.1 uncultured Anaerolineae bacterium
CACCGCGCAAGATCGTCGAGCTGAAGGACGAGATGCCGGAAGCGTTTGATCAATTCGTCCAAATCTGCAACATGCTCGAAGGGCACTATCGCGACGTGCAGGACATGGAGTTCACCATCGAGCACGGCAAGCTCTACATGCTCCAGACCCGCTCCGGCAAGCGCACGGCGCAAGCTGCCGTCAAGATCGCGGTGGACATGGCGCGCGAGGGCCTCATCACCAAGCAAGAGGCGCTCCAGCGCGTCGAGGCCAGCCAGATCAACCTGTTGCTCCTGCCACGCTTCGATTTGGCTGCCATGCAAAAAGCCACAGAAGAAGGCCAGTTGTTGGCCAAGGGCCTCAACGCTTCGCCCGGCGCGGCGACCGGCGTCGCCATCTTTGACGCGAACACCGCAGAGGAATTGGGCAAGGCCGGCAAGGACGTGATCCTCGTCCGACAGGAAACCAGCCCGGATGACGTGCACGGCATGTTGGTCGCCAAGGGCATCCTCACCCAGCGCGGTGGCGCGACCTCGCACGCGGCGGTGGTAGCGCGCGGCCTGGGCAAGCCCTGCGTCGCGGGCTGCGAAGAGATCCGCGTGGACGCGGAAAAGAAACACTTTACCGCCAATGGCAAGGTCGTCAAGGAAGGCGACCCGATCTCGATTGACGGCACCGAAGGTCAGGTCTTTGAAGGCACGATCACAACCGTCGCCCCAGACTTTGACAAGGAAGTTGACCTGGTTCAACTCTTGACCTGGGCCGACGAAATCTGCGCGACCGATTGCCGCCCAGCGTATGGCTCATCGCCGACACGCGGTCTGCAAGTGTGGGCCAACGGCGACTATCCGCGCGATGCGCGCGTCGCCCGCAAGTTCGGCGCCAAAGGCATTGGCCTGTGCCGCACTGAGCACATGTTCTTTGAGCAGGTGCGCCTGCCGTGGGTGCAGCAGATGATCCTCAACGCTTCCGAGGCGCAGGCGTTCTACAACAAGATCAAGCGCGCGCAAGAAGAACTCAAGCGCCGCCCGGACGATGCCAAGCTGCTCAAGGCGGTCGAAGATGCCAAGAAAGCCGCCAAGAAATCCCCGGCGTGCAAGGCGTACGAAAAGGCGCTCGCCAAGCTGCTGCCGTTCCAGCGCGCCGACTTTGAAGGTATCTTTGAGGCGATGGACGGCTTGCCCGTCATCATCCGCCTGATTGACCCCCCGCTCCATGAATTCCTGCCGAGCTTTGAATCGCTGCTCGAAGAGGTGACCGACCTCAAGGCGCGCATTGACGTGCTGAGCCAGGTCAAGGGCTATCGCCCCAACGCCAAGCGCGGGAAAAAGTCCGTCAAGGACATGCAGGCTGAGCTGGAAAAGAAGGAGGTACTGCTCAAGGCCGTCAACGCCATGCGCGAAGCCAACCCGATGCTCGGCTTGCGCGGCATCCGCCTGGGCATCACCTACCCGGCCATCACCGAAATGCAGGTGCGCGCGATCTTTGAAGCGGCGTGCGCTCAGGCCAAGAAGGGCATCGTCGTCAAGCCTGAAGTCATGATCCCGCTCACCGGTCACGTCAACGAGCTCAAGGTCAGCCAGACCTACCTCGAAGAGGTCGCCAAGAAGGTCATGCAAGAGCAAGGCGTCCAGATCGAGTTCAAGTTCGGCACGATGATCGAAGTGCCGCGCGGCGCGTTGACCGCCGGACAGATCGCCGAGTACGCCCAGTTCTTTTCCTTCGGCACGAACGACCTGACGCAGACGACGTTCGGCTACAGCCGCGACGACGCCGAGGGCAAGTTCCTGCTGCGCTATGTCGAAGACAAGGTGTTGCCGGAGAACCCGTTCCAGGTGCTCGACCGAGACGGCGTAGGCCAGCTCGTCAAAATCGCCGTGACCGAAGGCCGCAAGACTCGATCGGACCTAGAGATCGGCATCTGCGGCGAGCACGGCGGCGATCCGTCGTCCATCGAGTTCTGTCACAACAGCGGGCTGAACTATGTGTCGTGCAGCCCGTACCGCGTGCCGGTGGCTCGCCTGGCAGCGGCGCAAGCCGCGCTCGGCACCATCACGCGCGACAAGTAACGGGTTAGTTCGTCAGTTTGCTGGTTCGATAGTTTGATAGTCCCTAGTCCGGTGGTCGGATGGTCAGTAGTTTACTGTTCGACTGCCGGACTAGTCACTAGCCAACCAGCCGACCGACGAACAATCCCACCAGCGGACCAGGCAATGAGTACAATAGACGAGATCAAGACTCGAATAGATATTGTTGATCTCGTGTCCGAGACGGTCAAACTCAAAAAGTCGGGCCACAGTTTCACCGGCTTTTGCCCGTTTCACTCGAACACGCGCACGCCCTCGTTTGTCGTCTGGCCGGACAGCGGCACGTGGAAATGCTTTGGCGCGTGCAACACCGGTGGCGACATTTTTACGTACGTGATGAAGCGCGACGGGCTGGAATTCCGTGACGCGCTCGAGTTTCTGGCTCGCAAGGCCGGCGTTCAACTTGAGGCGCGCACGCCGCAGGCCGAAGCCGAGGACAAACAGCAAGACAGGCTGCGAGAAGCCTTGGCCGCAGCCACGCTGTACTTTCACAACCTGCTCCGCACATCGCCGCAAGGACAAGTCGCGCGCGACCATTTGACGCAGCGCGGCATCACCGACGAGACCGCCG
>CAYGWJ010000348.1:0-29260 GCA_964353405.1 uncultured Anaerolineae bacterium
AGAACTGACAAGGTGACAAGGTGACATGGTGAACAGAGTCACCTTGTCACCTTGTCACCTTGTCACCTTGTTTGCTTATCTCGATGACGCGCTTTACACGGTCACGATTCCGGCTGAATTGGGGCAACACCGGCACCTTTCCCTTGACGAATAGTTTGGCCGCCAGCGCCATAATGGACGGGTCTTTGAACAGGTCGCCCGAAAGCAGCTCGTAAGCACCCATGAGTCCGGCTTCGTGCATCTCGCCCGTCAACCCGACAACAGTCAAAAAGATGTCGTGGAATTTCTTGACGTTGGGCACGGCAGGCTGGACGCCTTCCGACACGGCAATTTGCCGGAGCGCGTCCATCACGTGCGCGATGTCAATGTCGTTCGGGCAGCGCGCGCCGCACGTCTCGCATCCGGCGCACAGCCAGATGTCGGGGCTGGCCAGCACTTGTTGCTTCTGGCCCAACTGCACCATCCGCAAGACAATGTCCGGCCCATAAACCATGTCCTGCGCAATGGGGCAGCCCGCCGTGCACTTGTGGCAGTGATAGCACAATTGGATGGTCTCGTGAGCCAGAGTGTTGACTTGCTGTTGTAAGGTCATATCGATCATGTTTCTCTCCGATGAGTGAAGAGCGAAGAGTGAAGAGCGACATCGCCACTCGCTCTTCCTTCTTCGCTCTTCGTCACACGAGAACGTCCGCCATAAACAAAATCTGCGTCGGCGTCCAGTTGCGGACGATGCTGGCTTTGTTGGGGCAGGCCGCCGCGCACGCGCCGCACGCCTGGCACAACGCCGGGTTGACTGCCGCCACTTGCATAATCTCGTCAATCTGCCGCGCGCCATACGGGCACGCCTTGACGCACAGCCCGCACGCCGAGCACAACTCGGGCGCCACTTGCGCGATGGTCGGCTCGGCCTTCATCTCGTCGCGGCTAAAGAGCTGCATCACTTTGGCCGCCGCAGCTCCCGCTTGCGAAACGGTTTCGGGAATGTCCTTCGGCCCCTGGCCCGCGCCCGCAAGGTATATGCCCGCGGTCAAACTTTCGACCGGGCGAAGCTTGGGGTGTGCTTCATTGTAAAAACCATTGGCGTCTGTGCTGATGTGCAATCGCTGTGCGAGTTCCTTGGCGCCATCGGGGGCCAACATCGGCGTCGCCAACACCACAAGATCGGCGGCGATTTCGACCGCGCGATTGCAGAGCGTGTCGCTGCCCCACACGACGACCTTGTCTCCATCCTGGAAAATCCGGCTGACCTTGCCGCGCAGGTAGAGCGCGCGGGTGTCCGTCATCGCGCGCTGGACGTATTCGTCATAGCCCTTGCCCGCCGAGCGGATGTCAATGTAAAACACATACGCCTGGCCGTACGGCACGCGCTCTTTGAACAGCATGGCCTGCTTGGCCGTGACCATGCAGCAGACTTGAGAGCAATACGGCACGCCGTGTTCCGGGTCGCGCGAACCGGCGCACTGGACGAACACGACTTCGCGCGGTGTCTTGCCATCGGATGGGCGCTCGAGTTTTGCGCCGGGCGCGAGCATCGCTTCAAAGGTCAATCCGTCCACTACATCGGGGATAGTGCCTCCGCCGTATTCGGGCAATCGAGACAGCGGATAGCGGGTATAACCCGTCGCCGCGACGACCGCGCCTACCTCGTAGGGCAAGATGCCATCTTGCCCTACGCGCTTCACCGTCGCCTTGAAATTACCGACATAGCCATCCACCTGCGTCACTTCTGCGCTCGTGATGACCTGGATGTTCGGATGATTCAGCACACGGTCAATGCGGCGCGCAAGCAGGTCGGGCGCGGAGGCCAGGTTGAGATCCGTGCCGGCTAGATTCGCCATCTTGCCGCCGAGGCGATGGCTGTCCTCGACCAGAATCACCGGGTAGCCCGCGTCGGCGATGTCGAGCGCGGCGCTGATACCCGCGATGCCGCCGCCGATGACCAGCGCCTTTTTGGTCAGCGGCAGGCTGAGCGGGTCGAGCGCCTCGTTGCGCTTGACCTTTTCCACCATGGACTGGATCGTATAGAGCGCCTTGTCCGTGGCGCGCGCTTTTTCGTTCTGATGCACCCAAGAGCACTGCTCGCGAATGTTGGCGCACTCGAGCAGGTAGGGGTTCATTCCGGCAGCGGCCGCCGTGCGGCGGAAGGTCGTCTCGTGCATCGCGGGCGAGCACGCCGCCACGACCACGCCGTCCAACCCGTACTCCTGGATGGCGTCCCGGATGATTCGCTGGCCGGGGTCGGAGCAGGTGTATTTGTACGTTGTGGCGAACGCAACGCCGGGATAGCTCTTGAGATCCTCGGCGACCTTGTCCACGTCCACCGAACCGGCAATATTGATTCCGCAGTGACAGATGAATACGCCGACTTTACGCATGGCCCATGTCCCGTATGTGTTTCATAATCCAATCAAGCTTGCGCCCACCGGCACGTCAATCCCTTTGACGCGCAAAAACTCTTCGATGGCAAAGAGCAAATCCATCACAAAATCACGCGAGGCCGCCTTGCCGATGTGACCGATGCGCAGAATCTGGCCGGACAGCTCACCGATGCCGCCGCCGATGTACAGGCCGCGCTCCTGGGCCAGCCATGCCTGCAAATCGTGCGCGGTGAACTCGGGCCGGGGCTTGAGCGCCGTCACGAGCGGCGAAGCAAACTCGCTTGTCACGAACAGCGGCAAGCCCATGTTGCTCAGGCCGGCTCGAACGGCGCGACAGGCGCGCACGTGCTTGGCAAAATGCTCCGGCAACCCCACGGCCACGATCTTGCGCAGGCTGGCGCGCAGCGCGATAATGTTGTTCGTCGGCACGGTCACCGGGCTGGGATGCCAACTGCCCCATTCGTCGGCATACTTGCGCCACGTCTTGAGGTTGAGATACCAGCCGTGATTCGTCGTGGTGTGGCGGTTGACCAATTCCCACGCGCGCGGGCTGACGGAAATGAGCGCCAGGCCGGGCGGGCACTCGAGGCACTTGTTCACCGCCGTCACGCACACGTCAAGACCCCATGCATCCACCGGCACATCCACGCCGCCCAGCGACGAAACCGCGTCCACCACTAACACACGGCCCGCCTCCCGCACGGCCTCGGCCAACTCGCGCAGCGGGTTCATCACCGTCGTCGTCGTTTCGTGATGAACGATCACCACCACCTGCGCATCGGGCTGCTCGCGCAGCGCCTGGGACAGGTCATCCACCGCAATGGGCAAACCCAATGGCGCGGCGACGTGCACGACGTTCAGGCCGTTGCTTTCGGCCACCGTGGCCAATCGCTCGCCAAAGAAACCGTTGTGGCAAACGATCACTTTTTGCCCGGTCGCCAGCAGTGAACCCATTGCCATTTCCAGCCCCGCCGTCCCAGGGCCGGGCACCATAAACACATCGTTCCGGGTCTGAAAGACCTGCTTGAGCAGAGCGGTCGTCTCGTTATAAACGTCCATCCACTCGGGGCCATAGTGACGCATCACGGGCTGGCCCAGCGCGTCCAGCACGTCGTCGTCCACCGAAACAGGGCCGGGGATAAAGAGCTTGTAGGGCTTGGTCATAGCTCTTCGTTCAATCCTTGATTCGTTGTTGTGCTGTTTGCCGAAACATTGTGAGCACTTTGGCCGCCGCGCTGCTAGCCTGGGCAACCGTCTCCGGTATGTCCTTGGGGCCAAGGCCCGCGCCCGCCAGGAACACGCCGGGCAAATTGCTTTCGACCGGCGCGAGTTCCGCTTCGCTCGGTTGATAAAAGCCGTCCGCATCGAGCGCCAATTCGAGGCCGGGAATACCGTAGAGACGGCTCGCCGAGCCGTCTCTACTTGCCGAGCCGTCTCTACTTGCCGAGCCGTCTCTACTTGTCGAGCCGTCTCTACTTGCCAAGCCGTCTCTACTTGCCGAGCCGTCTCTACTTGCCAAGCCGTCTCTACCGGCGGGAATCGCGGCGACGGATAGCACCACCAAGTCAGCAGCGATTTCGACCTTGCGACCGGAGAGCGTGTCGCTGCCCCAGACCATCACTTTATCGCCATCGCGATAAATCTTGCTGACCTTGCCGCGCAGGTACACCACACCCTCGTCCTCTTGTGCGCGATTGATAAATTCTTCATAGCCCTTGCCGCCCGCGCGGATGTCAATGTAAAACACGTACGGCTGGCCGTGATGCACGCGGTGCTTGTAGAGAATCGCTTGCTTGGCCGTGTACATGCAGCAAATCTTGCTGCAGTAGGGCATCCCGTGTTCCGGGTCGCGGCTACCGGCGCACTGAACGAACACGACTTCACGCGGCTCTTTGCCGTCGGAAGGACGCTTGACCTTGCCTCCCGTCGGGCCGCTGGCGGAGAGCAATCGCTCGAATGCAAGCGCGTCAATCACGTCGGGAACCTTGCCGCCGCCGTATTCGGGCAGCCTGGTCTGCGGGAACAAATCAAAGCCGGTCGCCACCACAATCGCGCCGACGCGCTCTTCAATGAACGACTCGGTTTGCGCAAAATCAATCGAGTTGGTCGGGCAGAATTTGAGGCACGCGCCGCATTTGGGCTTTTCGCCCTTGGCGATAGACTGCAATCGGACGCATACCTCGGGATTGACGACGGGCTTGTTCGGCACGGCCTGCGGCGAGAGGGTGTAAATGGCTTTACGCACGCCTAGCCCTCGGTCGAATTCGGCGGGCGCTTTCCACGGGCACTTTTCCTGGCACACGCCGCAGCCGGTGCACGCATCCCAATTCACATACTTTGTCTTTTGCCGAATTCGCACTGTGAAATCGCCAGGCACGCCGCTGATGTCGGCAATCTCGCTATACGTGTATAGCTTGATGTTCTCGTGATGCCCGACCTCGACCGTGCGCGGGGTCATGATGCACTGCGAGCAGTCGAGCGTGGGGAAGGTCTCGCTCAGTTGCGCCATGTGCCCGCCGATGGACGGCTGCCGATCCACGAGCGCGACCTGGTAGCCCGAGTTGGCAATATCCAGCGAAGCTTGAATGCCCGCAATGCCTGCGCCGATCACAAGTGCTTTATTGATCATAGTTCTGTCTCAATTACCAAGTGTCAATGATCAATTCTCAAATTGATAATTGGTCATTGGTCATTGATAATTGTCCCAATCCCAACGCTGCCGCAATCAACTCGGTGAAATAGTAAACGGGCAGCACGTGTTTGACATCCAGGTTGTACTGGCACAGCGGGCAAGCGGTGACGATGGCCTGCGCTCCGTTCTTGCGCGCGCTTTCGACAATCGTGCCGGAAAGCGCCGAGGGCACTTCAGGCTTGTTCACGGCGAGGTAACTGCCGCAGCATTCGCCCTTGAACGGAAAGTCAACCGGCTCTGCACCGAGCGCCGAAGCCAAGTCCGCCATAATCGTCGGCTGGTCGGGATCGTCCAGGCCGATCTCAGCCGGCGGGCGCAGTAGCAGGCAGCCATAGTACGGCGCAACCTTCAAGCCTTTGAGCGGTTGGGTCACTTTATCGCCCAACGCTTTCCAGCCCAGGTCGTCGCGGAGCTGCTGCAAAAAGTGCGTGACCTTGACCTTGCCCGTGTACGTCTGCCCGGCGGTCGTCTCATCCGTGCTCACAAACCAGTTGATGCGTTCGAGCTGTTCAGGGTGCTTGCGAAGCGAAAATTCGGTGCGCTTCAAGACGTTGTAGCAGATGGCGCACAGCGTTGTGACTTGCCTGGCATGCGTTTGCTCGGCCTGGATAAGGACGCGCGCCGGGGCGATGAGGGCCAGCGTGTTATCCGTCGCCAGCGGGAACGTCGCGCCGCAGCACTGCCAGTCGGGTAACTCGTCGAGCGGCATCCCCAAAGCCTGAGCGACAGCTTTGCCCGATGTGTCATAGTTTTTGGCTTTCGTGGCGAGTGTGCAGCCGGGAAAGTAAGGTGTGCCCATTGTTGCTCCAGTTACTCAGCGCAACGGATTTTCAACGGATAAACGGATAGAGTGCATCGCATCCGTTTATCCGCTGTCTATCCGATGCGTTCTGTCGTATCAATAACCTTGAGAAAACTTCGCATCTCTGTTGCGGTAAGATAAACGGGCCATGTTGCCATGTCTTGAGCCATGCCTTCTTCTGCCAATGCTTGCTCAATCTTTGGGTCAAGCTTGGCACACTCAATAGCGAGGCGGTCGTTCTCTTTATTCAACTTATCGTTGTCTTGCGATGCCATGTCACTAACCACCGACTACGCTACGCTGTGAACTTGCGAAACCCCTCGATAATCGCCATCTGCGGCGCATCGGCCACGGGTTATTCCTTCTCGATATACTGCACACCCTCAATGCTTTCAAAATGCTCATCCTGAGTCCAGACGGTCGCATTGTGAGCGCGGGCGGTTGCCAGAATGATGCTGTAGGCCATCGGCAGTATCAAGTCAGTAGAAAGCTTGGCTGCGCTGAGGGCAAGCGGCAAATCCAAATCTACCACTTGCCCTTGAGCCATCACTGCGATTGCCTCGAGTGCCGCCTCTTCGCCGCGCTGTTGCAGAGTGCGCTTGAACACTTCGTAGATGCTGACTGAGGGCACAACCAACTTGGACACATCCTCAATTGAGGGCGCAAAGAAACCCGCGTTTGGCCCTTCGGCAAAATATTCAAGCCACCCTGAAGAATCCACCACATTCATACGCGATCTGGCTCTCGCTCGATGCTCGTATCAATTCCTTTAAGAAACCCCCGCATCTTTTTAGCCGGCTTGAGCGGGATCAACTCGATGCGTCCTTCATACTGAATGACCTGGACTTTTTGACCGGGCTTGATGCTCAATGCCTCACGCAGCGCACGAGGAATCACGACTTGGAATTTAGATGAAACCGTTACCGTTTGCATATCGCCTCCTATCGATCAAGGTTTCGTAATACGCCTTACAATTCTATCACACTTCTACGAACGCTTGACCGACATGGGCTGTTTACGCCGTAAACTTGCGGAACCCGCCGATAATCGCCATCTGCGGGGCATCGGCCACCAGGTCAGGGCGCAACTCGGCGGCGTACAGCGGCGTCGCGCCGCGCTCCATCGCCATCTGGCGCAGGGCCTCCATCACGCGCGGCACGTCAACACCTTTGGGGCAACGGCTGAGGCACGTCTGGCACGACGCGCACGTCCAGATGGTTTGGGCCTGAAGAACGTCTTCCAGGCCCAGTTGCGCCATGCGAATGATCTGGTTGGGCAGCAGGTCAATCGCAAACGCCACCGGGCAGCCCGACGAGCACTTGCCGCACTGGTTGCACGCGAGCAAGTCCTGCCCGCTGACGTCTTCTATCTGCTTGACGAAATCGCCGTGAACGGACTCGGCCGAAAGTCGAGTTCTCATTCAATTCTCCAATTCTCAATGCCCAATTCTCAAAAGAGTGATTTGAAAATTGAGAATTGACAATTGATCATTGAGGACAAACCTTGATAGTAATAGTGTAGCGAATTTGCGCCAGGCAGGGTATTGGCCCTGGGGCCTATTTTTACAGGTTAAAGGGCCTAAACCCTGCCAAATGCCAAATCTCAAGTATCAATGGGGCCATTGGAAACTTGAGATTTGACATTTGGGATTTGGATGTTACCATAGGCTCGAGTCAATGACAGGCCGTGCCCAGCCTTGCGAAGGTTTATCGGTGAAAACCTTCGCAAGGCTGAGAAACCGGACAAAAAAGGGTCAGAGCAACGGTTATGATCACTGGGACAGTGTATGACATCATGAGGTTCTCGACGCGCGACGGGCCGGGCATTCGCACAACCGTATTTCTAAAAGGGTGTCCCTTGAGCTGCTGGTGGTGCCACAACCCCGAAAGCCAATCCGCCAGGCCCCAATTGATGTTCCGCCCCAACCTGTGCAACCAGTGCCTGACGTGTCTTTCGGTCTGCGAACAAGGCGCCATTTCCGCCCACGACGGTATCGTTTCAACCGATCTGGACAAGTGCACGCTGTGTAAAGCCTGCGCCGAGGCGTGTTACACGGGCGCGCGCGAGATCGTGGGCCGGGAAATGACCGTGGCGCAAGTCATGGCGCAAGTCGAGCGGGACATTCCATTTTACGACGAATCGGGCGGCGGCGTGACTTTATCCGGCGGAGAGCCGCTGTTGCAGCAGGATTTTTCGCTGGCGCTGTTGCAAGCGTGCAAGGAAAAAGACATCCACACGGCGGTGGACACGTCCGGGTTTGCGCCCTGGCAAGTTCTGGATCGCATCCAGCCCTATGTGGATGTGTTCCTCTACGATCTCAAGTTGATAGACGCTATCCGGCACCAGGAATTCACAGGCGTGTCCAATGTGTTGATCTTGCAGAACCTGCGAGCGCTCGCGGAGCGAGGACACACGATCGCCGTGCGCGTGCCGATCATCCCGGGCATCAACGACGACGACGAAACCCTGCGTCAAATCGGAACGTTTGCGGCCGCGCTGCCTCGCCTGAGCAGTGTGAGCATCCTGCCTTATCATCAGGCCGGCGTCGAAAAATACCGGCGCTTGCATCAAGCATACAGGTTGCCTGACGCTCGTCCGCCCTCGGATGAGCGGATGGCGGAAATCGCACACACGTTGCAAAGATTTGGCCTGCAAGTCAAAATAGGAGGTTGACCATGTCCATGACACAGCGAGTGGCCCGGCTCCGGCAGCAAAGCCTGGAGGCCAGGCCTGCCATCTCTACCGAGCGGGCAGAGTTGATGACTGCATTTTATAGACAAGACCTGGGGCCGGTATCGGCGCCGGTCCGACGCGCGCTGGCCTTTCAGTACATGCTGGAGCACTGCGCCATCACCCTCGGCGAAGGCGAGCTGATCGTAGGCGAAAAAGGTCCCGCGCCCAAAGCGACGCCCACGTACCCGGAACTGTGCTGCCACACCTTACAGGACCTCGAGATTCTGGATTCACGGCCCAAAATACCGTTCGCCGTAAGCCAGGCAGCCCGGCAGGTTTATGAAGAGACCATCATCCCCTTCTGGCAAGGCAAATCCTTGCGCGACCTGCTCTTTCGGGAGATGACGGACGAGTGGAAAGCGGCGTATGAGGCCGGTATCTTTACCGAGTTCATGGAGCAGCGCGCGCCCGGTCACACCGTCCTCGACGATAAAATCTATCACAAGGGCATGCTCGATTTCAAGCAAGACATCCAGGCCAGCCTCGGACGCCTGGATTATATGAACGATCCCGAAGCGTATGACAAACAAGAAGAGCTGCGGGCCATGCTCATTTGCGCTGATGCGCTGATCCGATTTGCTCAGCGACACGCGGACAAGGCCCGCGAGCTGGCACAGCAGGAACAAGACCCACGACGGAAGCAAGAACTGGCGCGCATCGCCGAGGTGTGCAGCCACGTCCCGGCCCACGCGCCGCGCGACTTTATGGAGGCCTTGCAGTATTACTGGTTTGTCCACCTGGGCGTGACCAGGGAACTGAACACGTGGGACGCTTTTGATCCGGGCCACCTCGATCAGCACCTGAATCCCTTTTACGAAAAGGGCTTGCAAGCCGGCACGCTCACTCGCGAGCAGGCCGAAGAGTTGCTGCAGTGCTTTTGGGTCAAGTTCAACAACCAACCCGCCCCGCCCAAGGTGGGCGTCACCGCCGAAGAAAGCGGCACCTACACCGACTTTTGCCAGATCAACCTGGGCGGCGTCACTGTGGACGGCTCGGACGCTGTCAACGAAGTCACCTATCTACTCCTGGACGTGATCCAAGAGATGCGGCTGCTGCAGCCCAGCTCTTCCATTCAAGTCAGCAAAAAGAACCCTGACCGGTTCATCAAACGGGCGGCCCGCATCATCCGCACGGGTTTTGGTCAGCCCTCGATCTTTAACACCGACCTCATCGTGCAGGAATTGGTGCGGCAGGGCAAGACGATGGAAGACGCTCGCCAGGGCGGATCGAGTGGCTGCGTCGAGGTCGGCGCGTTCGGCAAGGAGAACTATAACCTGACGGGCTATTTCAACATGCCCAAGGTGTTCGAGATCACACTGAACAACGGCGTTGATCCGCGCACGGGCAAACGGATCGGGCTGGAAACGGGCGATCCTACACAGTTCGAATCCTTTAGCGAACTGTTCGAGGCGTATCGCAAGCAACTGGCTCACTTTGTTGACATCAAAGTGCGCGGGAACAATGTCGTCGAGCGGCTGTACGCGCGGTACATGCCGGCGCCGTTCCTTTCATTGTTGGTGGACGACTGCATCGCCAAAGGGAAGGACTATCACGACGGAGGCGCGCGGTATAACACGACCTACATCCAGGGCGTGGGGCTGGGCACGATCACCGACGCCATGACGGCCGTCAAGTATCATGTCTTTGAGCACAAGACGCTGACGATGGAGGCTCTGCTTTCGGCGTTGAAGGAGAATTTCGCCGGCTCCACCGGCAACGAACGGGTGCGCCAGATGCTGGTGAACAAGACGCCCAAGTACGGCAACGACGACGACGCTGCGGACAGTGTGATGACGGCATTGTTCCAGGCTTACTATGCTGCCATTGATGGCCGCCCGAACACCAAGGGGGGAACCTATCACATCAACCTGTTGCCGACGACGGTTCACGTGTACTTTGGCGCAGTCACCGGAGCCACGCCGGACGGGCGGCTGGCCAACCAGCCTCTTTCCGAAGGCATTTCGCCCGTGCAGGGAGCCGACCGGCATGGTCCGACGGCGGTCATCAAGTCGGCCTCCAAGATGGATCACGCCCGCACCGGCGGCACACTGCTGAACCAAAAACTCACGCCCCAGTTGCTCAAGGACGACGATGGTCTGAACAAGCTGGTTCAGTTGGTTCGCACCTATTTCAAGCTCGATGGGCACCACATCCAATTCAACGTGGTGGACGCTGCGACGTTGCGAGCTGCCCAAAGAAACCCAGAGCAGTATCGGGATTTGATCGTGCGCGTGGCAGGCTACAGCGACTATTTCTGCGATCTGAGCCAGGCATTGCAGGAAGAGATCATTGCCCGAACCGAGCACTCGTCCTTTGAATCAATGGCCGAGGTGTAGCAGAGTGGCGTGGTAGGGATGTGTAGGGGCGCGTAGGGGCGAGGTGACCTCGCCCCTACGCGCCCTACATCTGTGAGCCCATCACTGCAATTTACGCCACCTTCTCATACGCCGGCCTCGCCGCATAAATCCACCGTCTTATCAAATCCACGCGGAAGCGATACAAGCTGCTGCGCGGGCCGGAGCGCATCACAATGTCGCGCGCTTCCAGATCGTCGAGTGCTTGCGGCAGCGCGCGATCATCGAGCGGCCGGCCGCGCTTGCGGAGCAACTCGGCCACGTCGTCGAGCGTGACGGCATCGGCCGTCTCTAAAAGCTCCGCCAGCGCGAGCAAGGTCAGCCGCCGCTGCGTGCCCGACTCGGCCCAGATGTATTTAAAGTGCGCTTCACCCTGCTCGACGATGCGGCCCAGCACCGCATCTATGTCTGTCGTCGTGAGGTAACTGCGGCGCGTCTCGTTGTGATGCACCACCAGCTCGTGACAAATCAGTTGAGTGAAATAGGGATGCCCCGCCGCGACCTGGTAGATGCGCTCAAGGGCGAGCGGGTCGTATTCCAATCCGGACGGCGCCACCGGCTCTGTCACCAATCGCGCGACCTCGTCTTGCGTAAGGAACGAGATGCGCTTGTACGCGGCGATGTTGAACAGGATGGACCAATACTCGGCGGCCAACTCTTCCAGCTTGTGAGTGCCCGCAAAGACAAAATCCAATTTGCGCTCGTGCTGCATCAGGTTGCGCAGATACGGAAAAATGTCCGCTGCCAGCTTGCCATCTTGCACGCGCTTTTGCAATTCCTCGAACTCGTCGAACATGAGCAGCAGGCTCTTGTCTCCGAGTGCGTCATACACGCCGCGTAAAAAGCGGCTGCGGAAAAAGAACTCGGGCGACGGCTCAAACTCTTGGCGCGGCGGAAGCTCGACCGGGATGCCTCTGTTTTCCAGTGTGTAGGCAATGTCGTCGGCTATCGAGTAGAGGAAATCCACCTCGCCGCGCGCGGCCTTGCCCTGCATATCAATCAACACGCACAGATGCGACTGCGCCAGCACCTCGTTGAGGCGATACAGGATCGAAGTCTTGCCGGTGCGCCGCTGGCCGTGCAACACAATCACATTATTCTGATACGCGCCGAGCAAATGCTCGCGCACAAAGTCAAACACGTCCTGCCGGCCGACAAAGGTGTGACTCGTTTGCAGCGGCGTGCCGGTGACGTAGGGTATGGGAAAAATGCGTTGGAACGGACGCTCGACTTCTACGAACTCGACCAGGTCGCCAAACTCGATCGTACGATCCTCGTCGAGGGCATCGTCATAGGTGATGTACCAGCAGATGCGCAGTCGGCCCACGCCTTGCGGCCTGACGGTGAACGCAAGCTCTCGGCGCTCTTGCGGCGGCAAAATGCCAATCGCCTGCTCTGCCCCTTCCAGCACTTGATACCCTTCGCCGCAACTATCCACGCGCAATCGGATTTTTTCTGCCACGTTCAGGCCGCGATTGGCAAGCGCAAGGGTCAACTCCAGGCGCGGCGCAAACGTCAGCTTGCGCGTGACGAGTTCAGAGGTCAACTCGGCGCGGCCCTGCCGATCCTTGATAGCAAAAGACACTAGCGCTTCCCATTGACCGAGCAAGACGCGCACAGCGCCCAATTCGGGGAACGGCGTGTAGCACGTGGAGAGGTTCGTCGCGCCTTCCTGGATGAAAAGGTGCGCCAGCCGCACGTTCTCGAGCGCGTTGTTCAAAAAGATGAGCTGGCTGCCTACGTCGTCCACGCGCTCGACTTTTTTTAGCTCGTTCACGATGCGCGTGAGGTGTAAGCTGGATTTGGCGAGCAGCGGCGGAAGCGATGTGGTCTGGTCTCCCGGGACGGGCACGATGTCAGCCATCTGCGCGACGGTGGCAGCGCACAAGCCTTTCAAGAGCACGTCGTGTAGCGCGCGGATTTCGCCGCCCAGTTCCCACTCGGGCCGCTCGGCCAGCGACTGGGAAATCACATCGAGCGACTCGACCGCGCGTACGGGTTGAGCGGCCAGCGTGTGATAGGCCGCGACGACGCGCGCCTGCAACGGGTCGGCTTTTAGATCAAACGCGAGATGCTCCAAGACTTGCACGGCGCACTGGTCGGCCTGGAACGTGCGATACAGGTACGGCAAGAACCGGTCGGGGTGTTGACGCATGTCGCGCACAAGCAGGCTGGCGCGGTCAACCGGTCTCAGCTTGAACAGCATCAAGACGCGCCCATAGAACACGCCTTGCAGCGCGCCCCAGACCGCCAGTCCCGCCGTTATCAGCGCGATGACGGGCAGCGGCAAGACATACATCAAGAGCACGCGGCCTGGCGCCGAAGCGAATGCGTCGAGCATCACCTGCACGGGGCCGGACAGTTGAGCGCCGGACGCGAGCTGGGGCAACAAGCCAATCGAAAAGCGAAGGCTGTCGGCCATCGGCAGCGAGACGATCAAGCCCAGCGTCATGCCGGCGACTGCCGCAGCATAGATGCGGGAACGCAATCGGCTGGGCGGGTTATGCGGCAGGAACGCGGCCAGCCCGCCCACGCCGATCGCCACCGCAAAGGTGAGCGGCCCAACCCACGCAGGCAGCGCCGTCTGCGCGAGTCCTGCACCGTGAGGGCTCGCCAGCGCCTGCTTGAACACGGAAACCATCCACATCTGGGCCGGGTCGGAACTCAACGCCGTCAAGAGATTCAGAAATTCGAACAACATCAAGACCAGTCCGCCGCCGATGCCCGCCAGCAGTCCGGCTCCCAGCACGTCGTCGTCGTGAGGAGCAAACCACACGCGCTGCCCACGCTTATCTCCAATGACCTCAAGGAGAAAATGCGGTGCCAGGGTAGGTTGGCGGTTGCGCCGCAGCCACCCGACGAGGCCGCCTTCTACGCCGCCCACGACCAGGCTCGCCGCGAGCGTCACCAGGAGATGGGTGAGGCCGCCGATGAGGACGTTGCGCGCGAACGGGAGGACGAGCCCGGGAGCGTACTCGCCCGTCCCGGCAGGCAGATCAGAAATCAGCACCATCTGACCGGCCATCACCGCCGCCGTGGGCGAGACGAGCGCGATGTAGAGCACCAACCCGGCGGCGGCGCCGCTGACCCCTCCGGCATACGTGCCGCGCGCCAAGCCGCTCGCACGCACGCGCAACGCGGCGACCGAGCCGAGCGTGAGGTAGATGAGCGTAGCCGCGCCGGCGCACGCCATCAGCACAAGCAGCGAAATGGGCAGGTCAATGTTGGCGGGCAGGTGCAGCTCGCCGAAGCCAAGTTCCATCAGCCCGCTCGTGCCGCGCACGATGGGCAAGACGAGGATGGCGAAGACAGGATACAGCGCGGCTGCCGTCAACAGCAGGCCGACGAGGATGCCGGTGGTGATGCTTTTGCGAATCACAACACACTCTTCAAGGCCGTAGCCAACTCGCCTGCCGAGTAGAACCGCTCGCGCGGAGATTTCGCCAACGCGCGAGCCAACACTTGCTCCACGCCCTGAGGCAAATCGGGCACGATCGTGCGCGCGGGCGGCGGCGAATCGCTCATATGCATCAACAGCACCGCCAGAGGCGTATCCGCCGAAAACGGCAACTTACCGACGAGCATCTCATACACGATCACGCCCAGCGCGTACACGTCGCAGGCGTGTGTCACCTCTTCGCCACTCGCCTGCTCCGGCGACATGTAATCCGGCGTGCCGAGCGTCATCCCGGTTGCCGTGAACTGGAGGCCTTCGAGCATCTTGACCACACCGAAATCGGTGAGCACCGCATAGGGTTCAGTTTGTGGAGCTGGCAGAGGAGAGAAGGGATGAGACTCTTGCGTGCGAAGCAGGATGTTGGCCGGTTTCACATCGCGATGGATGAGGCCATGCGCATGAGCGTGATCGAGCGCGGCCGCCACATCGCGCGTGATCGTCACCACCTCGTCGTGTGGCATGAACTGGCCTTGCGCGCGCCAGTCGGTCATGCGGTCTCTGAGCGTCGGGCCGTCAATGAGCTCCATCACCATATACGTCAGGCCCTCGGCAGTGCCAAAGTCATACACCTGGACAATGTTGGGCTGACGCAGCTTGGCGATGGCGGCCGCCTCACGCTGGAAACGTTCGGCAAAGGCAGGGTCGGTGGACGAGCGCGGCGTCAGAATCTTGAGCGCCACATAGCGGTCGAGCAAAGGCTGATAACCCTTGTAGACTTGCGCCATGCCGCCCTGACCGAGCGGCGCGAGTATGCGATAGGGGCCAAGCGTCCGGCCCGTCAGGTCGCCGGCTGTGGTCGAGGTCGGCTGGGTGGGCTGCTCGGCGCGTTGGCGATTGAGGAACTCGGCGAACGTCGGACTGAACGGAGCAGGTTCCTCATCTCGATTCTTTAACAGCGCCTTTTGCTTCAAGAGGCGGACGACCGGCTCGGACGCTTGCGAAAGATGAGCCAGCGCCAACTGTTGCGTGTTGGAAAGTTGGGACCACAGGTAGCGGTAGTGATCTTCGGCTTCGGCCAGGAACCGCTTGCGAATTTGTTGATAGCCTTCCATCGCGCGAGGCTTGCCACAGCCGGGTGACTCGTAAAGATGGAAACCGGCGATCTGCAAAAAGAACGGATGCGTCCCGGCCAGGCTCAGGGCAAAAGCCATCTCGTCGTCGCAAAACGCCGCGCCGCCCTGCGACGCCAGCCCCGCCAGCAGCCCGCGCGATTCTTCTTCGCTCATCAGTCCGAGCGGCAGTTCGGAAAAGATGTTAAAGAACGGCGAGGACAGCGTGTCCGAATGTTCGTAGGTCAATTCGTAGAGGCTCTGCTTGGACGCGGTCAAATAGACCAGACCCAGTTCGCCGGCGAGGCTGCGCAGCTCACCATAAAAGTCCGGCTCAAAGTGAGCGTTGCGCGCCAGCGATTCGAATTCGTCCAGGCACAGTGTCACATCCAGGCCCGCATCGCGCACTCGGCGGAGCAAGCGGCGCACGTTCATAAAGCGGACCTGACCGTCATCGGCGGCGCGGCGAACGGCGCTGATCAAGTCGCCGGCCGAGGGCGGCAAGCGCGCACTTAGCGCATCGAGCACTTCGATCCAAAAGTCGTCCACGTGGGCCGAGGCCATGCCCTCCAAATCGAAGTAGAGCATCAATTGGCGCTGCGGGTCGAGTCCGTAGCAGCGCAATGTCTCCGGCTGGCCGATGGTGGTGAGCAGTGACGATTTGCCCAGTTTGCGCTCGCCGACGAGGGAACGGCACTGGCGCGTGACGACCGCGCTATAGAGCGCCTCGATGTGTGCGGCGCGCCCAAAAAAGAACGCAGGATCCGTGATGCGCTGACGGTTAAAGAACGGGTTAGAGAAATGTGGATGAGTACTCATGGCGTGAACCCATACGCAAAACGCGGACCAAAAGTTGCACGATGCAGGTAAGTTGCAGACCCAAGCCCCGCGCCTTTTGGAGTCGTCAGTGGGTCAGCCTTGCGCCAACTCGTCCAAGAAATAAATCGAAGCTTGGATGCCGCGATAGAAATTGGGCAGGTAGAATTTCTCGTTCGGGCTGTGGAGATTGTCGTCGGAGAGGCCGAATCCCATCAGGACCGTGGGAACACCCAGCACTCGCTTAAAAGTGCTGACGACAGGGATACTGCCGCCTTCGCGGACAAACACGGGCTTGCGGTTGAACGCCTTTTCAAGCGCCGCGGCCGCTGCTTGAATCGCCGGGCTATTGCGTTCCACGATCGCGGGCCGTCCGCCGTGCAGGCTCTTGACCTTGACCTGCACTTGCGGAGGCGCGACCTTTGTCACGCAATCCCGAAACAACTGGCCGATTTCTTCGTGATCTTGATCGGGCACCAGCCGCATGCTGATTTTGGCTGAGGCCTTGCTCGGCAAGACCGTCTTGGAGCCATCGCCCGTGTAACCGCCCCAGATGCCGTTGCAGTCGAGCGTGGGCCGCGCGGTGATTTGTTCGAGCACGGTATAACCTGCTTCGCCCCACGTCGCCGGAATGCCCGCCTCGGCGCGAAAGGCCTCGTCATCGAACGGCACTTGTCCCAGACTCTGGCGCTCGTCGTCGTCCATCGGGCGCACGCGGTCATAAAAACCAGGAATCAGGATGTGGCCACGCTCGTCCTTGAGGCGCACGATGATTTCGGACAAGGCCTGAATCGGGTTATACACCGCGCCGCCGAACGAACCCGAGTGCAAGTCACGTTTGGGACCGGTGACCTCGACTTCCATGTAGCACAATCCGCGCAGCGCATACGTCAGCGCGGGCAATCCGGGCTGCGGCATTCCCGTGTCGGAGATGAGCGCCACGTTCGAAGCGAGGAGTTGAGCGTTCTGCTCGATAAAGGGGTCGAGGCTCGGCCCACCGATTTCTTCCTCGCCCTCGATGATGAATTTGACGTTGACCGGCAACTTGCCAGCCGCCTTGAGATATGCCTCGACGGCCTTGACGTGCACAAAGATCTGACCCTTGTCATCCGATGCGCCGCGTGCGTACAGGTTCTGTCCGCGCACTTCTCCTTTGAACGGGTCGGAATGCCAAAGCTCGAATGGATCAGCCGGCTGAACATCGTAATGGCCGTAGACCAGCACGGTTGGCTTGTCCTTGCCGGCGCCCATCCACTCGGCATAAACGACCGGATGCCCAGCCGTCGGCATGACTTGCGCGCGCTGCATTCCCATCGCCCTCAGGTGGTCAACCAGCCACTGCGCAGCGCGAGCAATGTCGCTCTTATGCTGCGGCTGTGCACTGATGCTGGGGATGGACAGTAATTCTTTTAGCTCCTCAAGCTGAGCATTCTCATTTGCCAGGGCATAACCGAGTGCTTGGTCGCGCATGGTGCTCTCCTGCAAGGCTTGTCGAAAAAAGTGTACCACAGCCAGTAGAGATTGCCAAACGTCTCACTCAACTTTGCTTTTGGCGTTTCTCTGTCTGACCTAACCTACTTTGCATGAATTCGCGCACCTGCTTCATCGCTTTGACTGCATCATGTGCTTCTTCCTTCGTCGCAAAATCACCTGGGTAGCGAACATCCACGGCATAGGCATTCAGCAACTCTAACGCGCCTCGAATCAGCTCAAATGCCTTGTCGCGTGTGACACTTCTGGCAAGCAGGTCAATCAAGTTGTGCGTTCGAGGAGGTTCAGTCTTCTGTGAAACGAGGAAGGCTTTAAGATACTTTTCGGCACACTGCTGGGCGTGAAAGCAGCAGGCGTCATAGTTGGGCGAGCGGCGGACACGCAACTCTCGCTGAGCTACGTTGAAATCACCCCGAGCCTTTTCAATCCATTCAGCGACCAGGTCGTTCATACATCACCTTGCCCTGGGTGGTAATTTCGCGCAGAAAATAGTCGCCCATCGCAAGGCGCTCTTGCAACTGCTCCGGCGTCCGCACGAGAATGTCCATGCCAAAGGGATGAGGTGACAGCGCACGCGCAATTTCCAATTGCTTGATGCGCGGACGCTCCTCGGTTTCAAGCACTACGAGCAAGTCCACGTCGCTTTCAGGGCGTGGTCGACCGTAAGCATATGAGCCGAACAAGATGATGCGTTCGGGGTCAAATTGCTCTGCGATGCGCTTGACGATTGCATTTATTGCGCGGCGCGGCACTCTTTTGTGGTTCAATGATTTGTCTCTCATTGGCAACTTGGCGTTCGTCTGCACCATCAAACGCAAACAAAAATGAAACCATAACAGGGAGATTTTACTTCATTTCTGAATCATTGGCAATTGCCAACGCATCCCGATATGCCCCCAGTGTCTCCTGAGCACATTTTTCCCAAGAGAATCTGGCGGCCTGCTCGAGGGCGGCCTTGGCGAGTCTCTCGTGCAGTTCATACTCCGTGACGACGGCGATGAGCGCGCCCGCCATCGAGCGAGCGTCGTCCGCGTCAACGAGCATCCCCGCCGCGCCAACGATCTCCGGCACGGACGAGGCATGGCTGCCCACGACGGGCACACCGCACGCCAACGCCTCGAGCGCCGGCAGCCCAAAGCCTTCGTAGCGCGTGGGATAGAGGAACGCCATCGCACCCCGATACAAGGCCGGCTTGTCTTCTTCCGCGACCGGGCCGATGCAACGCACCACGTCTTGCACCTCAAGCGCTTGCGCAATCACGCGTGGGTCACGGAAAAAGTCATTGTGAGTGTCCGGCAACCGGCCGGCGATGACCAGTGGAAAATCTTGGCCGAGGGTGTCTTGCGCCCAGGTATAGACTTGGAGCAGCGTCTCGACGTTCTTGCGCGCATCGAACCCACCGAGGTAAAGCACATACTCTTGCGGCAGGTCGGGGTGATGGCGGCGCAGCGCAGCCTCGTCCACTGGATCGCGCTTGGGCGAGTAGCGAGCATCCGCAGCGAGATAGGTCACGCGCACGCGCGATTCAGGAATGTCAAGATGCTTGACAATGTCGCGCCGGGACGATTCGGAAATCGTCAGCACAAGTGCTGCATTCTGCGCCGATGCCTTGACGAGGCCGGTGTACGCTCGCACGAGCGGCCCGCCGCGATATTCGGGCAACAGCAGCGGGATGATGTCGAGGATCGAAACGACAGTAGGAACACTGGGACGGAGCGGACTGCCCCAGTACGGGACGTGTGCCACATCGGCGCGCAATTCGCGGCACAGACGAGGGAAGGTGAATTGCTCAAAACGCAACTTGGCCGGGTTAGCAAGACTGCCAGCTACGGGATGCAAGCTGCAATTCGATGGCAGGTTTGCATCCTGTAGCGTGCCGCTTGCAGCTTGCCGGGCCTCCCGCGGCACAATGACCGTGAGGCGCATCTCCGGCGCGAGGCTTGCCAACGCGCAGATACAATTCCGCACGTATTGTCCGCTGCCCGTATCGGGCCGATCCCAGAACCAGCCGTTGATTACAACCTGCATCAGGCCTCCCCTGGCCGGCCTAGCGCAACAGCAAGAGCGCCCCCAGACCCAGCACAATGAAATCGGCCACCGCCATGACTGCCAGGATGATGGTCTGAGTGCGTGTCAGCCCCAAGCGATTGAGGGACACGCTTGGCTTGCCCGCGCCCAACTGAGACAGCATCGCCCATGGCTTGCCGAGCGGCGGCACGCCCAATCCCTTGAGCGCTTCGTCGGCATCGGTCCACTCGGTCAACTCGCGCTGAGCGGCCAGCGCCTGGGCCATCTCGTCAACCTGGTCGGCCGTGAAAATCGGCACGGCGGGCTGCATGGATTCAATCTGCGACCGAGGATTGGCCTGGATCACGGCGCAATCGGCGGGGACCCTAGCGCCCAATTGCCGCCCGGCCAGGTACGCTTGCAGCGCTGCCAGGTCGGCCTTGGCCCGTTTGGCCGGGCTGTAGCCTGCGTCAACAAAGTCGTTGAGCTTTGGGCTCCAGGCATACCAGTTTTCGCCCAGGCAGCGCACGCGGCCCTCGTCATTCGCAAACGCCAGCGCCGTCATGCCGTGCGGGCCGACGAGCACAGCCTCCACCTGACCCTCGCGGCCCGGTAGCCTGGCGCCATGTACAAGTATAAAGCGGTCATCCAGATATCGGCCCAGGCGCTTTTCCACTTCAAGCCCGCCTCTGCGGGGATGATTGGCAACACGCATCAGACACCTCCCACGTAATCGGTGATTCGGCGCACGCTCACTTGCAAAGCGTCGGCGTAAAACCGGGCCAGGCTGTTGGGC
Source organism: uncultured Anaerolineae bacterium (assembly GCA_964353405.1). Lineage (GTDB taxonomy): Bacteria > Chloroflexota > Anaerolineae > Fen-1058 > Fen-1058 > JBGLNJ01. The sequence continues at coordinate 20,576 of CAYGWJ010000348.1, forward strand.
GAGAGGTGAGCGAACACTCGCCGCTGCATGTCGTCCGGCGATTCGAGGATGCGGCGGAACTCGGCCGGCGGAACGTTGAGCCGGGCCGCAAACACTTTAACCGTGTGAACCGGGGCGCCGGGGCGCAATTGCAGGGCGATCTCGTCCCGCCAGGCCGTCAAGTGTGCATCTGAAACAAAAGGCAGCCAGCCGTGCGGCTCGACCCGCAAGAGCGCCGCGCTCGTACTGCAATTCAAGCGAACTCTATCGCGCTGATCGAGCCAGGTTCGCAGGATGTTGTGGATCAATAGCCGCTCACGGAACGTGCCCCACTCGGCGCCCATTCCAAAGTACGGGCCAAAGACGTGCTCGATCCACAACTCGTCGAGCGTGAGGTGCTGAATGTACCCGGCAATAAAGGCGGCCTGCGCAGCCGGCAGCTTGTTCGCGCAAGCCAACGCGGGGTGCTCGGCCAGCATGACCTCGTGCGCGGGACAGGTATCGGCAGGTCGCAGATCCTCTTTAGGGGACGGCAGGGTGAAAAAGTGTGTCGTCTCGCGCGGCTGGCCGCTCACCGATTGCACATCGGGCGCGATGACGCCGAGCAAAAACGCGCCGCGCTGCGCGATGAGGGGCTCGCGCGTCCAAGGCGGCAGCGCTGCATCGGCCAGAATATCGTCGGCCATCACCAAGTGTTGAATCGGAGTGGGCATTGCGCTGCCATTTTACATCACTTGCGCAGTCGGCTCAAGTTGTGTCGCGGAAGAAATTGGGAGTATAATGATAGGGGTGAAAGACGACCGAGAGGCAACGGACAGCATGAAGCCAAACAAGTTTTATCTGGCTCGCATCATCTGCGTGGCGCTGGCGATACTGGCAATGTTCGCTCCGGCGCGCGCAGAGCGGGGAGCGCGTGGATTGGATCGAAGCCAACGGCGAACTCTCGCGCGTGATGCTGGGCTACGTCAAGCGGGCCATCGCCGAAGCCGAGTTGGACGGCGCCGTCGCGTTGGTTATTCGGCTCAACACGCCGGGCGGCGAACTCGGCACGATGCAAGAGATGGTTCAGGCGATTCGCGCCAGCACTGTGCCGGTGATCATCTACGTCGCGCCGCGCGGCGCGTGGGCCGGGTCGGCGGGGACACTCGTCACGCTCGCCGGTCACGTGGCTGCCATGGCTCCGGAAACCGCTATCGGCGCGGCCAGCCCCATCGGCAGCGGGCAGCAAGGGCCGCAAGAATTGCCCGAGACAGAAAAACGCAAACTCGTCGAGGCGATGCAGGCACTGGCGCGCAGTCTCTCCACGCGGCGCAGCGCCCAAGCGATCCAGCTTGCGCAAGACACGATCGAAAATGCCAAGGCTGTGTCGGCTCAAGAGGCACTCGATGCCGGGCTGGTGGATTTCATCGCTAACGACATGGACGATCTGCTTCGGCAAGTGAACGGCTTTGAGGTACAGGTCAATGGGCAGACGCTCAAGCTTCAGACTGCCGGGGCCTCACTCAATCGCATTCCACAAAACATCGGCGAGTCGTTGTTAAACATCCTCGCCAATCCGAACATTTCTTTTTTGCTGCTGGCCGTCGGCGTGCAGGCGCTCTTGATCGAGCTGTCCAACCCGGGCGCGTGGGTGCCGGGCTTTGTGGGCGTGGTGTGCCTGGCGCTGTTTGTCTACAGCATCGGCGTGATCCCGGTGAACCTGCTGGGGCTGATCTTTATCGTGACCGCCTTTGTGCTGTTTTACCTCGAAGCGCACACGCCGACGCATGGCGCGTTGACGGTGACGGGCATCGCCTCGCTCGTCGTGGGCGCGCTGGTGATGTTCAACAGCCCGCTGCGCCCCGGCCAGATTCGCGTCCAGCCGATTTCGATTCCGCTCGTCTTTGGCGTAGCGCTGGTCAACGGTGCACTCTTGGCCTTTATCTTTGCCAAAGCGCTGCAGGCCCAACGCATCCCGCCTGCGATGGGCACGTGCTTGCTCCTCGGCAAGACCGGCGAAGCGCGCACAGACTTGAGTCCGACCGGGACGGTTTACGTCGCCAGCGAACTATGGACTGCGGAAGCGCAGGGCGGGAACATTCCCTCCGGCTCACGAGTAGAAATCGTCGGCGTGGATGGCATCAAGCTGCTGGTGAAGCGCCAACATGGATGAGCCAACCGCTGCTCCTTCGAACACGGCTCGCAGGCGCCACGGCCCGCCCGTGATTGTGATCGCGTCCGGCCCGGCCGGCCGACGCTGGCAGCGTCACCTGGCTGCCGAAGGATTGACTTGCCGCGCTGTGGGCGACGTGGCCGAAGCGGTCGAGTTGTTGACGGATGGCCCGGCCGCCGTCATCGTCGTCGAGCGAACGGCGCTGGAGGTGGGCGGGCCTGCGCTCATGGCAGCGGTGCGCAACAGCGCACGCCTGCCCGTGGTGCTGCCCGTGGAAGCGGGCGGGCGACGCCCCAGCCCAGCGGATTGCCGCCGTGTCATCGCCGCAATGCGGCTGGCGCGCCCGGCCAAACGCCCCAGCGCCGCGCTGCGCATCGGCAAGCTCACGATTGACCTGGCACGCAAGCGCGTGCGCCTGCGCGGGCGATGGGTGAGCCTGCCGCCCACCCAGTATCGGCTCATCACCGTGCTGGCGCAGCATCGCGGTCAGGTGGTGGGCTACCGCGAGCTGCTCAAAGAAGTGTGGGGCTATAACGGCGACAAGAACGAAGCGCGCGAGTTGCTCAAGGTCCACGTGCGGCTCATCCGGCGCAAGCTGGGCCTCAACCCGCAGACGGGCGAGTACGTGCGCGCCGTGCGCGGGTTCGGATACATACTGGTTGACCCGGACAAGGAAGGGGCAGGCGGCCAGGGGTGAGGGGGCAGATGGGCCTCGATCACTCGTTTGACTCTGCGGCGTTCCTGAGCTACAATTTTATCGTCATCGCATCAGGGAGGATTCATCATCCATGACCATCAAACAAATCGTCACGGTCATCGGGGGACTGGTGATCGGAGCCGTCGTATCGCTCGTCATTCTGTTGTTGGCCGGCATCTCGCTCGAGGGCTTTGGCGCGGTCAACATGGCGCTGACGACCGTTCTCTTTGGCCTGGTCGGCATGATCGGCCTCGACAGCCTGCTCAAAGCTGGCATTCTGACCCAATAGCTTTTCAATCGCCTGGGTGAAAACATTGGCCAAGACAACGTCGCCTGCTGCTATTCTGCTCGTCGAAGGCAACCGCCGTATGGGCGCTTCGGTGGAACCGGCCTTGACCAAAAAAGGGTTCCGCGTGGTGTGTGTCTCGACCGGCAAGGAGGCCTTGAGCCGGGTCAAGAGCCAGCCGCCGACGATGGTGATATTTGACCTCTCGACGTGGCACGGCAACTGCGCACGGCTGTGCTACGACCTGCGCCATGCCGACCTGCCTATCGTCGTGCTGCTGGCAGAGCGCCAGGAGCCGCCGGACGATTTGCCGGAGAAAGTGACCACACTGGCCCGCCCCTTCACCACGCGCAAGCTCACCAACTGCGTCAAACAATTGGCGCCGGAAGCCGATGGCGACGTGCTGCAGATAGGCAGCCTGCACTTTAACGTCCAGCACCGGCACGTCCGCCGGGGAAGCGCGGACTATTATCTGACTCCGATGCAGACCAGATTGCTGGAAGTGTTCATGCGACACCCCGGCGAGACGCTGAGCCGCCGCTTCCTCATCAAGCAGGTGTGGAACTGGAACATTGACGACCTAAATGACACGCGCACGCTCGACGTTCACGTGCGCTGGCTGCGAGAGATTGTAGAAGACAACGCCAACACGCCGCAATATCTCACCACGGTGCGCGGCGTGGGCTACCGCTTCGGATTGCCGGAGAGGAGCGAAACGGGGAAATAGCCCTTTCGCCCACCTGCCAGGACGCACAAGCTCTCGACCGGTTCGCCGTCGAGAGGCTTTTTGCCCGGCGTGTTTGGCGTCAGGGGATATCCAGGCTCAAGAAGGACACGCGGCCCAGCACGTCCACCAGGCGCACGACAACTTTTCTGCGCTTGCGCTCATCCAACGGGAAGGTGGCGTGCGTCTCTAGCTGTGGCCGCGCGCGGCTACGGAACGACTGCCACCGGCTGTGGAATACACCGTCGCGGTGATCGGGGTCAATCTCCCAGTAATCCACCAGATCCCGAAAATCACGGATACGTTCACGGACATCCTCAGGCACATCGGCTTCATATTCGTCCAGCGTCACCTGCAACTGGCGCCCGTCAATGCTCGACGTCACTTGCAAGTGTTCGTCGGCATCACGCTCCTCGCCCGCACGCCACACCTCGAACGGCGCACAGGCTGCTCCGTCGAGCAATCGCTTGGCCGTCGTATGAATCGCGCGCGGGCTGGCATCGCAAACCACCCAGCGCCGGCCCCACCGCTCCGCCACGACCGGCAACGTCCCCGACCCGCAAAAGAAATCTGCCACCACATCGCCCGCATTCGAGGACGCGCGGACGATACGCTCGACGAGGGCCTCCGGTTTCTGCGTGGGATAGCCAGTGCGCTCGCGGTGCAGGCGCGCCACGACCGGAAAATACCACCAGTCTTCCGGCACTTTGCCGCGCGCCAGGTCCGGCACTTTGCCAAAGCCCGCTTTGCGGCTGCTGTTGAAGGTCTTGACGGTGGTATCGTCATAGGGCACACGGACGGCATCGGCGTTAAAAGTGTAATCGTCCGATCGTGTGTAGACCAGGAGAGTATCGTGCTTGCGGTTGAACGCGCGGCGGACGGGTGAAGGGCCGTGATAGACCCAGGCAATTTCATTCAGCAGGTGTTCCGCGCCGAACAATTCGTCAAGCAACAGACGGAGATAGTGGCTGGCGTGCCAGTCGGCGTGGAGGTAGAGCGTGCCGCGCTCGGAAAGCAGCTCGCGCATAAGCCACAGCCGCTTGTACATCATCGTGAGATAAGTGTCGGGGTCGGCCCAGCGGTCATCGTAGCCTTCGTCGAGCAGCCATTCGTCGGGTTTGCGGCTGTCCTCACCCCGGCCGATGCGCGCGGCAAAGCGTTTGCCCGTCATGAACGGCGGGTCGGCATAGACGAGGTCCACGCGGCCTCGCCATTCGGGCAAGAGCGCGGCCATAACAGAAAGATTATCGCCTTCGATCAGCCGGTTGCGAGTGACCGCCGGGCGAGCAGCGGGCGGCGTGACGATGCGCGCGAGCCGCAAGTCAGCCGGCTCGGCGTAAACCTCGGTCGGCTTGGAAGGCCAGGTCAGCTTTAGATCGCCGGTGGGGCGAGTGATACGAGACACGATAGACTCTCCATGCAAGCAGCCTACGGCCTCGCGCCCGTCGCCCACAAGGGGCAAAGCTACTCGCTTGCAGAAAAAGAGTCTATCATCAGCGGTGCGGCATGTCAAACGGGCTAGATATGGTAAAATGGCGTCTCTGCGTTGTGATACTCATCACCGTCCATCACCTGCGTATCTTTGCCCAGAGGCAAGTGTTAAACTACGTAACCCTTTTACCCTTGCAGAGGAGGAACAGATTGCGCACACGAGTCGTCATCACAGGACTGGGCATCATCTCGCCCGTCGGCAACAATGTGGAAGCGTTCTGGCAGTCGCTCGTCGAAGGGCGCTCCGGCGTCGGGCCCATCACGCAGTTTGACCCGGCAGGATTGGAGAGCCACTTTGCCGCCGAGGTGAAAGGGTTCGACCCGGTGGCGCTGTTCGGACGCAAGGATGCACGGCGGATGGATCGCTTTACACAGTTTGCCGTGGCCGCCGCCGGTCAAGCGCTGGCCGATTCGAAATATGAAATCACGCCCGAGAGCGGCAAGCGCATCGGTTGCATCATCGGGAGCGGCATCGGCGGCATCGGCACGCTGCTCTCAGAGACCGAGGTGCTGCGCACCAGGGGAGCGGGGCGCGTCAGCCCATTCTTTGTTCCGATGATGCTGCCGGATACCGCGCCGGGGCAGATTGCGATTCAGTTCGGGCTGAAAGGGCCGAACATGGCCATCGTCACCGCGTGCGCCAGCAGCGCGAATGCCATCGGCGAAGCGACGGAAACGATTCGGCGCGGCGCGGCGGACGCGATTCTGGCCGGCGGCGCAGAAGCGGGCTTGCTCCCGTTGGCGCTGGCCGGGTTCAACGTGATGACGGCGATCAGCCGGCGCAACGACGCGCCGCAAAAAGCCTCGCGCCCGTTCGACCTGAACCGCGACGGCTTTGTGCCAGGCGAAGGCGCTGGGGCACTCGTGCTGGAAAGTCTCGATCACGCTCTGGCACGCGGCGCGCACATCTATGCCGAGGTGCTGGGCTATGGCGCGTCTGCCGATGCCTATCACATTACCGCGCCGCAAGAGACCGGCGAGGGCGCGGCGGCGGCGATGAGCGCCGCGTTGGCACAGACCGGCCTGGAGCTAAAGGACATTGGCTACCTCAACGCGCACGGCACCTCGACGCAGCTCAACGACAAGAGTGAGACGGCCGCCATCAAGCAAGTGTTCGGCCCGGCAGCGTATCAGCTTGCCATCAGCTCGACCAAGTCCATGACCGGGCACTTGCTCGGCGCGGCGGGCGCAGTGGAAGCAGTGGCGTGCGTCAAGGCTTTGCAGTCCGGCCTCCTGCCGCCCACCATCAACTATGAAACGCCCGACCCTGCCTGTGACCTCGACTATGTCCCTAACGTTGCGCGTCGCGTTCCCATCCGCACTGCCATGTCCAACTCGTTTGGGTTCGGCGGGCACAATGCCTGTTTGATCTTTGGGCTATACGCCTGACCGCCAAGCTGCCAGGAATGCAAGTTCTGATATTTGATTGGCGACCTTGACGTTTTGGCAGTCCAAGTGAATGGGAGTCATTGTGGCAGAAAGAAAAACTGTCCGTTATGCGCATGTTGCCGGCTGGGGCAAATATGTCCCGACCAAAGTTGTGACGAATGAAGACCTGTCTAAAAGTGTGGAAACGTCCGACGAGTGGATTGTTTCACGCACCGGCATCCGCGAGAGGCACATCGCCGCTTCGCCGAAAGAGACCACGGCCACAATGTCGTTCGAGGCGGCCAAGCAAGCTCTGGAAGTGGCCGGCCTCGCGCCGAATGACCTGGGTCTGATCATCGTCGCCACGGTCACGCCGGAATACAGCTTTCCCGCGACAGCGTGCGTGGTGCAGGACATGCTGGGCGCGGAGAATGCCGGAGCGTTCGACCTTTCTGCGGGCTGCTCGGGGTTCATGTACGCCCTGGCCATGGGCGCGCAGGCGATCGCCAGCGGCGCACAGAGTCACGTGCTGGTCATCGGCGCAGAGACGCTTTCGCGCATCGTGAACTGGCACGACCGCGAGACGTGCGTACTGTTCGGTGATGGCGCGGGTGCGGTTGTCCTGCAGGGCAGCGATGAGCCGGGCGGCGTGCTTTCAACACTCGTCCGTGCGGATGGCTCCGGCGGAGAATTGTTGATTCTGCCGGCGGGCGGCAGTCATCAGCCGCCCACGCTCGACACGGTGGCGACGGGCCAGCATTATGTTCGGATGAACGGGCGTGAGGTGTTTCGCTTTGCCGCGCGCGTGATGGACGAGGCTGCACGCAAGGTGGTGGCCGATGCCGGGCTGACGCTAGAGGACGTTGACCTATTCATCCCCCACCAAGCTAACTTGCGCATCATTCAGGCCGCCGTTCGCGCGCTCAAGATGCCCATGGACAAGTTCTTTGTCAACCTGGACCGATACGGCAACACGTCGGCGGCTTCGATTCCGATTGCGTTGTGCGAGGCAGTAGACGCCGGGCGAATCAAGCCGGGCGATCATTTGGTGATGGTGGGCTTTGGCGCGGGACTCACGTGGGCAGCCAGCGTGATTCAATGGGGTGTGCCCAAACCGCCGGTGCCGGCCTGGCGGCGAACGCTCGACGGGCTGCGTTATGTGGCGGCGGGTGTCCGCTCGCGGGCGCGCCGCTTGCAGAGGCGACTGGGCGCAGCGTTGTTCGGCTCGCCTGAGCCAAGGACCATTGACGAAGGAGCGTCTAAGCTCGAGCCAGTGACGGCAGACAAGACTCACCTGGTCACAGCACCCCGAGCGATGGGCGAAGGCGCGCCGCAGTCTGAACCGGTGGCGAGTCCCCTGCCTGCGCCGGCGGCAGAGCCGCGCGCAGAGTGAGACGGAATCGGCGCATGGATCACACCCATGCGCCGATTTGTATATAAAGGCTGCTCGCCCTACACCCGGCCGGCTAACCAACTCTCCAGGTCCTTGAACACCACGTCTTTCTTCGTCTCGTTGAAAATCTCGTGATAGTAACCGTCATAGCGATGTGTGGTCTTGTCGGCGCTGGCAGCGCGCTCAAAGAAAACTTGACTGCACTCTGGGTCGGCGATCTGATCGTCGCCCGCGTACATCACCAGCAGTGGGAGCTTGACCTCACCTGCGCGCTCGAGCGTGCGCGCTTGCGCCGTGGTCACTTCCGTGAGAAAGCGAGCCGTCCCTACGTGATGGTTGAGCGGGTCTGCGTCATAGGCCGCCACCACAGCCGGGTCGTGCGAAAGCAGGGCCGCGCTCAAATCGTTCTTCATCGTTAGAGCCGGCGCCAGGCTGGACACGAGTCGCCCCACGGCCGCTTTGGCCGGCGGCACCCGCATCTTGAAGCCCAGGAACGCCGAAGACATGATCAGCCCGGACAGATCGCTCGTCGGATAGTTTTCGACGTAAGCTGAAACAATCAATCCGCCCAGACTGTGACCGAGCAGGAATAGCT
>CAYGWJ010000349.1:0-4127 GCA_964353405.1 uncultured Anaerolineae bacterium
CTGGTCGTTTCGATTGACGGGGCATCGCCGCAAAGCTATGGGGACATTCGCCAGAACGGCAACCTGGCACAAGTCGTCGAAAACATGCGGACATTGTATCGGATCAAGCTGCGCCGGAGAGGGCGGCACGCCAACCCGCAAGTGGGCATTGCGTTTGTCGCCATGAAGCGCAACATTGAGGATCTGTCTCGGCTCCCCCCGCTGGCGACATGGATTGGCGCGTGGTCTATTCAGGTCTCGAACCTTGTCCCGCACACGCCAGAGATGGAGCAAGAGATTCTTTACAGCCAGTCGCTGCGGGCGTGCGCCTTTCGGGCTTCGCGCTGGGTCGCCAACCTGAGCCTGCCCAAGCTCGATCTGGACGAGCATACCCTCGCGCCGCTCGGACGAACGTTTGCTTCGACGGCCAGCCTGGGCCTGCTCGATGCGAGTCTCAGTGCCCGCAATGACTATTGCCGTTTTGCTGAAGAAGGATATGCGGCCGTTCGTTGGGATGGAGAGGTAAGCCCGTGCCTGCCGTTGTTGCATGACCATCCCATGTATATGCACGGGCGACGCAAGGACGTAACGCAATACGCACTGGGCAATGTAAACGAGCGGCCAGTGGACGAGATATGGGCGTCGCCCGAGTTTAGCGGCTTGCGCGCCAAGCTGCGCGCTTTCCCCTACTCGCCCTGCACGACGTGTGGCGGGTGTGAGCGTTTTCCGCGCAACCTGGTGGACTGTTCCGACAACACCTTTCCAACGTGTGGTGGCTGCCTCTGGGCGCAAGGGTTCGTGCAGTGTCCCTGACAAAGACTCACTGCGGTTTCTTGTAGGTCACCGTCACCTTGACTTTGTTGCTTTCTGCTTTGTTGCCGGCCTTGTCGTACACCACCGCCCAGGTGGTGTGCGTGTTCAAAACCTGGCTCCTGAACTCTTGCTTTTTGGTATCGGGATTCTCGTAGATGAACGTCAGCTTGTCGTTATAGGGCGCGACGTAGCGGACGCTGAACGGCTTGGTAAAGACATCCATAAAGAACTCGACGCGGTCAATGCCAAAGTTGTCGGCCACATCGGCATTGAACACAATCCACTCATCTTTGGGCGCTTCGTACTTTTCGCCGTCCGGCGGATAGGTGAGCTTGATCGTGGGCGGCTTGTTATCCACCGTCACTTGAATCGTGGACTGGCGCAGGCCCTGGTTGCGATCCACTACCGTCAACTGCAGGCTGTACAGTCCTTCCGGCAAACCGGCCGTGTCCCAAAACTCGAGCACGTTGTTGTCCACCTGGTCGCCGTGGTCGCCGCCGATCTGTGTCCACGCATTGGGATTCATTCCCTGACCAAAGGCAAGCCGGTAAGAAGCCAAGTCACCGCCTTTGGCATTGCCGCTGATGACCACGCCACCGCTCACTGCGCCATAAGCCTTGGGGCCCGTTATGGCCACATCGCCCGCCGTCGGCGGCGGGCCGTAGACCGTGTCGTACTCGGCCGGCGGCTGCGGAACCTTGGCCTCGACAATCCACTCGGCGGCTTCGGGCGGATAAATCTCGTAAACTTTTTCCTCCACCTTATCGGGCGGCGTAAAGACCGTCGCCAGCTTGCCGGTCTCTTTGTCAATCAGGAATGCCTGGTGAATGTTATCATAGCTCTTGGGCTCGGTGCCCGGGATGAACAATTCGCGGACACTGGTGCTGTTCTTGGTCGGGAGCAAGCCAGAAACGCTGTCCACCACACGCTCGACCAGGCCCTCCGGGCGGATGAACTGCTCCACCGGCTTGTCCTTGAGGAACGTCATCATCACGTCGTGCCAGACGGGAGCCGCGCCGGTCAGGCCGGTGACGCCTTTCATCTCGGTGTTGTCGGTGTTGCCCACCCACACACCCACGGCCACCTGCGGCGTGTAGCCCAACGTCCAGTTGTCGCGAAAGTCGTTGGTCGTTCCGGTCTTGGCCGCAGCCGGGCGATCCAGCTCCAACACGTTCGGGCAGCCAAAGGCCGCGCAACGCGCCGAGTTGTCCGAAAGGATGCTGCTCATCAGGTAGGCCAGGCGCGGGTCGAGGATCTGCTTCGTCTCCGGCTGCTTGTATTCCCACAGCACCCGGCCAGTGCGGTCTTCGACGCGCAGCACCGGGACCGGGTCGAGCGTGCGAAAGCCGGGCCGAGGATCAATCGCTGCAGAGCCGGCCATGATGCCGTTGTTGGCAAAGACGCTAAAGCCATACACCATGTCCACCAGCTTGACCTCGCCGCCGCCCAAGGTGAGCGCCAGGCCATAGTAATCCAGACCGCGATTGAGCGTGGTGATGCCCATCTTGTGCGCCGTACGGATGACGTTGTCAATGCCGGCCATCTCTAGCGCGCGCACGGCCGGGATGTTGTAGCTGCGTGCCAGCGCCAGCCGCAACCTCACCATGCCGTGATACTTGCGGTCGTAATTTTCCGGCACGTAAGGCGGGAAGCCGGGCTGTTGGAACGCGGTGCGCACGTCAAGGAACGGGGTAGCCGCGCTGTAGCCTTGCGAAAGCAGCGTGATGTAGGTGAACGGCTTGAACGACGAGCCGGGCTGGCGCAGGCCAGTGGCGACGTTAAACTTGCCGTTGATCTTGTCATCCCAGTAATCCAGCGAGCCGACCATCGCCAGGATTTCGCCGGTCTTGGGGCGCAGCACGACGACGGCGCCGTTGTTGACGTGCTTGCCGTCGGCATCCAGTTGCCTGATGTGCTGGGCCACAATCTCTTGTGCTTTGTTGTTCAAGTCCAGGTCGAGCGTAGTATAAACGCGCAGGCCGCCGCGATACACCATATCCACCCCAAAGTGATCTTCCAGCCACTTGCGGGCATAGATCGAAAAGTGCGGCGCTTTGATGTCAAAGCGCGCCTGCACGCCGCCTGAAATCTGCAACTGTTCGTACTTGGTGGCGACCGACTCTTCCGGCGTGATATAGCCCTGGCGCACCATCGCGTCGAGCGCCAACGCCTGGCGCTCTTTGGCCAGGTCAGGATTGTCAATCGGGTTCATGGCAGGGAACTGGGGGATCGCCGCCAGCATGGAACACTCACCCAGGCTCAGCTGGCCGACCGGTTTGCCAAAGTAGACGCGGGCGGCGGCGTCAATGCCATACGCCAGGTTGCCATAGTGGTTGCTGTTGAGATACCATTCGAGAATCTGGTCCTTGCTGTAGCGCCGCGAGATCTCGTTCGCCAGCAAGACCTCTTTGATCTTGCGCTGGTAGCTTTGCTGGTAGCGTTCCTCCGGATCAATCAGCGTGTTCTTGACGACCTGCTGCGTGATGGACGAGCCGCCCTGCACGCCCTTGCCCTGCAAGTTGGACACAAACGCGCGCGCCATGCCGTACCAGTCAAAGCCGGGGTTTTCGTAAAAACTCTTGTCCTCAATGGCGATGGCGGCCTGCCGGCACAACTGCGGAATCTGGCTGAGCGAGACCCATTGCCGGTCGCCCACGCGCGGGTCAATCACTTCGTAGAGCAGCGTCTTGCCGGTGCGGTCATAGATTTTGGTCGTCTCGAAAAAATCCGAGTTGGACTGCTGAAAGCGTGTCTCGAGCTGCGCTGGGTCCGGCAAGTCTTTGGTGAGCGACGTATACGCCGCCACCGCTGAGCCGACGCCGATGCCGACCGAGAGCAGAGTGCCCAACATGGACGCCGCGATGGCGAGCGCCGTGATTTTGAGAATGAGCGAGAGAATATTGCTCTTGCCGTGGCGCTGCCAGTGCCGCTGCCGGCGCATTTGAACCAGGATTGCTTTTCGACTTCCGTTGACCATTCAAAACCTCGAACGTGAAACGTGATACGTAATACGTAAAACGTGATACGTAAAACGTGATACGTGATACCTACTGCGTGTTTACTCGATGAACCCTTCGGTTTTCAGCCGCTGGTACGAGTTTTCAATGGATGCTTCCAGTCTCAGCACATGAAAGAGAACTGTAACTACAGTCCTCTTATGCCGACATCAGCCGGGGGTTCCATCCCCAGAAATTCTGGGATGGCTCACAATCAGATTGACACTTTTCCATATGCGCCTGTTGGGCGATAATAGGCCACCAATCCCAGTTTGTCAGGAGTCTTCCGATGGCCAAACGCAGCCACATGTCCCTTGAAGACCGCATTGCCATAGCCAC
>CAYGWJ010000350.1:0-5458 GCA_964353405.1 uncultured Anaerolineae bacterium
TAACCACTATCCACTAACCACTATCCACTATCCACTATCCACTAACCACTATCTCAGGGTGGCTGACGGGTCTCGAACCCGCACCATCTGGATCCACAGTCCAGTGCTCCACCATTGAGCTACAGCCACCGTGACACGCGCGAGTATAACACGATTCGATTTTGTCGGCAAGAGTTGAAACCTTCGAGGTCGCGCAGTGCCTTGAAGGTCTACCGGGTAAGCTGTGCCACCTCACTTTGCGCCACGCGCTGCTGCGACTTTATACGCAAATCCTTGAGCATGACGCTGTTCGTCGCCACTTCGTCTGGGCCGAGGATGGCAACGAACGGGATGCTCTGGGCGTCGGCGTATTTCAACTGCCGGTCGAGTTTGGCGACATCCGGGTAAAGCTCCACCCGCAATCCCTCCGCCCGCCATTGTGCCGCGAGCCGACGCGCCGCGCCGGACAGATTCGCGTCGAACGCGGCGATGAGCACTTGCGTAGGACTGGTCTTGAAGGACGGCATCTTGCCGTACTCCTGCAGCATCAAGCTGATGACGACATCGCCCATCGCAAAGCCGACGCCAGGCAGAGGATCGCCGCCGACATCGCTCACCAGGTTGTCGTAGCGACCGCCGCCAAAAATCGCGCGCCCGCCTTTTTGGTCGCGCCCTTCCATGACCGTGCCGGTGTAGTAATCCAGACCGCGAATGACGCTCGGCTCAAACTCAAAATACTCGCTCACGCCCAGGTCGGCCAGAGCTTCAAAAAACGCCACGAGTTCATCCGACTGCTTCCATAACTCGCGGTCGCCGAGCATCGTGCGCAACCCTTCAGTCTGCGCTGGCGACAGCCCGACCGACGCCGCGTACTCACCCCACGCCTGGTCGTTCATTTTTTCGCGCTTGTCAATCACCTTGAACACGACTGAGACCAGAGCACCCTCAATGCCCATCGCGCGCAACTGGACATCCATCAACCGCCGATTGTTGACCTGAATGCGGACCATCTCCGGCCCCAGCCCGACGCTGCGAAAGAACTCGGCGCTGATCGCCGCAATTTCGGCATCGGCCTGGACCGACTTGGAGCCGATGAGGTCAATGTTCCATTGGAAGAACTCGCGTGTGCGGCCCTTTTGCGGACGCTCATAGCGCCAGAACGGGCCGAATGACCACCAGCGGATCGGCTTGGGCAGGACGTTTTGTCTTTGCGCCACCATACGCGCGAGCGTCGGCGTCAGTTCCGGGCGCAGGGTCAATTCGTCGCCGCCCCGGTCAGTGAGCACGAAGGATTGCTCCTTGACCAGCTCCTCGCCGGACTTGGCTGCGTAGAGCGCGATGTATTCGAGGATCGGCCCCTCGTACTCCTGGTAGCCGAACCGTTCTGAGACAGCGCGGATGGCGTTATACAGCCACACCCGTAACGCCATTTGCTCCGGGTAAAAATCACGCGTGCCCTTGACGGGTTGAATCAATTGCTTTTTCATGATTGCCTCCCGCTGGCATGGGATGCCAGCACCAGGGGAACAAAAACGGCGTGGGCCAAGCCACGCCGTCAAAACGATCACACGATGGAATCAGACGCGACCCAGCACAAGGCGCCGCACGTGGCCGTGCGCATGATGCGCGTGTCGCATGGTCTGAGAAATCGCGTTCGTATTCATGGCAACGATTATAGCACGAGGCAGACAGGATGGCAAATGAGGGCAGTTGGTCACGGAGGGGGTTCTACTCCAACGGCGCGCCCAACGCTTCTTCCACCGCGCGCACAATCTCGCCACTGCGGACCAGTTCTGCACCGCGATCGAGGTCGGGATACATCAGCCGGTCGCGCACCAGGTGCGCAATGTCTTGCCGGACGCGCGCATGGGCCGCCGCTGTGCCAACGCCCAAGCGCGCCTCAGGATCGGCCTTGAGCCGAAGGTCGAGCGCCTGCGCCGCCGCCACCAGCTCGATGCCCACCACACGCTCGACGTTGCGCAGGATTTGCCAGGCGTGCCGCGCCGCGTTCATCGAGTTGCTGATGTGGTCTTCCTGGTCGGCAGAAGTGGGAATGCTGTCCACGCTATCGGGATGCGCCAGCACTTTGTTGTCGGCTACCAACGCCGCCGCCACGTATTGCGCCAGCATGAACCCGCTGTTGAGTCCGCCGCTTTCCACCAGCATCGCGGGCAATCCGTCGTTCAGGTTCGGGTCGGTGAGCCGGAAGATGCGCCGCTCGGCGATGCCGGCAATCTCGGCCATCGCGATGCCGATAAAGTCCATCGCAAAAGCGACCGGCTCGCCGTGAAAGTTTCCGCCGGAGAGCGCCTTGTTCTCGCCCGGCATATCCAGGAACAGCAGCGGATTGTCGGTGGCTGCATTGATCTCGCCCTCGATCGTCTCGCGGTTGCAGCAGATGATATGCCGCACCGCGCCGATGACTTGGGGCGTGCAGCGCAAGCTATAAGCATCTTGCACGCGGCCGCCCGCATCCATCAGCGAACTGCCCGCCACCAGGCGTCGAATCTGGGCAGCGCTCGTCATCTGACCCGAGTGGCGGCGAGCGCGGTGAAGGCGCTCGTCGAACGCCGCCGACACACCGCGCACGGCTTCCAGCCCCATCGCCATCGCAATCTCGGACGTCTTGATCACGCGCTCGGCGTCTATCACCAGCAGCGCGCCCATCGCGGCGGAAAAGGTCGCGCCGTTGTTGAGCGCCAGGCCTTCCTTCGCGCCCAGCACCACTCGCTCGATCCCCGCCTGCTGCATGGCCGCTGCACCCGACATGCGCCAGCCTCGATAGATGGCCTCGCCGCTTTCGTCCTCCCAGCCGCTGGCATCATCGCCGCGCGAAAGCACAAGGACAAGATGGGAAAGCGGCGCAATGTCGCCGCTCGCGCCCAGGCTGCCGATCTCGGGCACAACAGGATGCACACCGGCGTTCAACATGGCGATGAGCGTTTGAAGCGTTTGCGGTCGGACGCCGGAATGCCCAATCGCCAGCGTGTTGGCGCGCACGAGCATCGCCGCGCGCACCACCTCTTCCGGCAGCGGCTCACCCACGCCCACCGAATGGCTAAGGATGAGATTGCGCGAAAGTGTGGCCGCATCCTTGCTGTCCACATTAACATTGGCAAACACGCCAAAGCCGGTGTTGACGCCATACACGACCGGGCGGCCTTCCGTCACCACCTGATCCACCCACTCGCGGCACTCGGCCACGCGCGCGACCGCGGCGTCGCTCAGAGTCACCCAGCGACCCTTGCGCGCCACATCGGCAACATCTTGTAGCTGCAGCGACTCACCATCCAATACGAGCGCCGCATCATCTTTTTCGCTCACAAGCACCTCCTGATATGGACGAACGACAAGGATTCTGACAACCAGTATTCAGTCTTGTGTCACTTCCTGGTCGCCACTGCGACGAGCACATCCACCATTCCCATCGGTTCGCGCTCAATCGTAATCACGAGGCCCGCCTCGGCCAACGCATCCGCAAGATTGGATGGCGCGGGTTCTTGCTGACCCGTAACTGTGTACAGCCATTCGAGGAAACGCGCCGGCAGACTCTGCTTGAACGCCACACCCGGCACGACGACAGCGCGGCCATCATCTTTCAGGACCCGCGCGATTTCCTTGAGAGTCTCAGCCTGCACGATAAATTCAGCGGGGAAGGTCGAAACAACCGAATCGAACGCGCCGGATCGAAAGGGCATCGCCTGCGCGCGAGCGCGGACAAGGCCTGGAGTTGAAACTCCAGGCTGAGATGACAAGTCGGCTAAAGCCGACTGGCTCCAGACCGCTTGAGCGGGCTTGGCGGTATCAGCCCCGCGATTCATGGCCGGGGTTGCGCGCCGCAGCCTCGCGCGGGCCAGTCGCCCCATTTGCGGCGAAAGGTCGAAGCCAACCGGCGACAGTCCCGCGCGCGCCATCGCCACGAGCAAATGCCCCGGCCCATGCGCGATTTCGAGCACGCGCGGCCCGCGCAGACGCGGAATCGCCGCGCGTCCCCACGCCTTCCACTGCCCGAACGACACCACCCACGCGACCAAGTCGTATGTCCAGGCGAGTTGGTGGTAGAGCAGTCGGAAAAAGAGGCGGAGAAAAGAGCGAAATATCAAATCTCAAATCCCAAAGGGTTGGCTAGTGGCTTGTCGCCCAAATTCTGCAATGAATTCGCGGCGGCGGACTTTGCAGACGCACCCGATTAATTCTATGATTATCAAATCATTTTGACATCTATAAAATCAGACCGTCCTAAAAGTCGTTTGATTTGATAGTTATCAAATCAATTTGACGCTTGGTGCGAAACTGGTTGTTGGTGACCGCAGATTGGTCACGGAATTCATTGCAAAACTTATCCGACAAGCCACTAGTTCGATGGTTCGTTAGTTTGTCAGTGCGATAGTTGGCTCGTTTGATCATCGAACGGCACAATACTATCTCACTATCGAACTATTGCACTATCCAACTATCGCACTGAGCACCTCATCCGCATCTACCACGCCCCAATGATAGCCCATCTCAACGCTCATGGCACGCGCGCGTTCGGCTTCCCGGCGAGCCGAGGCCAGCTCCGCTTCCCTCTCCCCCATCCTCTCTCCCACAGGGCGAGGGGAGTTTGCGGCTGCTAAATGCGCCCACGCCAGCCCCACGCGAATGTCCGCCTCGTAGAGACGATGTCCCCCATCAAGCACGTATGACAATGCCTCTTCTAAATCGCCGCGAGCCGATGCAACCTTCCCGCGCCGCGCTGACCAGCGCCCTCGTGCCAGTAAGGCCCAAATGAGAATGTTCCGCTGCGGAGTGCCACGTGCAATTTTGACCGCCTCATCGTAATGATTCTGGGCGTAATCATGTTGGCCGAGATCGGCTTCTAAATCGCCCATGTCGCAACGACATTCACTGAGAGAATAGAGCCAGCCATTACGTTCACAAACTTCGAGGTTGGCTTCAGTGACCTGCCTGGCGTACGATATATCACCGGAAAGTCGCAGGTGCGTGGCATGATGGCTACCAGATTGTTTGAAGAGATAAAGCATATTCGGGTGAATTGCTCGCTCAAGTGCTTCTGCCTGTCTAAAGGCCATATCCGCTAAATCAAAATCGCCACGTAGGTCAGCAATCCAGCCTTGCAAAGCCAGTGAAGCTACTTCGGTGTTCTTATTCTCTGCTCGGTGAGCTAGGATCAGGGCTTGACCGACAGTCTCTGCACTCACATTCAACAAGCCCAGCAAGGATCGTATATCGGCCAAGTTTCGGTACGTGACACTGGCGTTAAACCAGTCTGCTGCCTCCATAGCCATCTTACTACTGCGTTCAAGGAATGGCAATGCTTCTTTCAAACGCCCCAAGCCCCCTAGCAGCTTGTCGGAGAGGAACCTGTGATGACGTCTTCACCGACAAAACGAGGTCGTTTTCGTCTGCGATGTGACCTAAAGGCGTGTTGAGTCACCACTTTACCTGCGAATTTGGCTCGTTTTCGGCTCAATCGACC
>CAYGWJ010000351.1:0-28540 GCA_964353405.1 uncultured Anaerolineae bacterium
CGGCCACGAGCTTGCTCGCGCGGCCCAAATCTTCGAGCGTCGCAGATTCGAGCTTGCGGCCCAGTTCTTCAGTGATGACCGTGCCGCCGGTCAGAATGGCGATGTCTTCGAGCATGGCCTTGCGGCGATCGCCAAAGCCCGGCGCCTTGACGGCCAGCAGGTTGAACATGCCGCGCAGCTTGTTGAGCACCAGCGTCGCCAGGGCTTCGCCGTCCATGTCCTCGGCGATGACGACCAAATCGCGCTTGCCCTTCTGGACGAGTTTCTCCAGCAGCGGCACAATGTCGCTGGCGGCGGAAATCTTTTTGTCGTGGATGAGGATATAGGGGTCTTCGAGAACGGCTTCCATCGTCTCGGAACTGGTGACAAAGTATGGGCTGATGTAGCCGCGGTCAAACTGCATGCCCTCGACGTATTCCTTCTCGAACGCCAGGCCCTTGCTTTCCTCGACGGTGATGACGCCGTCTTTGCCAACTTTGTCCATCACTTCGGCGATGAGTTCGCCGATTTCGGTGTCGGCGGCCGAGATGGCGGCCACGTGGGCAATGTCGTTCTTGTCGTTGACCGAGACGGATTGCTTCTTGATCGAGGCGACCACGGCAGCCGTCGCAGCTTCGATGCCGTGCTTGAGCAGCATCGGGTTCGCGCCAGCGGCAACCATCTTGAGGCCTTCGTTCACGATCGTCTGCGCCAGGACGGTCGCGGTGGTGGTGCCGTCACCCGCGATGTCGTTGGTCTTGGTGGCGGCTTCCTTGAGGAGCTGCGCGCCCATGTTCTCGTACGGGTCTTTGAGTTCGATTTCCTTCGCCACGGTCACGCCGTCGTGCGTGATGGTGGGCGCGCCGAATTTCTTGTCGAGCGCAACATTGCGGCCCTTGGGGCCAAGCGTCGTGACGACTGCGGTCGCCAGAGTGTCAATACCGATCTTTAACTTCCGGCGAGCTTCTTCACTGAAAACGAGTTGCTTTGCCATTTTATTTTCTCCCTCCGATTACTTTTCTACAATCGCCAGAATGTCGCTCTCCTTGAGGATGAGCAACTTGCGATCGTCAATCTTGACTTCGGTGCCGGCGTACTTGGCGTACAGCACAATGTCGCCCTTCTTGACGTCCATCGGGATGAGCTTGCCGTCGTCATCGCGGCGGCCAGGCCCAACGGCGAGAATCTCGCCTTCTTGCGGCTTTTCTTTGGCCGTCTCGGGCAGAATGATGCCGCTGGCAGTGCGTTCCTCTTTTTCAGCGGGTTCCACCACCACGCGGTCGCCCAAGGGCTTGATATTGAGCTTGACTGTCTTTGCCATTTTGTCCCTCCTGATTTGTTTTGAATCCAGTTTGACTGGTTCGTTAACAGATGTCGGTTAGCACTCTTGCTCTTAGAGTGCTAACCGACAAATATAATACCACAGGTTTTGCAGCTTGTCAAGATCTTTTTTGGCAGTTTGGCCTGTAGACTGCTAAAGGCTTATCACAGAGTACTGCATAACGTGATATTTTTATCCGATTTTCTCTGTGCGTTCGAGGGACAGGACAAATACTGCGGCGCCGCCGACTTCTACCGGGATTGCGCCGAGGAAGCGCTCGCGGGCTTCCATGCTGGGCGCCCAGGGATGCACGTGCTTGGTACGCCGCTTGCAGTGTTTGCTCAGGAGCGTCATCACCCGCTCGACCTGCTGATCTTCCACGGCCGTCATCAGTGTGACGTTGCTGGCGCGCAGAAAGCCGCCGCTGGAGCCGATGCGAGTGACACTCATGTGCTCTGCCTCCATCGCTTCGGTGAGCGCGTCTTCGTCTTCGTTCTGGATCACCGCCAAAATGAGTTTCATGCTCTCCTCCCTTATGGCGAATTTCGGATTTCGGAATCTCTTCCTTTAGGGCGGCGGTATGCGCTTGTCTGCGCTGCGCCCTCCAGAATCTGCAATCCGCCATGGCTACGGTCTGCGGGTTGGCGGCAATGGCGTCGGCGTGATGTGCAGGCACAGGTTAATGCCGCCCTGGGCGTTCACGTCGTTTGGGTCAAGCGTGAGCGCTTTCTGGAAGAGTGGCATGGCCTTGTCGCATTCGTCCATGTAGAAATAGGACAGGCCGAGGACATAGTAATACTCGATCTTGTTAGCACCCAGCTCGATTGCTTTGGGGAGCGTTTCGAGGACGCCTTCGTAATTTCGCCGTGCATAATAAGCCAGGCCCAGGTGCGCCCAGGCTGATGCAGTGTCCGGGTTGTTCTTGGTCGCCTGCTCCAGGATGACGATCGCGCGCTCCAAATCAACTGGGCGGCTATACGTCATATACATCAGATACTGCGTCCAGCCTAACTCGTCTTGCAGGTCGCCTCGGCCAGGCTCCAGTTGGAGCGCGCGCTGATACTGGTTGATGGCCGCATCATAGTTCCCCAGCGCGCGATAGCTGCGCGCGATGGCAAGGTACAATAGCGCGACGTTGGGCGCGAGTGACAGAGAGCGTTGATACGCGCCAATGGCTTCACCATAGCGTCCCTGGGTTTCCAGGATGTAGCCGTTCACCCGGTGCGCGTCTATGCTGTCAGGGTTGAGCCGGAGCGCGGTCTCGATGGCCTCTTTCGCGCGCGGCCAGTTTTGTCCATCGGCATACGCTTCGGCCAGGAAGGCAAAACCTTCGGCATAACTCGGGTCAAGCTGCGTCGCCCGCCGTCCGGCGTTGATGGCTTCGAGCGTCTGATTGTTCCAGTCGAGTGCCAGCGCCAGTGCCGCCTGGACGGGCGCGCTATCCGGCGCGATGCGCGCGGCTCGTTGCGCCAGCCGCAGCGCTTCGAGAAGTTGATCTTTGCGGCTCTGGCTTTGGTAAACCATCAGCCGGATGAGGGGTGGATAGATGGCCGAGTTGTCCGGCTCCAGAGTCAGCGCGACTTTGTAAGCCAGGATCGCGTCATCGAATTTGCCTGCTCGAGTAAGCGCTTCGGCATCGGCGATGTACGCTGAGGCGGTGCGCGTGGGGGCCGGCGTGGGCGTGGGCGGTTGAGCCGAAGGGCCGGTGTAGCTCAAGATGTAAACGCCCGCGCTGATCAGACCGATCAGCAGGAGAATACGAACGAGGCTTTCGGTGCGTTTGGTTGGGCGTTCGAGGTACATCTCACGCAATCCAATAGCCGTTGCTGAACATGAGCGCCACGATTCCCTGCACCAGGATCATCAAGATCAGGACGGCACGATCTACCCAGGGTCGTCGCCCCATCAATCCCAGCGCCATAAAGATCGGAAAGACCGGCGTGCTGTAGCGGGGCAGACCGTTCAAGTCGCCGCTGGCCAGCACGAACAGTGACACGGTGAGCATGTAGACGCCATACATGCGCGGCAGCCGCACCCAGGCCTCGAGGGTGAGTACCAGGAGCAAGATGAGTATCACGATCTCGAGGGTGCCCTCCGTCGAAGGTGGGGTGGTCACAAAGCCGGTCAAGTAGTTGGCGAGCGTCGCGCCAGGAAAGCTCGGAAAAGCACCGGCAGCCATCTTGCGGTTAAAAAACAGTCCCTGCACTTGAAAGTAGGCCATCGGCTCGCCGAACCGCAGACCGAGATAACCCATGAAAGCCAGCACGCCCAATGCCCCGCCCGTCACGCCGATCACGTCAGCACGCACGTCCCGCAGCC
Source organism: uncultured Anaerolineae bacterium (assembly GCA_964353405.1). Classification (GTDB taxonomy): domain Bacteria; phylum Chloroflexota; class Anaerolineae; order Fen-1058; family Fen-1058; genus JBGLNJ01. Next base: position 3,620 of record CAYGWJ010000351.1, read on the forward strand.
GAAAGTTGCGTTGACGCATATATTCGTAGGCCAGCGGCACGACGAGCAGCGGACCGTGCAGACGAGTCAGACCCGCCAGGAACGACGCCACCCCCGCGTATTTCCAGCGTGCCTCACGCGCCCACCAAAAGGCCGCTAGGCCGCACAGCATGTACAGTGCTTCCGTGTACCCAATCCCAAGATAAAATGCGCCGGGATACGCCAGCAGGTAAACGGCTGACCGGCCGGCAGCTTTGGGATCATCCGTCTCGCGGCGTGTGAGGCGATACAATAGCCAGCAGCCGATGCAAGCCGCCACAGTCGAGACGAGCGGGCCGGAGATAGAGACCGGCAGGCCCATCAGGCGATGCGCCGCTCCGCTGACGAGCGGAAAGAGCGGAAAGAAGCCTGCGTTTGACGGTTCCCGGGCGCCAGCATATTGATAGCCGTCTTGCGCAATGCTGCCATACCAGATCGCGTCCCAACGGAACCAACGCTCGAACGGCGCCTGCCCCGCCGAAGTCAGCGGCGTCGCGTCAATTTGCGGGCAACATTCGGTCGTGCCAATGACGTCCGCCCCGACGATGGGGACGAGCATTAACCCGATTCGCCAGGCGATGAACACAGCCAGGACGAAGGGTAGCTCGGATTTCAGATTGTAGACGGCGGATGGCTGACCACTGACCGCCGACCGCTGACTGCTCTTGAGCCGCAGAGCAACCACATAGAGGCTGAACAGGGTCAACGCGAGCCACACGCTGTTGCGCGCCGTCCACGTCCGGGCAGCCACGATGGCGATGACTTGTGCGACAAGCAGCATCGCTCCAGCCGCCAGACCAAGGGGTGACGCCAGACCGATCGAGCTTGCAAAGGCGTAAGCAAGCACTACACTCATCACGAGCAACGCCCAGACCATCAAGGGGGGAATGATAATGCCCGGCCCGAAAGTCAGTTTGATTTGATCCACGAACAACCCCAACGCGCGCTCATCGTTGGTGCCCATCGTCTGCTGGGGGACAAAGGTGTCCGATTTCAAGCCGATGGTCGCGTCACCGCGCAAATCCATCGCGGCGGCCGGCAGGTCCACGGCATAGGCCGCCAGGTCCATTCCCGGCGTAAAGCGCTCTGCCTTGTGTCCATTGAGCGAGATGGTCACGGGGCCTGGCGCCAATGGCGGCGGACGGAACTCGTGCAGGCTCACTTGGAGATGGAACGGGATGCCGCTGCCCAGTCCGGGCAGGTGGATTTGGGCATTGCCACTCGTCCACCGATACGACACACCGAAAATATTCTCCGGTGAATAGAATCCACTTGCCAGATAAACGTCTTCGCTGGCTGATCCGATCTCTAAAATGATGGGCGCGCGCGTCTGGTAAGCGCCCGCCAAAGCGACAGCCGCTGCGACCAAGAGGCCCATTGCCGTTCGATTGAGGAATTGAGATTTGATGTTTGACATGGGATGTCTGGATGTCGCTCAGTATAACACGCGGGGTAGGGAGGGTCAAGTATTGCTTGACACATCACCACAAGACGCTATAATCCGCCCATGCCTCGAACAGAAACGCGTCGTTGTTGGCAATCCTCGTGAGGAGTTAGACAGCATGTCCAATCATCAGCGCGGTTGGGTCGTCAGCGTGTGTTTACTTGTGGCTGCCCTGTTGTTCATGGGCGGCAGTGTGGCGGCAACAGGCGCGGCGCAACCTTACCAGTCCGATTTGACTGCGTCTGTTTATGCAAGCCAGCCTAAAGCGCCCTTGTCTCTGCTGGGTGTTGGAATGAGTGATTTGATATCGCAAACGTTCGAGTTCACTGGCGCGTTTCCGACCGAGTGGCAGACCTATGACAATATCACCCGCTCGCCGGGGGTGGTTTATCCCTTGACCTACACCTGGAGCACGACAGATTACACTCGCGCGCAGGGGACTCGGAGCGCAGTGGCTGTGGGACCGAACGCCGGCAGTGTGTTCCTGCCCGGAACGGTTTACACCGACCCGGTTGACTCGTGGATGGTCTTGCCCGTTGATCTCTCGTCGGTGTGGCAAGCGCAGATGGATTTCGCTTACCTCAAGCCGTCGGCTTCCGGCTACTTGACCGTGGCCGTTTCCACCGACTATGATCCCATCAGCCGCACTGGGAAGTTTGTCGGCGCGGCGCTTCCCCAGGCGACGACTTGGACGACCTACACGCTGCCTCTGTCATCCTACGCCGGTCGAAAGGTCTATGCGGCGTTCCGCTATCAATCTTTTAACGGCGGTCAGCAATCCGAGGGTCCGTTTGTGGACGATCTTGCCGTGCGGGCCAATTACCGCGTGATGCTGCCGATCGTGAGCAAATGGATGCTCACACTGGCCAAGTCCGTGTCTACGGACATAGTATTGCCAGGGCAAACACTGGTCTATTCGATCACGGTGAACAACACCGACAGCTACAATGCTGCCACGGGCGTGGTGCTCAACGACACGCTGCCGGTCAGCACGACGTTTGTGAGCGCGGACGGCGGGGACTTGGACTTGAACGGCGTCGTGACGTGGCCGGGCCTGACCGTGCCCGCTGGAGGCAGCGTCGTCCGACGTTTGACGGTCACTGTCCCCAGCGATGTGCCGTGGGGCACTGCGATCGTGAACAAGAATTACTCGATCTCGGTGCCGCCCAACACCATGACGATGTATGGTCAGCCGGTCACGACGACCGTGGTCGGCACTTTCTTTGACGACTTTTCCGATCCGACCAGCGGCTGGCCCCTCTATGACTATAACGCTTCGACGTTCAACTGCACCTCGCCAGGCTCACTGGCGGCCCGCTATACAACCAGCGGCGGCGTCAATAATAGCCCGGCCTATGGCATTAGCGTGGCGTGCGCCTGGAATGGCTATATCTTTCCCGCGCCGGTTCGCTCGGCGGACCCGGCCAACTTTACCATCCAGGCGGATATGCGCTCGAATCAGGATTTCCTGTTCCAGACCTCGTATGGGCTATTCTTTAATGGCAGCGAGGATCTGAAGCAACTTTATACCGTCCGCATCTTTCAGGGATTGGATCCGATGGACCTGGATGTGCGCGTCTGGTACAACTCCATCAAATCATCCGACGACCCCAACGATATGCTGACTTATACCAAGTGCTGGACGTGCAACAGCGCCGATTATGCCTGGAATACGCTGGCGGTACGGCGGCAGGGAAACACGTTCTCGGTTTATGCCGGACCGACCGGCGGAAGCCTGTCGCGTATAGGCGAACCGTTTGTGGGCGGCCTGGCTGCTCTGTACATGGATAGCAATCACACCCGGGTTGGCGTCCACCAGGGTAACTTTGAGTGGGCCTGGCGCGACGATAATACCAGACCGCTCTCTTACATTTTCGATAACTTTAAGCTGTATCCGGCGCGGCACTAGCCGATGGTCCCGATGCGGCGTGCGCGCCGGCGCATCGAATCTGTTCGATCAAGCCCCCGGCCCCGTGCCGGGGGTTTTGATGCAGGAACCTGACGGTGACAACTGCGCGGCGTCTGTGGCTCATCGAACTGGCGTGCGTGACCGGCCTGCTTCTGCTGGCGGCGGCCCTGCGTCTGTATCGTCTGCAAGATTTTCCGTCCGGCTACCACAACGACGAAGTCACCGATGCACACATCGTCGAGACGGTTGTCGCGGGCCGGAGGGCGATCTACTTTCCCGAAGACACCGGCAGCGAGCCGCTCTACATGTACTTTTCTGCGCCGTTCGCGGCGGTGCTAGGCCCTACAGTTTTTGCGCTTCGATTACCCTCGGTATTCCTGTCCATGGTTGCATTGTGCGCGGTGTGGGTCTTGACGCGCCGGTTGTTCGGCCGGCTGGCGGCCGGTGTTGCATTGGGAGCGATGAGTGTCTCGTGGTGGAGTGTGTTGTTGGGGCGCATCACACTGCATGTCGCTCCGGTCGTGCCAATGCTGGCGCTGGCATTGTACTTTTTTTGTCGCTCTATGCTCCCGCCCTCTGGACGTCCGCGCTCGACTCTCCATTTGGTCTTGTCCGGTTGTTTCTTTGCGATGGCTTTTAACTCGTACACTGCCGCGCGCATGGTGCCATTCCTGGTCATGGCGCTCCTGGCGTATCTGGCCCTCGTCCGGCGCGACTTGATTTTCGCTCGTTGGCGTGGATTGCTGGCGCTGGCCGTTGTCGCAGCAGCCCTATCGTCACCGCTGGTCATTTACCTGCTCACGCACCCTGGCGCAAAGCAATTGACCTATTCGGGTTTTGATGTGAGTCAACCTATCACCGACTTGCTCGCCGGCAAACCGCAGCTCGTGATCGAGACGACGCTGCAGACGCTGGGAATGTTTGCCTTCGTCGGCGACCCGCTGCCTTACTATGATATGCCGGGGCGCCCGCTGATGGAACCTGTGGGCGCGGCGTTGTTTCTTCTTGGTATAGCCACGCTCGTCTGGCGATGGCGCGAGCCGCGCTGTGGCATTGTCTTGATTGGATTGCTGATCACGCTGTTGCCGGGGATGCTCAGCCAGCCCGCGCCGAATTATGCGCGCACCGTCGGTGCGATGGCGCTGGCGTTTGCCGTGCCGGGGATCGGCGCGGACGTGATCTGGCGTGCGGCCGGAGCGCGCTGGGGTAAAGCAGCACAGTGCATCGGCGCGGTGACGCTGGCTGCCTTGTTGTTTGGAAACGCCGCCTGGCTCGCACGCGATTTCTTCATCGTATGGCCTGCGCAAGCCGAGACGCGCTGGTGGATGCAGACAGGCTTGAAAGAAGTGGCCGGCGCCCTGACCGCCGATCCGCAGCGTGGTCCTGTCGCGGTTTGCGTCGAGTCCCACCTGATTGAGGAACGTGTCGAGTGGTGGAGACCGGCGTGGTGGATCTATCATTACCTCTCATCCGCCACGGAGCAAGATGTGCGCTGGTACGATTGCACCGAATCGGTCGTCATTCCGACGAGCAATGCTCCCAGGTTCGCTTTCCCTGACGTGGGATCGCTTGACCAACTGAATGGCCTGCCGATTGCACGATGGATGCAAGTCGCACCAGTGCAAGACGCAAAGCGGGCAGGCAACAGCCTGGTGGTGACGACGGCACCGATCACGGCCTGGTGGGAGGACATGGCGCGGCTGGCCGCCGAATCGCCCGCAGCCTGGCCGCCAGAGGCCAATCGCAGCGGGGACGTCTGGCCGCCAGTGGATTTTGGACACGTGATGCATCTGAATGCGTACCAGGTGCAAGGCCGCGCCGCTGCGGGAGCTGTCATCACGGTGACAACTTACTGGCAAGTGGATGCGCCGCTGGAGCCGCGTCTGGCACTCTTTACTCACGTTATCACTGGCACGCACATTGCCGCGCAGGTTGACCACCTGGCGATCACCTCGCAGAGCTTGCAGCCCGGCGACGTGTTTCTTCAGGTTCATCATCTGAAATTGCCGGAAGACATGGAGCGCGGATGGTACTGGCTTTCCGTAGGCGTCTACTCACAAGACACAGGCACTCGCCTCAAGGTTTATGAAGGCTCAACGCCGGTTGCCGACCGGCTGTATCTCAAATTGATCCGCGTGGGGCGAGGACGATGAACGCGCGGCTCAAGACTCACTGGCCCTTAATCGTCATCCTCGCGCTAAACGTGGCACTCTCGCTGGTGTTCAGTCTGGTCAATCCGCTGTATGAATCCACCGACGAGCTGCACAACTATCGCTACACGCGTTACATTCTGGCAACGGGCAGGTTGCCTGAACTCGATCCGGACCAGCCGCGCATTCAGGCACATCACCCGCCGCTGTATTATCTCCTCGGCGCGGCGGCCACGTTCTGGATCAAGCCCGATAGCGCATGGGATTACGAGCCGGCGTGGAATCCATACTGGGGCTTTCACGATTGGCAAGTCGGCGCGGACAACAAGAATCATTACCTGCACGACCCGGAGGAAGCATTCCCGGCGACGGGCACTCCCTTGGCCGCTCGGGTGGCGCGTTGGGTCAATGTCATTTTGGGCGCGTTGACCGTCGGCGTGACTTACCTCACCGCCCGGCGTATCTTCCCTAAAGAGGACGTGTTGTCTTGGGGCGCGGCGGCGATTGTCGCGTTCAATCCGCAATTCCTCTACCTTTCGGGCGCAGTCAATAACGATGTGGCGGCCGGGTTGGCCGGTTCGGCGATAGTGCTGGCGTGCGTGGATCAGGCTGGGCGTCCCCTCACACTTGGTCGCGCGGCTCTCATGGGCTTGCTGTTGGGACTGGCGCTCAACACCAAATTCAACCTGGTGTTCATGCTCGCCGTGATCGAGCTGGCATTTGTTATTGCAGCGCGGCGAGAACGATCGTGGAAAAAGTGGCTGGCGGCCAACCTTGTGCTGCTGACGGTAACGCTGGCGCTTTCGGGCTGGTGGTTCGTCCGCAATCAAATTCTGTATGGCGAGCCGACCGCCATCCGCCGCACGAACGAGTTGTGGGGTGGGCGCGACCCACAGCACAGTTGGGGCGCGGCGCTGCTCGAGCTGCCCTATGCATGGTCGTCGCTATGGGGACGCTTTGGCTACGGCCAGATTCCAATGCCGGCATGGATTTACACAGTGATTCTCGTCGTGACCGTTGCCGCATTCATCGGTCTGGCCGTCCTGCTGGTTCGGCGGATTGTTTCCCGCAGAGGCCAAGGGAAAGCAGGGGGCACAGGGGAACTGAATGATGCCTTCCCTGACCTTCGCTCGCCGGTGGCGTCTGCGGTAATATCCTGTGCTGTCCTCGTGTTTGCAGGGATGGTGCTCGGATATATGCTCATCAGCACCGCCGGGCCGATGGGACGCTTCTTTTTCCCAGCCCTGCCTGCACTGGCGACGTTGATAATGTTGGGACTGAGCCAGTTGGTTTCGAAACGCCACCTGACCATTTTGTCATCTGGGGTGGCCGTGGCGATGTTGGCGTTGGCGGTGTATGCGTTGGTTGGCATCCTCGCCCCAGCCTACGCGCGGCCTGCGCCGCTGACCTCACTGCAAGTCTCGTCAATTCCGCATCGGCTCGACGTGATGTTTGGCGACAAAGCCAGGTTGTTGGGCTATACGGTGGATCGAGACACACTGCGCCCCGGTCAACAGGTTGCCGTCACATTGTATTGGCAGGCGCTCGCGGCGATGGACGAAAACTATGCCGTGTTCGTTCACCTGGTCAATTCAGCCGGCGCGCTTTCCGCTCAACGCGACACTTTTCCCGGCTTGGGCAATTTTCCGACCAGCCAATGGAAGCCTGGTGACATGTTTGCGGACACATATCGCGTGGACGTTGGCGAGACCGCCTACGCACCCGACGAGGCTGTCGTGCAAGTCGGATTGTATTTGCCCAATGGTCCTCGCCTGATGGCGTTCAAGCCTGATGGCTCATCTTTGGACGATACGGTGAGTCTCTCGCCGGCCAAGCTTGTGCCGCGCGCAGGCGAGTATCCCAATTCTGTGCGGGTCAACTTTGGAGACAAGCTTGCCCTCCTGGGTTACGATATGAGCGCGCGCGCCATCCGGCCCGGCGAGACGATCAGTGTGACACTTTACTGGCAAGCGCTCGCGCCGATGAAATTGGACTATAGCGTGTTCATGCACCTCACCAGCACGAGCGGCGAGATTCCCGTCAAAAATGACAGCTTTCCATACACCAGTCCCAAGCGCACGCGTCGGTGGATGACCGGGCAGGTGATGCAAGAAGTGCGCGCGCTGGCGATTCCAGACTATGTGTTGCCGGGGCTGTACAATATTGACATGGGCGTCTTTTCGGTGAATACGGGCGACCGTCTGCCCATTGTCGCGCCTGACGGTCACTATATGAGTGAAGAGATGACTCTCCTCCAGGTGCGCGTGGTAGGCAAGTAATCCGGGGTCATTCCAACAAGTATTGGTCGGAAACTGCGGAGCACAATGTGTTTGATTCCTTGAGACGGCATCGTAGCAGCTTGCTCGCTATAGGACTCTTGGGGCTGCTAACGTTTGTAACGCTCGATAACCTGATCCTGAACATGGGGACAGCCATCCCGGACTCGCACACGCCGGATCGTGACGATGCGATTTTCTATTGGAGTCTATGGTGGTTCAAATATGCCGTCCTGAACCTGCGGACGGACCCCTTCTTTACCAACTATATCCTGTTTCCCAACACAGTAAATCTCTCTATGCACTCACACGTTTTTACGCTGGGATTGCTCTCCCTGCCATTCCAGCTTTTCTTGGACATGCACTGGATTGTGAACGGCTGGATTGTCCTCTCGTTTTTCCTGTCGGCTGTCTGCATGTATGTTTTTCTGCGCAGTCGTTTGGAGAATGTGTGGATAGCGATCTTGGGGGCCACACTGTATGTCTTTAGTGCCAACATGGTATGGCGCGCCACCCATGTCCATTTGAGCGTGATGACGTTGTGGTGGTTCCCGCTGAGTCTCTTGCTGTGGGACAAGGCATTGGAGCGGCGCTCGGTGGGCTGGTCGGTGGCGCTGGGTATCTGCATTTATCTGGCCTTTATGACCTATTCCGAGCTTTTGTTGTGGATGGTGTTGACGCTTGGCCCCTATATGTTGTATGGCCTCTTTAACCAGCGGACATGGCACGCACGGTGGCAGGTTGCCGGCCTGGGCGGCATAGCGGTCCTGGCAGCCTTACTGCCTGCGCTGGTTGCGCCGTTACCGCAAATGCGGCAGCTACCCTGGAATGAATATGCCTGGCAAGATGTGAGCTATGTTCAAAGTCTTGCCACATCTCCCTCGGATTTGTTCATACGTCAAGGGTTGGACACCGACAGCACGATGGGCCAGATTCTGCCAGCCCTGGCGCTGATTTGCCTGGCTTTCACTGGCAGGCGGCGCGAGCGATGGTTGTGGTTCGCTGTCGGGCTGTTCAACGTGATTCTGGCGTTGGGACCCTATCTGGGCGAGCCGGCTCGCCCGTTACCGTTTGCACTGCTCTACCGTTTCTCCCAGGGCCAATACCGCACACCTGGCCGCCTCTTAACGCCAGCTACGTTGGGGCTGGCTGTCTTTGTCAGTCTATCGCTGGCCAACCTCTTTGACCACGTACGTAACCGAAGGGTGCAGGTGGGCATCCTAACAGCGATTCTCTTCGCTCACGTGCTCAATGCCGGCCTTCTCGCGCCGTTTCCCGTTTTTACTGCGCCCGATTATCCTATTTACCGTGTGATCGGCGCAGATCCGGAGGATCACACCTTGCTCCAAGTACCGATCGGCGTGGCAGGTAGCATGCGCATCATTGGCCCGGCCGCCCCTTTGCACTATTACGGGCGTTTTCACCACCAACGGACGATCAATGGCACAGTATCTCGTCTGCCCGCCCCGCAACTTGATCGGTATGAGCGTACCCCTTTCCTGTTGGCGCTGGCATTGGGAAATCCTTTGCCTCCTTTTGAGGAAGCGCGAGCCGAGTTTTTGCGGCGACTCAAGAACTGGGACATTCGCTATGTGGGCGTCCATAAGGATTTGATCGTAGGAGACTATGCTCGCTCGTTTATCGAATTCTTTAACGAGCAGCCCGAGATATGTGCGTTTTACGAGGACGCCGAAACAATCGGTTATCGCGCGATTAACTCGTGGGCCGACTGCCCTCGGCCCGATTTTCTGAGCGTGCCTTCCAATGGCACTCTCGACTTGGGCGAGCCGGGTGATGACCGCTTTGCCGGCCTGGGTTGGTATAATGCTGAGGACATTGGTGGAGTTAGAGCGCGCTGGGCGGGTGAAATTCAAACCTCAACTTTGCGGGTGGCGCTGCCGCCGCGAGATATCCACGTTCGCTTTCGTGCGATGGCTTATCCCACCGACCAAACTGTAGCTGTTAGGGTCAATGGACAGCTAGTGAGCGTGGTCAAGCTGGCTGAGGATTGGGCCGACAATGACATCACTGTGCAAGTCCATGCTGCACGAACGAAGCCCAAATGTCATCACGCTGACCCATGCGCGCCTAGAGTCAGCTTTTGGACGCACGGGCGGCAAAATGTCTGACGACCGACTGCTCGCGGCGGCCTATGATTATCTGGTCTTTGAGCCAGTTCGTTGAGGGGGGAATGTAAATGGTGAACGGTGACCAGTCGCATGTCTCCAGTAGGGGGTGGTCACTCCACAGTAAAGCACGGCGTGACCTCACGCTGAGCGTGGCGGCGTTCTTCCTCGTGCTGTTCGCGTTGCTCACGCACACGCACATCAATTCGTGGAACGAATACTCGCGCTTGGCGGCGGTCGAGGCGCTGGTTGAGCGAGGCACGTGGGTGATTGACGATACGGCGCTAGGTCGGCTGACGGGTGACCGCGTTTGGTTGAATGGCCACTTTTACTCCGACAAACCACCTGTCTTTACCTTTATCGCTTCCGGCGTGTATGCCGTTCTTCATCGGGGCTTGGGTCTCGCCTTTGATCCGCACGAGTGCGACCCGCGCGCGCCCACGTGCTATTGCTTTGCCTTTCAATGTGCTCAACCGTTTGACTGGGCCTTCTACTGGATGACGCTGATTATGGTTGGAGTCCCTTCGGCGCTGATGCTGGCGCTGTTCTATAAAAGCACCGGCCTCCGGGGCCTTGCCAATCTCCCGGCTCTCATATTGACTGGCGTCTTGGGATTGGGCACGATGATTTTGCCCTATAGCCTCGTCTTTACTAATCATGTCCCGACGGCGGCGTGTTTGCTGGCGGGTCTTTATGCGCTCGTCCGTTCTCGTTCCGAAAACCTCGAACGCTGGTTATTTGCTGCCGGGTTCTTTACAGCGTTGGCGGTTGCGCTTGAATTTCAAGTCGGCCCATTCTTGTTGATTTTTCTGATGGTTGCGTTGTGGCGCCTTCGCCGCTCGGCGTGGCTGTTCATGCTGGGCGCGTTGTTGCCGCTCGTGTTGACCGCCGGGCTCGACGGGTGGATGCTGGGCGATGTGCTTCCGCCGCAACTGCATACCGCCGGATACAATTATCCCGGCTCGGCTTTGTATGGCACCGCGGGCGGCACGCACGGTTCTGCCAACCTGCTCGAGTATGCTTTCCGCATTCTTATGGGCGACCACGGCGTGTTGGCTTTCAGCCCGGTCGTGCTGTGGGCCATTTATGCGGTGGTAACCGTGCTTGGCCGGCGCGAGCATCCACTGCGCGGCGAGGCCATTGCCGTCGGAGTGGCGAGCCTGGCTTTGTCTCTCTACATCATCTTTTTCACTGATAACTTTGGCGGTCAGGCGTATGGTCCGCGCTGGTTCATCGCCATCACGCCGCCGTTGTTCTTTTTTGCCGCTGAGCCTGCCCTCTATCACTCCGTCCGGCGCTGGCTGATTTTTGCCGCGTTGAGCGCGCTGTCGGTTTTCGCGGCCTGCCAGGGTGCACCGAACCCTTGGGGTCCAGCCCTCCCGCCGCTCAGACTGGAAACGTCCGCGTCTTTGCTGGCGTGGCCCGTGCCGCTTGCACCGCAGCAGGTGGCTTCCATCCCTCACCGGCTTGATGTGAGCTTTCCGGGCAGCCCGGCACGCTTGATGGGCTACGCTGTAGCCGATAACGTGGTGCGGCCCGGCACTCCCCTCACGGTGACGCTTTATTGGCAGGCGCTTACGCCGATGGCCGATCGCAATTCTATCTTCCTTCACTTGGTCAATTCGATTGGAGCCTTGTCCGCTCAGCGCGATAGGTCGCCAAGCTTGGGCATCGTCCCCACGAGCCATTGGAAGCCCGGCGATGTCTATGCGGACACTCACAGGCTCGACCCAGGCGAGACGGCTTTTGCGCCCGACGATGCACTGGTGCAAGTCGGACTGTATCGCTCGAATGGCGCACGCCTGAGCGCGTACGATGCGAACGGGCAATCGCTTGGCGATTCCGTGATGCTTGCTCCCATCAGATTGCTTCCGCGCCCCGGCGATTTGCCCAATCCTGTCCACGTCAATTTCGGTGACAAGGTAGCACTGGCAGGCTACGACGTGAACACGCGCCTGATTCGGCCCGGCGAGACTTTGAGCGTGACGCTGTATTGGCAAGCGTCGAATCAACTGCTGGTTGACTATAGTGTGTTTATTCATCTCGGCGATGCGCATGGCCAGGTCATTGCGGCGGACGATGGTTTGCCGTACACGCAGCCCAAGCGGACGACGCGCTGGACGCCGGGACAGTTGATGCGTGAAGTGAGGCTGCTCAAGCTTCCGGCGGACGCGCCAGCCGGCTTGTATGGAATTGAGCTTGGAGCTTTTAGCGAGACCGAGGGACGCCTGCCCATCGTCGCACCTGACGGTCACTATCTCAGCGAAGAACTGGATCTCGTTCAGGTGCGTATAACAGGCCGATGAGGATTGACGCTGTGCAGAAACGCTTCCCGTGGGGGAACCTCGTCGCCGTGTTGCTACTGTGGGCGTTCTTTGCCCAAGCTGTCACCGCCATGGTGGCGCAATCGCCCACGGTTGACGAGCAGGCGTACCTGAGTCGTGGCTATATTTACCTGAAAACGGGCGACCAGCATTTTGAGCTGGGCCACCCTGTTTTGTCCGATGCCCTCAGCGCTTTTCCCGTCTGGGCCTTGAGTCACCTCGACGTCCGCCCTGACGACCCGGCCTTTGCGGACAACAACTGGTCCGATTTCTCCGAGCGCGTCATCTGGCAAAAGGGCAACAACATTGAGCTGATCTTTTTCCTGGGGCGATGGCCCAACATTGCCCAGGCGATGCTTCTGGCGGCGCTGGTGTTTCTCTGGGCGCGTCAACTTTGGGGACCGGGCGCGGGGTTGATTGCGCTGGCCTTATTCACCTTCGACCCGACGCTCGTGGCGCACAGCCAGATGATTACGCACGATGTCCCCATGGGAGTTTTCTTTTTCACGGCAGCCTATACTTTTTGGCGTTACCTGAAAATCGGCCGGACGCGCAATCTGGTGATGGCCGGGGTTGCATTGGGTCTGGCGCAAGGCACCAAATTTGCGGCAGCGCTGTTGGTCCCGGTTTTCTTGATGGTCGTCGGATTGTGGCCTTTGGCAAGTGGCATTCCCGCATCGGACCGTGCGCGTTGGTGGATAAAGCACGCCGCCGGACTGCTGGCTGTCTTTGCCATCGGCGGGCTGACGTTATGGGCCACCTATCACTTTGAGTTCCGACCGTTGAGCGGACTCGGATTCCAATGGCCTGTGCCGGGCGCCTCCTATTTGGAAGACTTGCGCTGGGAGAGCGAGTATTTTAACGTCAAGCGCACTTTTTACTTTTGCGGCCAGTACGGCAGCGGCTGGTGGTATTACTTTCCAGTGGCCTTTGGATTAAAGTCACCGCCGCCGGCGATACTGTTGATCGTTGCGTCTGTGGTCGGCTTGCTCTGGGGCGCAAAGAAATGGCCGCACCTGATGGCGCTCTTGCTACCCTCAGGCGCTTACATCACGGCAATGCTCGTCAGCCCGCTTTACATCGGCTACCGATATTTCGTCCCGGCGTTGCCGTTTCTCTATGTGTTGTCGGGAAGATTGGCAACGCTGGCCGGTCGTTACAGTCGTTTTGTGCTGATCGGCGTGCTCGTGTGGGGCGCTGGGATTGCGGTGTGGATTCATCCTTACAACCTGGCCTACTTTAACGAATTGGCCGGCGGTCCCGATAGCGGCTGGCGGTGTCTTGTTGACTCGAACATTGACTGGGGTCAGGACTTGCCCGCGCTGCGCGATGCAGTCAAGCGTTACCAGTTGGGCAAGATCAAGCTAAGTTACTTTGGCCGTGCCTTCCCCAGCTACTATGGTATTGACTTTGAGCCGCTGCCGACGTATTACGGGACGCCGGAGCAGGGCAATCCCTTGACCAGCCCGTTCTATCCGCATGACCCCGCGCCCGGCGTGTACGCCCTGAGCGTCACCAACATGCGCGGCGTGACGATGTTGCCGGACAAGTGGCACTTGTATGATTGGTTCCTTGACCAGCGTCCGTTTGCCAAAGCCGGTTACTCGATCTTTCTCTACCGAGTCGGGTCACGCGGCAAGCCGGTGGACGTTGCGCTCTCCGGCCTTCAAGTGGACGAGATTGCGCTCAAGACTTTTTCCGAGTTTGGCACGAATGACACGCGCCTGCGCTGGTTTGATGCCCATAACAGTCTCATTATTCCGAAAGAACCGAGTTGGTATGTCCTGGACCAAGATAACCTTGCCACATGGGGTTGGAAGACGACCCGTCCCGGCGCCCTTGCCGATGGACGTGCCTGTGTGCTCTATCCGCCTGACCCGAAGGCACACGCTGCCGCACTGGCTTTGGTCGAGGGTATGGGCGCCGCATCGCGCGCGTGGACAGGCAATGCGCCTCTGAATCTTCCGGCGAATTTGGGCAACGAGGTTCAATTCGTGGGTTATGACTTGCAGTACCCTGCACCGAACGAATTGGCGCTCCAATTTGCATGGCGTGTAGTGTCAGAAGTGCAAGGCCCACGCAACGTCTTTGCTCATCTGCTTGGGCCGGATGGACAGATCGTGTCACAATGGGATGGCTTGGGCGTGGCGGCGGAAGGTTGGCGCGAGGGCGACACGTTCATTCAACGTGCATCACTTGCCGTGCCGAAGGACATCTTACCCGGCGAGTATGGACTTGAGGTGGGGATGTATAATCCAGAGACAATGCAGCGATTGCCTGTGATCGAGCAGGGGCAAGCTCTCACGGATCGCATTTTGATGAGACTGCCGCCTCAGTGATCTTTATGCATCACGTTTCACGCAGCACGCGTCACGCATTCCGCGTCACATAGTTCGCCATGAAATGGACGTATAGATCGCGTGGGCTGGTGAGCGCGCGCGCATCGAGCGGCACGTCCGAGGGATAAAGAATAAAGGGCTGATCTTGCGGCCCGCCTAGTCCGCCGTGCGCGCCGAGCTGATCCTCGAACGTCACCACAGTTCCACGCGCGTCCCAGGCGCCGAACAAGATCAAATCCCCGCTATGAGGAAAAGCCGTCAGTCGCGCTAGCTCGGCTGAAGCGGCTTGAGGATCAGTCAGGCCGCGCAAGGGGTCGTCGCCTTGCATTTCCTGTTTGTCCTCCATCAGGATGCGCGTTCCACCTTTGCCCATCACAACCGTCTGTTCGCCTTCGCGTCCAACGACCAGCCCGATGCCCGGATGGTCGAGTAACTGGGTGATGAGCATCGGATAGAGCCAAGCCATCTCACAAAGATTGAGGCGATGCGGCGAGAGGTTGAAATAGACGTGCGCCAATCCCCCGGAGGACCGCACGACCACATCGCTGCGCCGCTGCGAGTCAAGCGCCGCCGCTTCCAGGTCAGGCGGGATGCGCCGGTCGAGCGAGACACGTGCTCGCTGTGCGGTGCGCGCGGCGAGCGGGCCTCGCCAGCGGCGCTCTTCCCAGACTTGCAGCTCGTCCAACAGGAAACGCGCCTTGGCTGACGATTGCGCTTCGTGCCCGGCCTGCTCGTCGAGAACGAGCGACTGGTCAACGCTGTCGAGGATAAAGCGGCCGAGTGTCTTGCCATAGCGCGATTGAAAGCTCTCAGACACACTCATGCCGTGGTCGGACATGATATACAAATCGTACTTGCGCTGGCGGTACAACTGGCGCATCCGGTCAATCTGGTGAATCTGTGCATCTGTGCGTCGCAGTGTCCGCAGAGCTTCGGGGTGATCCGGCCCCAGGTGATGCGCTAACTCGTCGTAGCTGGAAAAGTTGGCATAGATGCTCGGCACGCCCCGATACACGTCCAGCAGGATGCCGAACGTGACGATTTCCCCGAATAGCACATCAACCACAATCCGATAGAGCGGCGCGAGCACATTCGCCGGACTCTCACGCTCAGGGCGAAACAATCGGATGGCGCGGCGTGTCAGATCCCGGACGTAATCGCGCACAGAGTGATATAGCATTCGGGCCAGCCGCACCGGGCTGAGCAGGAACAGCAGGAGAAAGCCCAGGCCGCGCACGTTGTCGAAAAAGTGAAAGCGCCCCAACGTGCTGAGCGTGAACAGCGACAGGTCTGCGCCGCCGTCGAAAAAGTTGGTGTAGGATGAGCCGCCGCGCAGCAGCCCACGCCCTTCGCCCTCCAGGCGATGTGCTATTGCGCGCACCTGATCGGGCCGTTTGACGACGATGGAGGCGTGCCGCTCTTTTTCGTACCAGCGGAAACCAGGAATATCGAAATTGTCGCCGTAAAGGAAACCGGCTTGCACCGCCGGAGTCGTGCTGGGGAGGCCACACTGCCACTGGCTCACGCGGGCACGGCCGCTTGCGATCATCTCTCGCACGTAGGGCAGATAGCCCTGGTCGAGCGCCAGGCCCAGGTGGTCGAGGCTGAGGCCGTCAATTTGAATCGCGATAAAGCCCGTCTGCCGGTGGGGCTCTGGCGGGACGACGGGGCGGCCCAGGTGCCGCGCCACCGCGCGATACTTGCGGGTGTAATAAGACCGGGCCAGCGCTCTCCACAGATCAATCGCGTGACGGATCAGCCAATTCATGTCTCCACTTGGATTCCATAGCCAGCTTACTGTTGCTCGGCGAGTTTGCTGTGCGCATTTATTATAACACTTTTGAACCTCAGCTCGCGAATGGCCCTTCCCAACAATATTTGACAACCGCACGAATTTCGCTAAAATATGAATATCTGAACAAGTGCTCAATTATCAAATTATGACTACTCGCCGCACTCGCCAATTTGCCGCGCTGGATGAACATGCCGCCGCGCACGTCGCCGAGCTGTTCGGCGCTTTTAGCGACACCAGCCGCGTGCGCATCATTTCTGTCCTCGCCGAAGGCGAACAGAACGTCGGCACGCTGGCCGAAATGGTCGGCCTGAGCGAATCGGCGGTTTCGCATCACATGCGCGCGTTGCGCCAGATGCGGCTTGTGCAGGCGCGCAAGGACGGGCGCCAGGTCTTTTATAGCCTGGATGCTCACGCTGCCAACCTGTTTCGCTATGGCCTGGATCACGTGCGGCATGGCTAATTCCCCGGTCGTTCCCGGCTTGTCCTGATGGATATAGGACTCCCGGCTGATTCGTGTCCCAGTCAGCTTGCCTGGAAGGCCCGCTTGGATGCTTGAATGCAAATCGGTTTCATTCAATGTTAGATTCGCCCCAGGATACATACAGGATCGTATCACTCGTCATCGCATGGAGGAGGCACATTAATGAGTCGAGTATTTGATGAAAGCAACATACAAGGTTTGACTGAACAAGAAGTATTGGAACGGCTGGCGCAGGACGGCTATAACGAGCTGCCCTCGGCCAAAAAGCGCAGCTTGCTGCATATCGTGTTCGAAATCGTGCGCGAGCCGATGTTTCTCATGTTGATCGCGTGCGGATTGTTGTACCTGTTCCTGGGCGACGTGGAAGAAGCGCTGATGCTGTTGGGCTTTGTGTTCGTCGTCATCGGGATCACGCTGTACCAGGAGCAAAAGACCGAGCGCGCGCTGGAAGCCTTGCGCGATCTTTCCAGTCCCCGCGCACTGGTCATCCGAGATGGCAAGCAGCAGCGCGTCGCCGGACGCGAGGTCGTCCGCGATGACATCGTGCTCGTCTCGGAAGGCGACCGGGTCCCGGCGGATGCGGTTTTGCTTGCCGGCACGAACCTGAGCGTGGACGAATCGCTCTTGACGGGTGAATCGGTGCCGGTGCGAAAAAAGGCATGGGACAGTGTCCAGGCGATGGGCCGTCCAGGCGGCGATGACCAGCCCTTTGTTTACTCGGGCACGTTGGTCGTCAAAGGCCAGGGCATCACCCAGGTGCAGGCCACCGGCTCGCGCACCGAGATGGGCAAGATCGGCAAGGCGCTTCAGGTGCTGGAGACGGAAGCGACGAATCTACAGCAGCAGACTGCCAAGATCGTCAGGAATTTTGCGTTGATCGGCCTCAGCCTGTGTGTGCTGGTGGTGGTCGTCTTTGGCCTGACGCGCGGTAACTGGCTGCAAGGCTTTCTGGCCGGCATTACGTTGGCGATGGCGACGCTGCCGGAAGAGTTCCCGGTCGTGCTGACGATCTTTTTGGCGCTAGGCGCGTGGCGCATCTCACAGCGACAGGTGTTGACGCGCCGCGTACCCGCTATCGAGATGCTGGGCGCGGCCACGGCGCTGTGCGTAGACAAGACGGGTACCCTCACGCTCAACCGCATGACCGTCACGCACATCGCTATTGACCACCAAGTGTATTCCATAGAAAGCAAACCGGTCTCGTTGCCGGAGCCGTTGCACGAGGTGGTGGAATACAGCCTGCTCGCCAGCCCCACCGATCCGTTTGACCCGATGGAAAAGGCGATGAAGGAGCTGGGGGGGCGCACGCTGGCGAATACTGAGCATCTGCACAAGGACTGGACGCTGGTCAAAGAGTATCCGCTCTCGGAAAAGCTATTGGCCATGTCGCGCGTATGGCGCTCGCTGGACGGGCATGACTTGACCATCGCGGCCAAGGGCGCGCCCGAAGCGATTGCCGATTTGTGCCACGCTTCGCGCGACGACGCGCGCATGCAAATGCTCGGAGAGCAAATCAACCAGATGGCGAACCAGGGCTTGCGCGTGATCGGCGTTGCCAGGGGCAAGCTTTCCCCGGATGAATTGCCTGATCAACAGCACGATTGTGATTTCGAGTTTCTGGGGCTGCTGGGCTTGACAGACCCCGTTCGCCCCGGCGTACCCGAGGCCGTTCAAGAATGTTACACGGCGGGCATCCGCGTGCTCATGATCACGGGCGACTATTCCCTCACGGCGCAGAACATCGCGCGCCAGATCGGCCTCAAGCCGCTCGATCAAATCATCACCGGGCCAGAGCTGGATCAGATGAGCGATGAGGAATTGCAGGAGCGCATCAAGACGACGTGCATCTTTGCTCGCGCGGTGCCCGAACAAAAGCTGCGCATCGTCCAGGCCCTGAAGGCCAATGGCGAGGTCGTAGCGATGACGGGCGATGGTGTGAACGACGCTCCCGCGCTCAAGGCGGCGCATATCGGCATCGCGATGGGCGGGCGCGGCACCGATGTGGCGCGCGAAGCCGCTGCGTTGGTTCTGCTGGACGATAACTTTGCCTCCATCGTCCAGGCGGTGCGGATGGGCCGCCGCATCTTTGACAACCTGAAGAAGGCCATGATGTTCATCTTCTCAGTACACATTCCTATTGCGGGCATGTCGCTGCTGCCCGTCCTGTTCAAGTGGCCGCTGGCGTTGCTGCCGGTTCACATCGTTTTTCTGGAATTGATCATTGACCCGGCTTGCTCGGTGGTCTTTGAGATGGAGGCCGACGAAGCCGACATCATGCGCCGACCGCCGCGCCGATTAAAAGACCCGCTATTCGGGCGGCAGATGGTTTTCACCGGGCTGGTTCAGGGCGTGGGCGTCTTGGCCGTCGTGCTGGCGGTCTATGGCTTTGTTCTGTCCAGAGGCTTGGGCGAATTCGAGGCGCGCATGATGAGCTTTGCCAGCCTGGTCATCGCCAACCTCGGCTTGATCCTGACCAATCGCTCGTGGACGCGCTCCATTGTCTCGACGCTACGGATGCCGAATGCGGCCTTGTGGTGGATCGTCTTCGGCGCACTGGCCTTCCTGGCGTTGACGATCAGCGTGCCCCTCCTGCGCGGCCTGTTCAGCTTTGGGCCACTGCATCTCTGGGAAGTGGCGTTGGTCGCTACGGCCGGCCTGATCAGCATCCTGGTTTCGGAAAGCGTCAAGACGAGAGCGTTTCAAAAGGTATTTGTAGGCGTCTCAAAAGAATGAATCTGTGGAACGCCAAGGAGTGCTCATGGAGCTTGCGGCCGCGCGGCAAGAAGTTGAAGCGCCGCACAGACGCGAAACAAATGGACTCACTTCTGCAAGTGCTCAAGCGGCGGCAAGAGTGCGGCGAAAATGTCTTGCCTGCCGAGAAAGGCCCTTCGGCCTGGGTGGTCTGGTTCAACCAGCTCAAAAGCCCGCTGGTCTACATCATCTTGGTGGCGGCCGGGGTCTCGCTGGTCTTGGGAGAATATGGCGACTTTTGCCTCATCATGACCGTGGTCGTGATTGACGCGATCCTGGGCTTTTCAGGAATACCAGGCGCAGCGCACCTACACCGCGCTCAAAGGTCTGCTCAAGCCGGCTGCGACCGTGATCCGCGACGGTCAGCGTCAGGAAATTGAAGTGCGGGAACTGGTGCCGGGTGACCTGGTTCTGCTCAATGCGGGCGAGCGTGTCCCCGGCGATGGAGAACTTGAGAGCACCAAGCTGGCCATTGACGAGGCTGTCTTGACCGGTGAAAGCGAGCCGGTCAACAAGAGCGCAGAGTTCAAAGACTGGCCGCACGTCGCAGCTCCTAATCAGAATCAGGTTTTCATGGGAACGACCGTCGTCACCGGGCGAGGGGCGATGTGCGTGATTCAGACAGGCTCTCGAACTGAGCTGGGCCAGATCGCCGCCAGCTTACAGGAGCATGTCGAAGAACAGACGCCCTTGCAGGTGCGGCTCGAGACGTTCAGTAAAACGCTGACCTGGACCGTCGTCATTTTTACTCTGGGCATTCTGATCACCGGGTTGGTTCTGGGCCGCCAGTTTTTAGACATGCTGCGCACTTTTATCATCCTGGCGATTGCTGCGGTGCCAGAGGGATTGCTGATCGCGGTGACGGTGATCCTGGTGCTGGGGATGCGCAAGATTCTCAGGCGCAATGGCCTGGTCAAGAAACTGCTGGCCGTCGAAACGCTCGGTTCCATGACGACGATCTCCTCAGGGCGGACAAAACCGGCACACTGACTGAGGGCCGTATGCGGGTGTCTCGCGCCGATCTCCTCGACCAGGAGCGCTCCCTGCAAACGATGGCCCTGTGCAACAACTTGGAAGGGCCGGTTGACATCGCGCTCTGGGAATACGCAAAAGAGCAAATGAAGGACGATCCCCAGGAGCTGGTGGAGGGCTCGCAGCGGTTGGCGGAAGAACTCTTTACCAGTGAGACCAAGTACATGATCACCGCCATCACCAGCAACTATCTCAAGGGCGAACGCTACTATTGCCTGAAAGGCGCGCCGGAGATCGTGCTGGGAATGTGCCAGGTCGCGCTCGCCGAACGGGACCGCATTCTCGCGCAGGTGGACGAATGGGCGGGCGAGGGATTGCGCCTGCTTGGTTTGGCCTACCGTCCTCGTGGTGTTCTTGAAGATTACAGTGGCTACACCTGGGTCGGGCTGGTCGGCATGGAAGACCCGATCCGCGAAGGCGTCCATGAGGCCGTCGAGGTCGCGCAGCGCGCGGGGATCAAGGTCAAGATGATTTCAGCAGTCGCATTCGCAGGAGCTTGTCTCGTGTCGCTTGACACGCCGTAGCTCTCTCTGGCGCAGTTCACGTCCCTCACCTTCACAGGTGAGGGATTCTTTTTGGTCGCGATCACCCATTGTGGGTGATGACGATTCACCCCGGTGTGCGCGATTGACGCAACCTGGACGGGCCTGAAATTTGCGCGGCGCGAGGTGACCGCAGACTCGCTATGGGCTACTGGCGGGCGTGTGGTAAAATAGTTGTGATTCTGGGCGTAGACACCACGAGCAGGTGGCGTCTGCCTCCACAGGAGAAGCAGAACATGGAAGATAAAAAACGCGCCGGCCGAATCTTGCTGGTGGACGACGAGTCTGCCATCACAACGAACCTGGCCCCTTTCCTGGAGCGGGCTGGTTTTGCCGTCACAACTGCTGCAGACGGTGAGACAGCTCTTCAACTGGTGCAGTCTTTGCAGCCCGACCTCACGGTGTTGGATGTGTTGATGCCGACGCTCGATGGCCGCGAGGTGTTGCGCCGGATTCGCCAGTCGGGCAACTGGATGCCAGTAATTCTACTTACCCAGGTCGGCTCGCCGGCTGAACGAGCTGTGGCGCTGGAAGAAGGCGCAGATGATTACTTGAACAAGCCGTTCGAGCCTTACGAGTTGGTAGCCCGCATTCGAGCCGTGCTGCGGCGCAGTCGCCCTGGTGTGCCTTCTTTGGCCGGGGCACATCGGTTGCGCTGCGGCCAGTTAGATCTGGATCGCCAGGCTCGTCAGGTCACGTTTGCCGGCAAGCAGGTCCCGCTCACGTCCAAAGCGATTTCGATTCTCGAGTATATGATGCTGCATCCCGACGAGGTCCTGAGCCGCGAGCGGCTGCTGGATGCAGTGTGGGGCTGGGACTATCCGGCGGCGACGCGGGCGGTGGATACCCGCATCGCCGAGCTGCGCCGGACGTTGAGCGACGATGCCGAAGCGCCGCGCTTTGTCGAGACCCTGATTGGTCAGGGATACCGCTTCATTGGGCGAGTCGAGGCCGGCGGATGAGAAAGTACGGGCTGTCGCTTTTGCCTTTGATTGCAGGGACGGCCCTGGCGGCTCTCTGGCAAGCCAGACCGTGGGCCAATCCCATCCTGTACCTGCGCGCAGATGGTGGCACGTTATTATTGCTCGTGGGCCTTGCGGGAAGCGCGGTGTGGGGAGCGGGCCTTCTCCTGCGTTCTTTCACCCGACGCGGCTTTGCCCTGTCTCTGCAACGCTTTCAACGAGAGCAGGCCGAGGCGCACCTGCGTTTTATTCGCCGCCTCGACCACGAGCTCAAGAACCCTCTCACTGCCATTCGCGCCGGGCTGGCGAACTTGAATGAACCGGGCAACGGCGCGGCCCTCACCAGCGTGCGGACGCAGGTGGACCGCCTGGCCCGGCTTACGGCTGACTTGCGCAAGCTGGCTGACCTGGAGACGCAGCCTGTCGAACAGGAGCCGATCGACGTGGGCGAGTTGTTGGCAGAGGTAATGGAGTTGGCACAGGAGAAGCGCATGTCCGCGACCTGTCCCATTCGTTTGCATCTCCCGCATGTGCCATGGCCTCTGCCGCCCGTGGCCGGTGACCGCGATTTGCTCTTTTTGGCGATACATAATCTGTTGGAAAATGCGTGCAAGTTCTGCGGCCTGGACGACACGATCGAGATCCGCGCATTCGAGGATGGCCCATCGGTGACGGTGGAAGTGGCCGACACCGGCCCCGGCGTCAACCAGGACGAACTGCCGCATCTAGGTGAAGAGTTATATCGAGGCAGCGCGGCCCGAAGCACCGAAGGCAGTGGACTCGGGCTGGCCCTGGTGCAAGCCATTGTCCGGCGTCACGGCGGGACCGTGACGATTCGCAGCCGACTGGGACAGGGCACACTGGTCGCGTTGCGCTTGCCGGCGATGCGCCACCCGAAGGAGGCAGGCTGACATGAGCAAGCCTATACTTGTTCTGTTGGCCAGCCTTTTGCTGGTTGGGTGCAGCGGCACGCTGCAAGTCGGAATCGAGCGCACCTCCACGCCGGATGTGGCGCCGGCTGCCACCATTGCCGCCTTGTCGGCTGATAACAATCGGCTTGCCACGCAAGTGGCTTCTCAGGTCACGCCCACGCCAGCGCCGCTCACCATGGGGCGCCTGGCCTATGTGCAGGGTGGAGACATCTGGGTCAAGACCTTGCCCTCCGGCATGCCGCTGCGTCTGACCACGGATGGCCACAACATGGATCCACACTGGTCGCCTTCGGGTGAGTGGCTGGCTTTCCGCAAAGACCGCCAAGTGATCGTGGAACGAGAGGCGCCTTGCGAGAATCAAAAGCTGCGCAACCAGCTCTGCATGGAGAGTACCACAGTCGTGCAAAGGCAAGTCTGGGTGATTGAGGCCAATGCTACGAGCGTGCACCCGTTGTACGAAGGCGCTTCGGTAGATGCATTTGCCTGGTCACCCGCGGATGATCGGCTGGCTTACCTGGCAGCCCCGGTTGGCTTGAGCATCATCAATGCCGATGGCACTGGCCTGGTCACAGTCGTTTCGCAAGCGCCTGCGGACCGAACCAGCCCGGGCCGTGTGGGACGCTTTGCCTGGAATCCCGATGGAACATCCCTCGTGTACGAATGGCGGATACAGGCTTTGGAACAGTCATCTCCTTACCAGGGCTTGTGGAAAGTATCCACGGATGGAAAAACTCTGGTCGAGCTTTACGACAGCGGCTTCCCCAAGAAAAGCGAAGTGACTCTGGCGGGTTGGTCGGCGCTGGGCAAGCGCGTGCTTTTCTGGCAAAGCGAAGTGCCTTATGCACCCTTGACAGATGGAGCGCCGCTGTATGCCGTCAACACAGACCGGGATCAGCCCAAGGGCACTGCGGTTCGACTGGGAGTCGAAGAGAGTGTTTTGAGCTACAGCGATTTTATTGCGCCGGCCCCGCGCGGCGCCCGTCCCGAAGTGCGCGATGCCGTGGCGCTGGTGGTGGGGGCCAGTCGCAGCACCTGGAGAAACAAACGCATCGAGCTGGCGGGCCGTGATCTTTCGTCCAAGGGCCTCGCCGCGATCTCGCCCGCGTGGTCGCCCGACGGCGCGCTGCTGGCGTTTTCGGCCATGCCGGACCGCGCCGACCTGGGAAGCGGCGAGTTGGCTCGACAGGAGTTGATGCAGCGCCGCATCTGGATAACCAACGTGGCAGGCGAGCCTCGGCCGCGGCGCATCACCAATTCGACGGTCTATCGTGATGAGCGTCCCCTCTGGTCAGCCGATGGCAGTCATATTCTCTTTGCCCGGCTGGATGCCAGGGGGCGAGCCTCGTTGTGGATCATGGCGGCTGATGGCAGTTCGTCTCGCCAGGTGGTGGATGAGTTGACGCCCGCGCCTGATCCGGTTCTCTCCTATGGACACGTGGATTGGGATGCCTGGTTCGATTGGTGGCGGGGGATGTAAAACAATTGTACCACTCTGCAGACCAGTTGAAACGCAAGTTGAGGCAGCTCAAGAAGCTTGAAGTGGCTGTTCGGTTCAAGAACCGGCCTGCCACGGACAATCGAAAGCTGATCTGGGCTAGTTTCTTTTCCACCAAAGCCGACGATGATGCCTCAGTAAAGTATCCCCTTGATCAATTACTCGAAATGGATCGCCAAGGACTCAAGCAAGTCTTTGAAGAGTACTTTTGCCAGGTCTATTTTCAAAACTATAAGGAAAATGGTTTGGCGATGGCAGATGTATATGACCCGCAGTTGTTGTCGCTGCTAGGGTTATCTGCCTATGCAAACAGTCAAGACATCAAAAGACGATACAGGGAATTGG
>CAYGWJ010000352.1:0-3149 GCA_964353405.1 uncultured Anaerolineae bacterium
AGTCAATACGGCTTTCCCCAGGTAGCAGATGTGTTTCCAGAAAGGTCAAACAATGATAGACGTGATATGGGCCACGCCCCTTTACGAGTTCTTGAGGCAATGCAACGCCAGCCCCCTGGAGAAAACGATCCTCGATTGCGGTGCAGGTGGTTCTACTCCGCCTCTCTCGTTGTTCTACCAGTATGGCTACAAAACGTATGGCGTCGAGATTGCAGAGGAAGCGCTGGCCAAGGCGCAACAGTTTTGCCGGGAACAGGGGATGTCGCTCAACATCTTGCATGGCGATATGCGCAACATCCCCTTTGCCAGCGAGTCGTTCGGCGGCGTCTATTCGTTCAATGCCATCTTTTTCATGACCAAGCCCGACATTGCACAAGCGATGGGCGAGATCGAGCGAGTGCTCAAGCCCGAAGGGCTGTGCTATGTGAATTTCCAATCGGTGGATGATCCCGATGATCGTCCCTTTTGCGAGACAGCGCCAGCGAGATACTTGTTGAAGAGCGAACGGTTTGCGAAACACGAGGACGATGAAGCGGATGCATACTTTCGGCATTTCGACATCCTGCGCAAAGCCAAGATGCTGATAGACAAGGCGCATGGAGGCGGGAGACTGAAGCAGGCGTACCTCGAGTACATTGCGAGAAAGAGGTGAAACAGATGGGGACAAGCGCTCGCAGAAGGAGCATCGCCACCGCAGCTGGATTCACCATAGGAGTCATACTGGGCTATGTTGTTGGCCTCGGTATCCGTTCGGACAACTTGCCTTTCTTTGTCGCCCTTGGCGCGGTGATCGGTCTATGCATTGGGTTGGCGATTGGCTTGGCCCTTGACTGAGGATATGTGGCAGTTGGCCAAGAAAAAGACGACCAAATTCATTTCCTGTAACTCGTGCAATTACAATATGATCGTCCATCCCGACCGGCCAGAGCCTGGTCTGGTGACTTGTCTGGCAAAGCAAGACAAGGCGCAACACCGGGCAGCACAGGAATGGCTTGCTTCATGGGTAGAGAAAAATAAGGAGAAAAGTGATGAGCAACAAATCCGTCCTGATTCTGAAAGGCAGCCCAAGAGAAAAAGGCAATAGCTCTTCCCGGGCCGATCAGGTTGCGGCTGGGGCGGCATCCTCCGGAGCGCAGGTCGAGAGCTTTGTCCTTCAAAACATGAACATCCAGCCTTGCAATGCCTGCGATGCTTGTCATGAAACGGGAGACAGGCAGTGCGTCATCGAGGATGATATGCAAATCCTGTACCCCAAGCTCCGCAACGCCGATGCGATTGTAATCGCCAGTCCCATCTACTGGTTCACGATGAGCGCGCAAACCAAGCTGTGCATAGACCGGTGGTATGCGCTCGAAGGCCCTCGTGGCAATGCGCTGGCCGGGAAACAGATCGGCATCGTCCTGACCTATGGGGATACCGACCCATATACATCCGGTGCGATCAATGCGATTCGTGCATTCCAGGACATGTTCCGTTACATCAGGGCCAGTATCGTCGGGATGGTCTACGGCACGGCGATGAACGTGGGCGATGCCCAGAAACAGCCGGACTTGATGGAACAGGCATACAAGCTGGGCCAGAAGCTTGCAGTCGCTAACTTGCCCTGAATCATCCATTGCGAGGTGACTTGTGCCGATACCTACGCTGACGACCGACCGCCTGATTCTCCGCGCGTTCACAGGGCAGGATATTGATGCTTTGCATCGCGTTCTCAGCGACCCGGAAGTGCACCGATACTTTCCGCGCACCGATCCACCCTCACGCGAGCAGGTCGAAAAGATCATTGCGCGTCAGTTGACCCATTGGGAAGAACACGGCTGTGGCTGGTGGGCGGTCGTGTCGCGTGAAAGCCAAGAGCTGATCGGCTGGTGTGGGCTCCAATTCTTGCCCGAGTTCGGAGAAACCGAGGTGGCCTATCTCTTGAGCAGACCGTATTGGGGCAAAGGGCTTGCCACCGAAGCGGCCCGGGCCGCTGCCCAGTTTGGCTTCCAGACGTTGGGGCTGGAGCGCCTCGTCGCCATCGTGCACGTGGAAAACGCGGCCTCTCAGCGGGTCATTGAAAAGCTAGGCATGTCGTTTGTGGAGCAGCTTGCTCTCTGGGGAATTGAGTGCTACCGGTATTCGCTGCCGCGCGCGGCTTTTGTAGCGACCAGCCTGACGACGGTCGGGAGGCTCTAATGGCGTCCGGCACCTCTTCGCAGCAAGCACACACGGAATCCAGCGTGTACAAATCGCTTGGATGGAAGATCGCGGCAGGGTTCCTGGTGGTCGCGCTGTTGCCGCCTGCGATCATGTTCATCGCCGCCGGTCGAACAGACTGGTGGGAAGCGTGGGGCATGGTCGGCGTGCTCGCCGTCACGACGATTGCGAGCCGGGTGACGCCGATCGTCAAGCATCCTGATCTTGCCGTCGAGCGAGCCAGGTGGACTGGCAAGCAGGATTTCAAAAGCTGGGATCGCACGCTGATGCCCATCATCGCCATCTACGGGCCGCTGCTGATGTGGCTGGTGGCAGGGCTGGACAAGCGGTTCGACGGGTCGCCGCTGCTTCCTCTCGCGTTGGAGCTGGTTGCGTTCGCCGTTGTGATATTGGGCTACTTGTTCAGCGCGTGGGCGATGGTCGTCAATCGGTTCTTTTCGGCAGTCGTGCGCATCCAGACTGACCGGGGGCACACGGTCGTCACCACCGGACCATACCGATTCGTGCGCCATCCGGGGTATGCCGGCGCGTTGGTCGGCTACCTGGCAACGCCGATCTCCCTGGGCACGCTGTGGATGTTTATCCCTGTGCTGTTGACCTGAATTATGCTTGTCGTTCGCACTGGGCTGGAAGACAAGACGCTGCAACAAGAGCTGCCCGGCTATATCGAGTATACTCGCACGACGCGCTACCGGCTGCTGCCGGGAGTGTGGTAGGAACGCCAGAGGCCGCATACCTTCGACAGTAGTGATATCCTTTTTCGGGATATGAGGCAGCACAGGCAGAATGCGCCGTTGGAGCATTCCGTAAGCCCTTGATTCGCTCATATTTGAAAGCGACTACTGAATTATCGGAAAGTCCGGTATACTTCCTCGCTCAAGACTAACTTAAGCGAGGGGCACGATGCCAGAAACCCGCCTGTACATTGAGCCGGAACGGATTGATGACCT
>CAYGWJ010000353.1:0-5410 GCA_964353405.1 uncultured Anaerolineae bacterium
CCCAGGAGCGGGATGACGGCAAAGTAGCCGACGACGATCACCAGCGCGATCGGGTCATTCCAGAACACCAAATCGTCCCACAGTGGCACGACCAATACAGGAATGCCGATCACCACAAACAAGATCGCCGTGATCAAGAACAAACCACGGTTGTTCTCGCTCACTTGCGCCAATTCGGCGGCGGCGTGTTGCTGAACCTGAAGGGCATCCAACGTCCAGTGCGCGAGCAAACCTTCACCGGCAAAAAGGCGCGCCAATGCGGCAGCGCGGGCGCGGTAAAACCATAGTATCACGACTCCGGTAATGAGGACGAACAACCCGACGAATCGCAACGCATAGCCGCCCGCCATCATATCCATTTCGGTCAGGGATGGCAGCAACAGCATCAGCACGCCGACTGCCATGATGAGCAGACCGACGATAACGCCGTCCTTTTCTCTGTTCCGATGCTCGGTCATTTTTCACCTCGCTCGATTTGGTTTCAACCTGGCGCGTTTTGCGCGCACGCGGGGGCGGGGGGCAAGGGTTCATAACAAGTCCGTCTGCTGCGGTTTGCTCGCGCCGCGCTCGCGCGCCAGGCGCGTGATTTCCGGCCAGCTTTGCACCAGCCCGTTGTAGGCCAGCGCCTCGGCGGCGCGCTTTTTGCGCTCGCACAACATGTATAAGCGATAGGCCAAGTCGCGCGCCACTTCAGCCTGACCACCCAACTGCGCGGCGAGTTGCGCGGCGGCTGCTTCACCGACGTTCAGCGTGCGGATGAGGTGATGCACCGTCTCCCACGCCGTCAGGCGTTTGTCGGTCGCGGGGTTCCAACCTGCGGAGAGTTCGTCGACGCGCAGCAGGCGGACTTTGCCTGCTTTGGCCTGCACAACGCCCGCTAACACCAAGCCATTGACCGCCGTGTTCTTGGCTTTGCTCAACGTTTCGGCGTCACCATACGGCCCATCGTTGAAGCCGAATTGCTCGAACCAGGCCAGCGCCCAGCGTGTGTCGGGATCAAATTCGTTTTCCTGTTCGGCCAGTGCTTCATCCAGCGTTTGATTGATGAGTTGCAGCGCGGTGCGCACGCGCATGGGCGTGCCGTCGCTTTCCAGCACTTTGGCATAGCGCGTAAACACGGCCATGCCGGGGCCGAGGCTGGCTTGCGCCAAGTCCACCGGGGCGATGTTGCCGCGTTGCAAATGGCGCAGGGCGATGGGCAGTTCACGCTTGAGCGCTGCCAGAAAATCGCGGCGCGTGGTGAGCGTCGCATTCGCGGGGCGCGGACGGCAGACGAGGATAATGCTGGTGGCGAGGGCGTTAGAGTCCATGCCTCTCAAGCGGCTGCTATTCTCAGTCCGCATTGGCCAAGTACCCGTGATTGCAAAGTCAGCCTGTAAGACTGCCTCCAAAAACGTTTCCCAACCAGTGGATGACATGCCCGCACTTTCGTTCTCTGCTTGCTTGAATGCGTAATAGATGCTGACGGGGAAGGCCGAATTCGCCTGCTCGGCCAGCAGGTGCATGGCCCGCGTCATGCCGTCCATGAAGAAGGCTTCTGCCTGCTTCTTCCCGCCGTGACGATAAGATGTTACGACCAGCTCCTCCGCCTTCGGCACGGCCAGTGTGGCGAAAAGTTCAGGAAAGACCGGCTTCAGAGAGCACCGCAACCACACATAGAAAAAGTCCGACAGATCGGCATATGGTACATTGTCGTAGTAAGGTGGATCAGTAGAAATCACTTTCTCTTTTGAAATGCCCTGTGTGGCTGCATCGAATTGTTCAGCGTGACCTCGAAACCATGCGGGCGTTGATTCAAACGCTTTTACGAAGGATTTGTAAATTCCATCCAGAAGAACTTCCCAGCCGCCCGAACTCGAAGAAAGGGAGTTAGCTTCTGCATAGTCCCAGACCATCGGAATGGCTTGCCGTCCAAATAACTGCCGCGGACACTGAGCAATTGGCTCCCACCTAACAAAGCTGTTCCCCAAATCTGCCATTTTGTCCAAAGCGAATGCAAGGTATACGCTTACCGCATCGGCGTAGGCAGTCGCGCCAGTACCACCCGCGCCCAGACCTACGCCATCATCAGACCAACCTGCAGCTAGTGCCGCAATCTTAATCTCCATGCGTGCTGATTCCATGAGATCCGAGAAAGTAGTCAAGGCCACTAGCTGACGGGACGTGAAGAGGTCATGCCAATTAGTGACCCCATAGAGGATTGGGGTGAACGCTCGCGCATCTTGGACAAGTTGCCCGTCAGGCTCCCATGTTGGTTTAGCCTGAGTTGCAGTCTGCTCGTGATCTAATGTTGGCGGCAAATAGACGCGCCCACGTTCACCTTCGGCAACAATTGCCATCAATCTCGCGCCCATGCGTCCAGCCATGCCTTCGGCTTTGATATGTTCACCAGACATTGGCGAGTCGGACAAGAGGCAGCGGAAGTTTGCGCCGCGTGCCAACTTGGTGCCAGCGTCAATCGCGGCCTTATCACGGGCCATGCCCGTGCGGACTTTAAAACGGTACTCTTTGCCGTCAATCACTGGCTCAATCCACGTTTCTTTACCCTTCTTGGTCGAAAGCCAGAACGAAGAAATCAATGGCACCTGGCAGCCGCGATAAGCCGGGTTGGGGCTTTCTACCGTGCGCGCCCAGAGCCAGGCGATGACCGTTAGATTTTGGATTTTCGATTTTGGATTGCCGATTTCGGATTCGGTGGCGTGGCGATACGTGCCGTCCTTTTGGCGCACAGCCGCAACCGTCGGATAGAGATGGCCGATGCGCTTCTGCGCCTCGTCGCGCATCCATTGGCCGTAGTAGCGCACGTCCTCGGCCAGGCCGCGCGCCCCCGGGAACGCGGACGTCCCGTCCGCGAACGGCAGGCGAGACGCCTGCCCTCCCGGATGCACCGGCGGCTTGCCCGCAAACTTGGGCGGAATCTCGATCATCGCCTTGTTGATCAGCACCGCCACCGGATTCAGATCGCTGGCGTAGGCTTCCAGGCCAAGTCGCTGCGCTTCCAATGGCAGTGCGCCGCCGCCCGCAAAGGGATCGTGGAAGGCGGGCAATTTGTTTGGGTCCTCGCCGCTCTCTTTGCACCAGCGCGCCCAACTGCGGCGGATTTCGGCGCGGGCCGCCTCCAACACGCGCTCGTTCGTGGTGTTTTCCCATACCACCAGTTCGCGGATGAGGTCAAATAGACGCTCTCGTTCGGCGTTCTGCGCTTCCTCAGTGGGGAACTCGTCCGGCACAGAGGACGGGTCATCCACCATCTGCGCAAAGATCACGGCGCGGGCGGCGGCCAACGGTCGCCGCGCCCACCACAGATGCAGCGTGCTGGGATGCCCGTGCCGGATGGATTTTTCGCGCGCGGCGGCGGTGTTGATGTCTTTTAGTGGCAGGGCGACTTCGATGAGTTTTTTGCGGGTTGTCAAACCAAACTCCTTGATTTCAAACTGCGCGACCAGGATGGTCGCGTTCCCAGGGCCGCCGGATAGCCAGCATCTTGCTGGCGCATTACACGCGGCGCGCCGCACTGCCAAACCGCCACAGCTCTGCAGACTGGACCAGCCCCGCCTTGACCGGATTCTGCTCAATGTAAGCAACCGTCTGAGCCAAGTGCTTTTCATCGCGCATAAAGCGATCATAGTACTCGCGCGCCCAGAATGCGCCCTGCCGGTTCAGCAATTCATTCGCCTTCTGCGCCGTAAACGATTTCCACGAGTGGAGTACCTTGTACAGCGGATACCCCGGCCAAGTCTCAATCAGCACATGGACATGATTGGGCATGATGCACCAGGCAATCAGACAGTAACGCTGATCATCAAAGTACAACAGAGCATTTTCAATCAGCGCGGCGATTCGTTCGTCACGCAGCCAGCACGCGCCGTGCCCGGCATCCTCATAAACAGCAATACGCCGCCGCAGCGCCACCACGGCCGCATCATCACCAGGTAGATTCTCGCGCCAGTGCAACTCTTCTTTCCAACGCTGGATCACATGCGCGGGCAGTGAGTCGCACAGGCGAAAGTTAATGGACTGATACAAGCCCGGCTGATCCAGGTGCGGCAAATAGCCGCGCGAGTACCAGCCTTTGCCGCTGTCAGGTTGGCCGTCACGGATGACGGCCTTCCCAGGCGCACCCTTAGGATTGTCGGGATGGCCGTCATCCCGGACGGCCTCCCCAGGCGCACCCTTAGGATTGCCGGGATGGCCGTCGTCCCTGACGGCCTCCCCAGGCGCACCCTTAGGATTGCCGTCATCCCTGACGGCCTCCTTAACGGAAACAACCTGGGTCACTTTTTTCATGCAGCCTCAACCAGGGCGCGTTCGATCAAGTCCGAGACATTCAGTTGAGCCGCCCACTGGCGCAAGTAGGCCAGGTCAAGCCGGTCGGCCTGCACCTTCATCACGCCGAGCACATCGCGCCACTGCCGGTCTGAAACGCCGCCGCCCATGCGATACCACTCTAGCTTGGCCAGGATCGTATCTTCGGCGGTGGCAACATAGGCCGTGCGTTCCGGGTCGGTCGCGATCACCTGGGCGATGCGCCGTTCCATTTGCGAGCGGTGAAACGGTCGCTTTTTCAAAATAAAGACATCCACCTTGAACATGGTCTCAAGATGGATGACGTTGAAACTGCTTTGATGCAGGACCGCCTCACGGATAGATTCAGCGTCCACATAAAAAGTCCCGCCCAGGGCGCGCGCCAGAGGCTCGGCGTGTTCGAGGCGCAGGTCGGCCACCAGGTCCGAGTCCATCGTCGCCCGCAGGACGCCATGCACCGCGCTCGCCAGCGAGCCGCCGATCAAGTAGGGCGCGCCCAACGCATCCAGCGCATCAATCACCAACAGCGTCACGGCAATCGGTTCATCCGGCATCAGTTCACATCCTTTTCAAGCGGGCCATACACCCGCGCGGCCAGTTCTGGGCCAAGACACAAATCGGCCAGACGCCGGCGCAACTCGGCGGGCGCGGCATGCGGGTAACGTGTGCGCAAACCGCTCAGGGCCAGTGTTCGCACGGTGCTATTCATCTGCGCTAGCAAGTGCAGCTTGCGCCAGGCCGGCACCTGCCGAAGTAATTCGATTTGAACGCGCTCGGCCTCTGGGCGCGTGTCGGGCGAGAGTGTGATCATGCGGGTCTCTCCGATCTTTAACAATTCCTGCAAATCATAATTGACGCTGGTCACGCCGAAATCGGGTTCACACTGGAACGGTCGGCGGATGTAACGCGGCTCGCGCACCCGGTCGCCATCCACCTCGACAATGGCAAGGATGAAATCATCCTGCTTGTTGAGCGCGGTCAGGATTTGCGTCTTGGAGACCGTCACGGTCGTGGAGCCAGGCGCTTTGCCCTTGACTTTGATAAAGAGCAAGCGATGATTGGCCGGGTCTTGCGATTCGATGTCGTAGCCAGGGTTATCGTGCGG
>CAYGWJ010000354.1:0-6427 GCA_964353405.1 uncultured Anaerolineae bacterium
TTGAAGTCGGCCCATCCGTCCTCGAAGATCTGTTTGAAGATGTTCTTCTGGTCTTTGCCCGACTCCGCCATGTCGGCCAGTTTAGCCAATTTCGATGGTTATGTCAAACAATGACCCAAAAAGGAAATTCCTATTAACTCAAGGTAATTCGCATGTTTGAGGCCCCAAAAGGAGTCAACAAAATGCTTGCGCCGGTGAATACTCTACAATTCGCGTGGTTGGGGCTGGTCGTGGGTCCAGCGTATTTGCTCACAAAAGAGTTTGACGTCACTTTGCTGGACATGCTGCGATCAAAGCAGCGCACCCGGAGCGCGAGCCGACAGTTGGGATCATGCGCATAGACGCAGACCATCTCAGGAGGTCAAAATGTCAAACGCACTCTGGCTGTACCTGGTAGCAGGTTTCCTCATCGTTCACGGCATTGGCCACGTCGGCGGGCCGTGGCTGTTTGTCAAGTCGTGGCTGTCGCCGGAACTCTCGCACGGCGCGTGGAAATGGCTGTTCACCGCCGTGTGGTTTGTAGCGATGATCGGCTTTATCGGCGCGGGCATCGGCGTGCTGCAACACCAGGCCTGGTGGCGCACGGCGGCCATCGGCGCGTCGGTGGTCTCGCTCATTGCATCCGTGTTGTACATTCAGGGGCCGCCGTTCAACGCCGCCGCAGCGGATGTGATCATCCTCGTGGCGCTGCTCATCGCGCGCTGGCCTCCGACAGCACTCGTCGGATCATAAAACCAAAACGGTGCGACCAAAATCAGTAGAGACCCACTAAAGAGTGAATCCAGAAAAAAAAGTCCCAGGCCATAGGCTGGGACATTGCCGAAGCGGGGACTTGAACCCCGATGAGGAATCCCTCACTGCGCCCTGAACGCAGAGCGTCTGCCAATCCCGCCACTTCGGCTGGTGTCCGTATTTTACAACAAACCTCACGGATGTCAAGGTTCGCGGTTGCTCACGATCACACGCCGCGTGACGACGTACCAGTCTGCAACATTGCGGAGCCGGTCGGACGGATACTCGAGCGGACCAATCTGCACGCCGCGCACTCGTTCGTCAACGGCGAAAGTAAAGACAGGCTGATAGAGCAAGATCGCCGGCACGTCATCCGCAAACATCTGCTGGAAGCGCTGATAAAACTTGAACCGCACATTCCGGTCATTCGTACGGCGAGCCTGCTCCAGCAGCTCACTCATGTCGCGATCCGTATAGCCGCCAAAGTTCTGCCCGCCCGGAGCCTGCGTCTCGTGCCAGAAAGGATAAGGGTCCGGATCGCCGGGCAACGAAAGATCAATCAGCACCGCTTCATACGCCCGGGGCGTTAGGAAATTCGTCACCAGCATCGGCGCAGACCGGACCGTGACCGTGACGCCGATGGCTATCCACTGTTCGGCGATTGCTTGTGCCAGCTCCCGATGCGTGGCATCATTGCTGGTCAGCAGAGTAAAGCCAAGCACCTTGCCATCCTTGCTTCGCACGCCGGGCGGCAAGAGCACTCCAGAGTCCACAATGCCAGGCGTCGAGACGCCGCTTCCCCCGATTTTCCAACCGGCCGAGTCGAGCAAGGCGCGGGCCTTATCCGGGTCTGGTTGGACGCTGGGCAGGGCCGGATCAAACGCCCACGTGCCCGGCAAAATCGGCCCCGGGACGACAATGCCATTTCCGCCCAACACCTGGTCCACCGCCTTCTGCCGGTCGAGAGCGTAGAACAAGGCCTGCCGCACTTGCTTGTCCTGGAAGAACGGCACATCTGGGCTGTCCAGGTTCATAAAGATCAGCGAATAGCCTGCCACCGGCGCAGAGAAAACGTTCAGGCGCGGAAACTGGCGGAGGCGAGGCAGGTCGCTGTTGGCCACTTGCGCAATGCCTTGTACTTGCCCGGCGCGGTACGCATTGAATACGGCCGCGTCGTCCGCAAAGAACTTGATCTCAATCTTGTCCAGGTAGGCTTGGCTGCCGTAATAGTCGGTATTCGCGGTCAGCAGCACGTGGTCAACCTGGCCGCCCGAGGCGCCGACCTCTTGGACTTTGAACGGCCCGGTGCCGATAGGCCGCAAGTTGAAATCTGCCGAGGCCAGGTCTATGGGTGGAACATCGCGGAGCGCGTGCGCCGGCACGATCCCCAGGGTCAGATAATCCGCGAACGGCGCGAACGGCTCGGAAAGTGTAAACGCGAGGTTAAATGCATTGACGCGGCTCACCTCCACGGTGCGCCACAGTTCGGCCAGATCCCCCGGGCCTGGAAAGTCGGGGTCTTGGATGAGACTGAGGGTAAAGAGGACGTCGTCCGCCGTGAAGGGCTGCCCATCGTGCCAGCGAACGTTACTCCGCAGCGTGACGGTATAGACCAACCCATCGGGCGAGATTTCCGGCGGGCGCGCTGCCAGGTCGGGCTGAGGTAAGCCGTGGGCGTCCAGGCGTAGCAGCCCGTTGAACACCAGGCTGCACAGGTCGCGATCCACACTGTTGACCGAGCATAGCAATGGGTTGATCGCGTGCGGCTGGCCGACCATCCCTTCAATGTACGTGCCGCCCTGTGCCGGGAAGCTACTGGTCGAAAAGGTCAGCGCCACGTAGATCAGCAGGGTCGCCAGCAACGCCACGCCGCTGGCAATGATGATCACCTGCCAGCGAATGTGTCGAGCGTTCGCTCGTTTTATGCTCATAGGACACAAGCGGGGTGTTCGCCCTGACGCTCCCAGCCGGCGAACACCCCGGTTAACCTCTGCGCAAATGCATTGTTCTACTGGGCGGGGCCAATCGCCATGACGGTCACCATCGCCATGAAAAAGAACACCACCGACAGGCCAATCGTCGCGTTGAACACGGTTTTTTCGACGCCACGCCGGGTCTTGTATACCGCGCTGTCGCTGCGCCCAAAGACGCTACCCAGGGCCGCGCCCTTGGTCTGAAGCATGATCAGCACGGTCAATGCAATGGCGACAATGATTTGAGCCAGGTTCAAATAGGTTGACACAGATGCACTCCTCGTTTGGATTACGGGGAATGATTATAACACGGGCTACACAAGCGGGCAAATTGGAGTACAATAGCTGTCGTCATGCAACGAACGGCGCCCAGCCGCATTAAAAGTGCAAGGAGGTCAACGTGCCGTTACTGAACGACAAGATTCAAGCCGAGGTTCGCCAGGCGCTGCAAAACATGGCCGGGCCGGTCAAGCTGGTCATGTTCACTCAGGCGTCGAACGCGCTCGAATGCGAGATGTGCTCCGAGACGAGAGCATTGGTCGAAGAGATCGCCGCCCTGTCCCCGGCGGGCCGGCTCACCGTCGAGGTGCATGATTTTCTCGACGACAAGGCTGCCACGGAACAATACAAGGTGGACAAGATTCCCGCGATTGCCGTCGTAGGCGCTCAGGACTATGGAATTCGCTTCTATGGCATCCCCTCCGGCTACGAGTTCAGCAGCCTGATGGATGACATCGTCACGGTCTCCAAGGCCGAATCGGGACTGTCTGCCGCGACCAAGGCCGCCGTCGCCAAGATCAACCGTCCGGTTCATATCCAGGTGTACGTCACCCCCACCTGACCTTACTGTCCGCGAGCCGTGGTGCTCGCTCACCGACTGGCGATGGAAAGCGAATGGATCACTGCCGACATGGTGGAAGCGACCGAGTTTCCTCACCTGGCGAACAAGTACCAGGTGTACGGCGTGCCGCGCACCGTCATCAACGAGACCATCCATATCGAAGGCGCGGTGCCGGAACCGGTGCTCGTCAACAAGGTGATGCAAGTTCTCGACCCATAAGAATCGCACGTCATCTTGCAGACCCGATAGGCCCCATGCGCCTTTCGGGTCTTTTCCATTTGCATCCATCACGGAACCATATTACAATGGTCACAGCGTGTTATTCTGCCAGGTGAAGGAGGAGTCCATGTCTCGATCACATCTGCTCGCGACCGTAGTGGGCGTGTTAGTGATGGCCAGTCTAGCTTGCTCGGCGGCCACGTCAACGCCCGCGCCGACTCTGGCGCCCCCGACCAAAGCGGCCGCGGCCACGTCCGCGTCCGCGCCGACTCTAGCGCCGCCGACCAAAGCGGCCGCGGCCACATCCGCGCCCGCGGCCACCAACACTCGCGCGCCCGCGCCTCGTTCCACCACGGCGTCGCAGCCAGCAGGCGTGTTGTTCAGCGAGGATTTCAGCTCTCAACAAGCTGCCGAAGACAAGGGCTGGGTCTTTGACACGGGCGACAATGTGGACTATGCCTGGTCAGCCAACAAGCTCACTATCTCGGTCAAGAAAAAGCAATGGCTCGGCCTGGACTGGCCGGATGGAACCTATGATGACTTTGGCGCAGAGCTGGAGGCGCAAGCGATCGGCAGCGACTATACCGAGTATGGCATCGTCCTGCGCGTAGGGGGCGACAAAGATGCCCGGACCTATTATATCTTTGGCGTGAACACGGATGGCAAGTATTATTTGCAAAAGAAAGTAAACGGCGAGTGGGCCGATACCGACCCGGCCCCCGCCACCGCATCGCAGTACATCAAGCCCAAGGCCAAGAACACGCTCGGCGTGCTGGCCCAGGGCAACAAACTGTCGCTCTACATCAACAGTTTCCTCGTCAAGACGGTCACGGATGATGCGAGTCCTAGTGGTTATGTGGGTGTGTTCGCCGGCACGGGCGACAATGACTCGGCCACGGCGGCGTTTAGCAAGTTTGCCATTCTCACGGCCGACAAGGCCAAGGCCGATTGGGGCACAGCACCTGCAGCCGGTGGCGCTCAGCCGACCGCCACAGCGCCGGCTGCAGGCGGAGGCGGTGGAACGGGCAACGGCACCATTGCGGTCCGCAACACATTCCCCGGAGCCTGTCAGGCGAATTTGTTTGGCAAGCAAGAAGCCGTGATCCGCGCCGAGGGCAACAGCACCGCTTCCAAGTCACTCCCGCCAGGCACCTATGGCGTTCACCTGGCGGTAAGCATTGGCGAGGTGGATCTCAATCAATTCTATCTCCCGCCGGGCGGTTATTGCCAGCTCACGTGCGACGCGGCAACCAAGTCTGTCTACAATAGCTGCCGCTAGGAGGCAATGCCCACTCATACACGCAACCTTAGTAGCAGATACCACACCCCAAAATGTAATACGAGACCACGTCTTGCGTGGTCTCTTTTTGTTAGACTGAAACCCAACCTCTCTGGAGGCGACCCTCACCTTGTGAGGGTCTGGCATAAAAAGACCGTCTACCTGCTTGAAAGCTACCAGGTAGACGGTCGGGAGAGCGGGCGACGAGATTCGGACTCGCGACTTTCTCCTTGGCAAGGAGACGCTCTACCACTGAGCCACGCCCGCAAGTTGATCCAGGTGCCGAGACTCAGAATCGAACTGAGGACACCGCAATTTTCAGTCGCGTGCTCTACCAACTGAGCTATCTCGGCCAGATTTTTCAGGTGCGTTGCGAGCCGTATTTTAGCCGAACTGGGCAGAATTGTCAACCTATTCGATCTTGACGATCTCGAACGTGATGGCGCCCGCCGGGGCGGCGACCACCACTTTTTCTCCGACGCGCTTGCCCATCAGACCTTTGCCCAGCGGACTTGCATGGCTGATCTTGCCCTGCTTCGGGTCGGCTTCCGCTGGGCCGACGATCATGTACGTCTCCGGGTCCCCATAGTCCTCTTCGGCCACGGTCACCTTGCAGCCGATGTTAACCTTATCACTGGCGACCGTTTCAGCGCGCGCTTGCTCCACGATGACGGTGTTGCGCAGCATGACTTCAATCGTCCGGATGCGGCCTTCCAAAAACGCCTGGTCTTCTTTGGCCTTGGAATAGTCGGCGTTCTCCGAAAGGTCGCCCTGCTTGATGGCGAAATGCAATCGCTCGGCCAGCTCTTTGCGCGCCGTCGTCGTGAGGTGCTGCAATTCTTCTTCGAGTTTCTTTTTGCCTTCGAACGTCAAATAGTTCGGCTGAGAATTCATATCTAACCTTGCCCTTTGCTTTTGCTGCATTATAACACAAGAAAGGACGACTCACCCTGGCAAAGTTCGTAGGGCAGGTTTCCAAACCTGCCATCTTCGTGGCGGCTATGGAATGGCTATGGAAAGGCGGCTATGGAAAGCCGCCCTACTCTACGACTACCGGCCACAAGAACAAAAAGAGTTCGTAGGGCAGGTTTCCAAACCTGCCATCCTCGTGGCAGCTATGGAATGGCGGCTATGGAAAGCCGCCCTACTCAACGACTATCCGCCACACGAACAAAAAGAGTTCGTAGGGCAGGTTTCCAAACCTGCCATCCTCGTGGCGGCTATGGAATGGCGGCTATGGAAAGCCGCCCTACTCAACGACTATCCGCCACACGAACAAAAAGAGTTCGTAGGGCAGGTTTCCAAACCTGCCTTCCTCGTGGCGGCTATGGAAAGCCGCCCTACTCTACGACTACCGGCCACAAGAACAAAAAAGGCCTCCCA
>CAYGWJ010000355.1:0-17744 GCA_964353405.1 uncultured Anaerolineae bacterium
TGCAAGAGCTAAGTAGTCTGCAAGATGGTTTTGTCCGTTTGGCTTTACGCGATATAATACCAGCTATGAACATTCAACGGCAGCAGAAACTAACGGAAGCGCTCGAACGTATCCTGCGGGTACTCATTACGCACTATCAGCCCGAGAAGGTCATCCTCTTCGGCTCAATGGCGAATGCCGAAGTGGGTGAGTGGAGCGACCTCGATCTGGTCATCATCCGGGATACATCTTTGCCATTTCTCGAACGGCTCGTAGAGGTCGCTCTACTCTGTCAAGCGCGAGTAGGGGTTGATTACTTTGTCTATACGCCAAGTGAGTTTGCGCAGATGATTGCCGAAAAGAACCCATTTATAGTGAACGAAATCGTCTGCAAGGGAAAGGTGCTGTATGAGCGCCAACTTGCCACAGCGATGGCTGGATAAAGCAACCGAGGAAATACTACATCCCCACCCGCTATCCTGACGGTGTTCCAGGTAGTCTGCCAGAAGGGATGCCGAGTACAACGCAGGCGACACAAGCCATAGCCTCGGCAGAGCAGATCCTGCAATTCGTCACCGAGCGACTGTCGCCACCGCAAACTCCAAGCGCTTGACGGCCTGTTCCGAAATAGCTGCCGCACCTTCTCCTGCTATTGCCGCCAGGCCTTCCCGCATTTCGCCCAGACTTGGCCTGTGCTATAATTAAGAGATGAAAATCGGACCGCTTCGGTGAAACGTCCATATCGCGCACATTCCATATTGGCGTGCAAATCGGTGTCGCAGACCGGCTCTGGGTAATAGTTTGCGAGCCGCCCACTTTGTCTTTGCAGAGGCATCTATGCCAGAAGCGAAACGAAAAACTGGCTTAAAAGTCCGCCAAGTGGCACACCCCTCAAGGGTGTCCTGGGGACAGCAGCTCCCTCGGCTTGGTGTGGCGACCATCCCCAATGACCCGTACTGGGTACAAGTGCGGGAAGGCGTTTACCGGGGAGTCCAGCAATGTGGCGCAGAACTGGTCCCGCTGGAGATGGTTGGCTCCCTCCAGGCCACGACGACACTGGATTCCCCAGCCGTGGCGGAAGAATTCCTGGCGCAGGCGCTAGACGCCCTGATCTGCGTGGATTTGCCGCCCGGCGTGGTGGAGCGCTTGCTGGCCAATCAGTTGCCCGTGATCCAGCTCGGTGAGACCGAGGAAATCCAGCATCGGTTGTTCACATCCCCCCGCGGGCTGTACGAGTGCGCCCGGCTGGCGGGCGAGTATATCGCCCGGCGCTTGGGCGGCCGGGGACGGACGCTCTGTGTAGGGGGGCTGGTGGATGTTGGCTGTGACAAGGGCAAGAACCGGATTCAAGGTTATGCCGACGCGCTGCGCCCGTTTCCGGATATTGCGGTCCTCCATTGTCCAACGTGCTGGGACTATACGCGGGCTTACCCTCAGATCGAAGCGGCGCTGCACGCCTGGGGCCCGCCGATTGACGCCATCTTTGGCATTGCCGACCCCTTGGCGCTGGCCGCCCGGGATGCCGGGCGGGCTACCCACATCATTGACCCGCGCACCCTCATCGTAGGCCTCAACGGCGATCCCGAAGCGCTGGCGGCGATTGCCGAGGGCAGCCTGGCCGGCACCGTGGACACCTCGGCCACCGCGCTTGGGCGCCGGGCAGTCGAGCTGGCGGTGCAGGCCGCCCGAGGGCAGCCGTTGCCGACTCACTATTCATACCCGTTCCGCCTGCTCACAGCGGAAAATGTGGCGGAGGCAGGCGTTGAGAAGCTTGCGGCCATGGTCAGTATCCTGGATTCTCTGGTGGGCGTGAACCGTCGGCAGGAGCAATCGCGACTGGCCCAGTTGGAAACCAGCATGGCCATCAATCGTCTCGTAGGGGCCATCCTGGATCGCCGTCAATTGTCTCAGGCCTTGGCCGACCTGATCCGCATCAATTATGGTTACGACCAGGGACAGTTCTTCCTGTGGGAAGAGACGGAACAAATGCTGGTTCGCGAGGATGGCGACGGCAGCTGCATCCGTCTGCCCCTCGTGGAAGCCGGTCTGCTGGGCCAGGTCATCCGGCAGAATGAACCGATCCTCATCCCGGACTATCGTTACTCGCATCGCTTTTCGCCTGACCCGGCCTGGCCAGAGACCCGCGGGCGGGTGATCCTCCCCATTCGCCTCGGCGACAAAGTGGTGGGGGTGCTGGACTTGCACAGCCGACAGCCCATCCAACAATTGCACTGGGAACTGATGGGGTTACAATCGCTGGCCGATCAGGTTGGGGTTGCGATGCGGAATGCCGAATTGTACGCCGCAGCCTTGCAAGCGCGCACCCAGGCTGAGAAAGCCGACCAGTTAAAAACCCGGCTGTTGGCCAACGTCAGTCACGAACTGCGCACGCCGCTGAATGTGATTCTGGGGTACACCCAGGCGGCCCTGGCTATGCCCAATCCATACCACATCGATCTGCCACCTGGACTGCAACATGACCTGAACCACATCTATCACAGCGGCGAACATCTCATCCGGCTCATCAACGACTTGCTTGACCTCTCACGGGCCGAAATTGGCGAACTGGATATCTTTCCCGAAACCATTGCCACTCGCTCGTTCCTGGACCAGGTCTTTCATAGTATGGCTGACACCGCCGCCTCGCAGAATGGCGCGATATGGCGACTGTGTTTGCCCGAACGTCTGCCCGTGATCCAGGCCGACCCGGTGCGTCTGCATCAGATTCTGCTCAATCTTCTCCATAATGCGTCCAAGTTTACGACCACAGGCGAGATCGTGCTGGGCGCTGACGTAGAGCCACCACACTTGCACGTTTGGGTGCAGGACACCGGCACTGGCATCCCGGTCGAGATGCAAGAGCGCATCTTTGATCCGTTCGTCACGGGGGATCACCCTGGTCGGCGCAGGGAAGGGATCGGGTTAGGATTAAGTATCACTCGTCGGCTAGTAGCGCTGCACAGTGGTTCGATGACGCTCGAAAGTCAGCCGAGCCGGGGCAGCACATTTCACATCTATCTGCCCTTGCCGAATCTGTCCGGTCAGCCGTGTCTCCCATTTACAGAGATCACTCACCCTGTGTTACTGCTGGTCTCGGCCCGCGACCAGCCTGCCGAGGCGATTGCGGAGCTTTGTCGTCGCCAAGGGCTGACCATCCGTCGGCTGCGTCCAGGCGATGACTTGACGACATTGCTGGCGCAAGCACAGCCTGCCGCATTAGCCTGGGATCTTGCCAATGCCAGCTCCGTTGATTGGACGCTGATCGAGCGGCTCCGCAGCCATCCGCAGTTGTGCCATTTGCCCTTTATCCTCTACGGTCAGGAAGCCAGTGAGACGCCAGACCTGAGCCTGGGCATCACCAATGTGTTGATGAAACCGGTGAGCGGGAAAACGCTGATGGACACGATCGCGGCTCTCCGTCCAGGCGCCACCGGCTCCATTCTGATTGTAGACGATGACCCGGAGGCATGCGCGGTTTATAGTCGCATTGTGGGCCAAGCCCTGCCGGGCTACCTGATCCGCACAGCCGAAAATGGCCAGGTGGCCCTGGACTTGATCGCACAGGAAACACCAAGCCTGGTGGTCCTGGATTTGCTCATGCCAGAAGTCGACGGCTTTGCAGTGTTGGAAAAGATGCGGGCAAATCCCAAGACTCGACAGGTACCGGTTATGGTCATGAGCGGACGGATGCTCTCGTACCAAGACGTTCGACGGCTTGACTACATGGGCGTCATCTTCCAGAGCAAAGACCTTTTGTCTGCAGACGAAGCTGTGGCTTGTCTGCAAAAGATGCTCGTCGGCCAAGAGTTGTTGCCTCAACCGACCAGCACTCTAGTCAAACGCGCCTTAGCCTATCTCCATCAAAACCATGCCCAGCCTCTCTCGCGCCAGCAAATCGCCCAGGCGATTGGCATAAACGAAAACTATCTTTCCGAAATCTTTCGCAGGGAAATCGGCCTTTCGCCTTGGGAATGTCTGAACCGCTTTCGGATTATGCGCGCCAAAGAATTGCTCATCAGCACCGGCGATAGCATCACAGCCATCGCCGCCTGCGTTGGGTTTGAGGATTCGGCCTACTTTAGCCGGGTATTTCGCAAATACGTCGGCCAGTCGCCTCGATCCTATCGCCGACGTCCCGCATAAATCCCTGCTTCCTATCGGCCCACTCCCGTCTTTTTTCCTTAAAGTCCTTGTTATTGTCCAAGACAACCGGGCCTCTTGGGCTATATACTTTTTTCTAGCCGCTTTGGAAACCTGGCAGGTGGAGAGTCGAGATGCAGCCTGACCTCCCGATTGTCCTGATCATTGAAGATCATCTTCCCACGCTCGAGCTTTACCAGCGCGAATTGAGCCGGGCTTTTCGGGTCCTGGCGTGTCGTAATCGGCTGGAGGCGCTCCAGGTTTTGCAAAGCCAGTCGGTCAGCGCAGTGGTGCTTGAACCCGCCGCGTGGGACGGGGAAGGCCGGGCCATCTTGGCTGCGATCACGCAGTCGCCCACTGGGCGTTCTGTTCCGGTGATCGTGTGCAGCACACAGGATGAGCGCAAGCGCGGCCTCGAGATGGGGGCCACCCTCTGTTTGGTCAAGCCGGTATTGCCAACCACCCTGTTGGAAATACTCTGCCGAATTACCCACCCCATTAAATCAGAGAAGGAGGCTTTATGAGCATCAAGACAGCGACCCTGCAACCGGGCTATTCGCAGCCCCAACCGGCCTGGGTCAAGCGTTGGTTCAATCCAGAAGCCCTGACAGCTTATCTCTTTTTACTTCCCAGTCTGGTCGGCTTTAGCGTCTTTTATGCGGTCCCGGCCATACGCGGCTTGACGGTCAGCTTTACCAACTGGAACATGCTGCAGGAGCCGC
This sequence comes from uncultured Anaerolineae bacterium, assembly GCA_964353405.1. Lineage (GTDB taxonomy): Bacteria > Chloroflexota > Anaerolineae > Fen-1058 > Fen-1058 > JBGLNJ01. The sequence goes on from CAYGWJ010000355.1 coordinate 4,842, forward strand.
AGTTTGTCGGTTTACAGAACTATGTGCGTCTGATACAAGACCCCGATTTCTGGAATGCGCTGAAGGTCACCTCCCTGTATGTGCTCTGGAACATTCCCATCCAGACCGTGATTGCCGTCCTGCTGGCGGTTCTGATGGACCGGCTAACGCATTCGAATGTCCTCCGGGGGATCCTCGTCCTCCCCTGGCTGATGCCGAATGTGGTGGTGGCCCTCCTGTGGCTGTGGCTGATGGACCCTATTCTGGGCTTTATCAACGTGACCATCAAAGGGATGGGGCTTCAAACCATACCTTTCCTGGGTTCGCCAGGCTTGGCTATTCCCTCGATTGCACTCATCAACATCTGGCGGCACATGGGCTACACGGCGCTGCTGGTCTTTGCCGGACTGCAGACGATTGACCGTTCGATCTACGAGGCGGGCAGCGTAGATGGGGCCTCGGAAGCCCAGATGTTTTGGGGCATCACTTTGCCCCTCTTGCGCCCGGTGCTGGTGTTTGTCCTGGTGACCTCGATCGTCGGGTCATTTCAAATCTTTGACACGGTCGCGATCACCACCAAGGGCGGGCCGGTTAACGCGACCAAGGTGATCAACTGGCTGATCTACGAGCATGCCTTTGTGCGGTTCAATATGGGCTACGCGACGGCGCTCTCGGTGGTCTTGTTCCTGATTCTAGTCGTCGTCAGCCTCATCCAGATGCGTCTGATGCGCGCCGGCGAAGTGGACTAGTTCATATAAATATACTCAACCCCTGGGACTTGCCAGGGGCAACTGGAACTGGCCCGGTGGTGACGGGTATTGACCCCGGCTCGGTCCCAAATTCACAAGGAGGCCTACCATGGCCAGTGTCAAATACGAGCACGTGTTCAAGCGGTACGGGGAGGTCGTGGCAGTCAACGACTTTAACATTGATGTTGCCGACAAGGAATTTCTTGTCTTTGTCGGCCCGTCCGGCTGCGGCAAGTCCACCAGTCTGCGAATGCTAGCCGGATTGGAAGAGGTAAGCGAGGGCAATATCTACATCGGCGACAGACTCGTCAACGATGTCGCGCCCAAGGACCGTGACATCGCCATGGTGTTCCAGTCCTACGCGCTTTACCCGCACATGACCGTGTACGAAAACATGGCGTTCGGGCTAAAGCTGCGCAAGACGCCCAAGGCCGAGATCGATCGGCGCGTGAAGGAAGCCGCGCAACTCCTGGGCATCGAGCAACTGCTGGGCCGCAAGCCCAAACAGCTCTCCGGTGGTCAGCGCCAGCGCGTGGCCGTTGGGCGCGCTATCGTCCGCGAACCCAAGGTCTTTCTCTTGGACGAGCCACTCTCCAACCTGGACGCTAAACTGCGCGTCGAAACCCGGGCCAATATTTCCAAGCTGCACCAACGCTTGGGGACGACATTCATTTACGTGACGCACGACCAGACCGAGGCGATGACGATGGGCACGCGCATCGCCGTGATGAAGGACGGCATCCTGCACCAGATTGACACGCCGCAGACGCTGTACGATCGGCCCGCCAACGTTTTTGTGGCCGGGTTCATCGGCTCGCCGGCGATGAACTTTTTCGATGTGCGCCTGACCACCCGTGACGGCAAGCTTGTCATTGACGGCGGTTCCTTCCATTTGGACGTGCCGACAGATCGCCTCAAGGCGCTGCAGCCCTACGCCGGCAAAGACCTCGTCATGGGCATCCGCCCAGAAGACCTGCACGATCCGGAATTCACACCGCCCGGCGTGGTGGCGGGCCGCATTCCATCTGAGGTGGACGTGACCGAGCTGATGGGCAGCTCGGTGAACCTGTACCTGCTCTCTGGCGGCAAACAGTTCGTCGCCATCGTGGATCCGCGCACCCGTGCCCGTGTAGGCAACAAGGTTGACATCGTCGCCAACATGGGGAATTTCCACATCTTTGACAAACAGACCGAACAGGCTATCCGCTAGCCAGTAAGGAGGAAAAACATGACAACGATAGCAAGGCCAAAGGCCAAGCGTCCGGTGAATATGGGTAGGATCGGGATGTGGGGCGTCATGGCGGTGGTGGTCTTTATCACGCTGTTTCCTTTCTACTGGGTATTGCGTACCGCGTTGATCCCCTCCCCGCTGACCTTAACCACCGCTACGTCGCTGCTGCCCGTCCAGTCCACCTTGGATAATTTCCTGCGGGTAATGGGGCTTATGGATCCTGCCAAGGCGGTGGCTCTTGGCGGCGCCGGGCAGTCGATCAATTTCATCGTCGCCTTGCGCAACTCGTTTTTTTTCGCGTTGGCGATTACGGTCAGCCAGGTGTTCTTCTGTGCGATGGGCGCGTATGCGTTTGCCCGCTTGCAGTTCCCGCTGCGGAACATCCTCTTCACGTTGTATATTTCGGCGTTGACGATCCCCAGCATTGTGATGCTGATCCCCAACTTTATCTTGATGCGCCAGCTCGGCTGGATCGGCACCTTCCAGGGGATGATGTCGCCCTACCTCCTGATGACGCCATTTGCCGTCTTTTTTATGCGCCAGTTCTTCCTGGGGGTTAATCGGGAAATTGAGGAAGCTGGCCTGATAGACGGCGCCAGCCGCTTTATGATCTTCTGGCGGATTATTTTGCCCATCGCCCAGCCACAAGTGGTAACGCTGGGGGTCATCACGTTCATCGCGGCGTGGAATGACTACCTGTGGCCGTTGATCGTCGGCGGGCAGAATGTTAACACACGCGTGCTGACCGTGGCGCTAGGAATTTTCCGCTCGCAAACCTCCTATGGCGCGCCAGATTGGAGCGGTTTGATGTCAGGCACAACGCTGGCCATTATTCCCACCATTCTCGTCTTCTTTATTGTGGGCCGACGTTTGCTAGATTCGATCGGGTTTACCGGGATCAAATAAAATCAGTAAGGAGGTGGAAAATAGCTTGACAGATTTGCTGATCATTCCATCAGCGCGATCAAACCCAGACAAAAAAGAACCACCCTACTACTCTTCAAAGGAGAAGAAAATGAAACACAAACGCTTGACCTGGTATCTGACCTCTATGTTGGTCCTGGCGAGCTTGGTGTTGGGCGCTTGCACCAGCACCACGCCACCCGCCGCCCCACCCGCCGGCTCAACCGCGGCGCCGGCCAGCGGTGGCGGCGAGGTCAAAATCGCTTACTTCCTGTGGGACACCAATCAGCTCGGGCCTTATCAGCAATGCGCCACTGATTTCATGGCCAAGAACCCCAAAATCAAAATTGAGATCACCCAGATGGGCTGGGGAGACTATTGGACCAATCTCCAGACCTCCATGGCGGCCGGCAACGCGCCCGACGTGTTCACCAACCATTTAGCCAAGTACCCGGAGTTTGCCTCCAAGAATCAACTGGTGGATATTCAGCCGCTGGTGGTGCGGGATAAAGTAGATTTGGGCATCTATTTGTCCGGCCTGGCCGATCTGTGGGGGCGAGACGGCAAGCGCTTTGGCTTGCCCAAAGACTGGGATACGATCGCCGTGGTCTACAACCAAGCCATGCTGGACAAGGCGGGCGTCACGGTGGATGAGCTTAACAGCGCCACGTGGAATCCCAAAGACGGCGGCACCTTTGAACAGATCGCCGCCAAATTGACCCTCGACAAGAACGGCAAAAATGCGCTGGACCCGGCCTTTGATAATAAGAACGTCGTTCAATACGGTTTTACCCCGTTTGCGTACAATGATTCCGGGGGGCCCTACGGCCAGACACAGTGGAGTTACTTTGCTTATTCCAACGGCTGGAAGTTCAACGACAAGCTCTATGACACAAAGTATTATTACGATGATCCCAAGCTGATCGAAACCATTACCTGGATGCAGAAACTGATGTTGGTAAAACACTATGCTCCGCCTTTTACCGATATTGCCAGCCTGGGGGGCGCCGCCCTGTTCAGCTCAGGAAAAGTGGCCATGGTGAGCGACGGCTCGTGGACGATCACCTACTATGCCAAATCCCCCTTCAAGATTGGTTTTGCCCGTCTCCCCCTTGGCCCGAATGGCCGCAAAAGCATGTTCAACGGCCTGGCCGACTCGATCTGGGTGGGTTCCAAGCACCAGGAAGAAGCCTGGCAGTGGGTCAAGTACCTGGCTTCACCCGAGTGTGCCAACGTGGTCGGCGCGGCGGCTGTAGTCTTCCCGGCGCAGGAGGCGGCAGTGAACAAGGCGGTGGAGGCGTACAAAGCCAAGGGGCTGGATATCTCTGCCTACACCAAACAGGCGTTGGAGAAAGACGGCACCTTCCTGTTCCCCGTCACCGATCATGCCTCTGAGATTACCCCGATCATGACGGAGATAATGGGGAGCATCTGGTTGGGTACAGCCGATCCGGCAACAGCGCTGCCCGACGCGGCTAAGAAAGTCAACGCGCTGTTCAAGTAGCCGTCGAGAGGACTCGGCGGAAACTCTTCTTTGGGTCCTTGGGCGCTGTAGAGGATACAGCGCCCAAGTATCATCTCAATAATCCGGGGAAAGAACCTTGCGAAGGTTTAGTCCGAGTTCGCTGCGTAATGAGCGGAAACCTTCGCAAGGTTCAAGTCCCCCCACTTTTTGAGAGGATACGCGCCCAAGGGCGAAAACTCTCCACGAGGTCTCTATCTCACCCATCGTTACCGGGGCACACGCCTGCCAAACGCGCAAGATCACCTGCCTACCCCTAACCCCGGCGATTGGATGTCATTTAACCGGCCGGCTCACCTCACCCATGAAGAGTATCTCTGTTATGAAGATGTAAAGTATGTTGACGCATGCCTTGAGGTCACTTTTCCCGACGGCGTGCGTCGCGTTTGTCCCCCTGTGCCGAGCGGGCTATAATAGAAGCATGAACACTCAACGGCAACAGAAACTAGCCGAATTGTATGAGCGCCAACCTGCCACGCCGCGCATTTCCCTTGTTTCCCCTGCCTGTGTTATAATTGCCAGTGCTCCACTGGAGCTGATCCCTCGCATCTTTCGCCGGAAGAGTCATTCGGCGCAAGAACCATCGAGCCGCTTTTGCTGAAATCCATGAAGGAGTCGGTAACCATGCTCGAAGAAGTTGACCTCACCAAGTCGCTCGACAAAAAAGAGTACAAAAAGCTGATGCCCGCGCTGCGCAATCGCCTCTACTCGCTGCAAAAAGCAGCGTGGGACGCCAAGATCCCTATCGTCATCCTGTTTGAAGGGTGGGATGCCTCCGGCAAGGGCACCTCCATCCAGACGCTGACGGCGCGGCTCGACCCGCGTGGATTCAAGCTCTATCCGATCCGCGCCGCGCGCACCTACGAGCAGAAACGCCCCTGGCTGTGGCGCTTTTGGCTCAAGCTGCCCGGGCGCGGCGAGTGGGCCATGTTCGACCGTTCGTGGTACGGGCGCGTGCTGGTCGAACGCATAGAAAACCTGACGCCGGAACCGGAATGGCGGCGCGCTTACCGTGACATCGTGGACTTTGAGCGGGCGATTGCCGACGATGGATATCTCATCATCAAGTTCTGGCTACACATCAGCAAGCAAGAGCAAAAACGGCGCTATAAGAAACTCGTTCAGGATCCGCTGACGGCCTGGCAGGTGACCGCCGAGGACTGGGAGCATCACAGCAAATATGACGACTATCTCCTGGCGGTCGAAGAGATGTTGGAGCGCACCAATTCCGAATGGGGGCCGTGGGCGATTGTGGAAGCCACCGACCGCTACTGGACGCACGTCAAGATCTTTCGGACCATCATCGCTTCGTTGGAAGAGCGATTGGGCAAGATCCCCGGCGCGCTTCCGCCTACGCCGGCCCCCACAGCAACCGTGACCGAAGACCTGGAACAGGAGGAAGCGCCGGCACAAGAGACTCTCCCCACTCCACCGGCCGAGGAGCAGGCAGTGGTCACCGAGAGCCCCGGCATAAAGACCCGCAAGACCAAGCGCAAAGAAGATGCGGCCGCCGAGCCTGAATCCGAGCCAGTCCGCAAAAAGAAGCGCAAGAAAGAAACGGCGAAAAAGCAAGATTGAGTGTCAATTGATTAGAAATGGCTTGCAAGGTTTCATAAAAGGAGCCGACCATGTTAGAAACTGTTGACCTGTCCGTCTCGATGGACAAAGAAGAATACCTTGAATCGCTCATCAAATACCAGGTGGCCCTGAGCGCGCTGGGCTACCAGGTGTATGTGCAGCAGCGCCCCGTCATCATGGTCTTTGAGGGCTGGGATGCGGCCGGCAAAGGCGGCACGATCAAGCGTGTGACGGAACGACTCGACCCGCGCGGGTATGCTGTCCAGGCGATTGCCGCGCCGCAGGGCGACGACGCGACGCATCACTACCTCTGGCGCTTTTGGCGGCGCTTGCCGGAAGCCGGGCAGATCGTTATCTTTGACCGCAGCTGGTATGGCCGCGTGATGGTAGAACGCATCGAGGGCTTTTGCTCCGAAGCCGATTGGAAGCGTGCCTTTCGTGAGATCAACCAGTTCGAGCGCGAGCTGGTGGACTTTGGCACGATCCTCTTCAAGTTCTGGGTGCACGTCAGCAAGGACGAGCAGCTCCGCCGCTTTAACGAGCGATCCGCCGATGAGCTCAAAGGCTGGAAGCTGACCTCGGAGGACTGGCGCAATCGCGACAAGTGGGACTCGTACGAGCAGGCGGTCAACGACATGCTGCTCAAGACGAGCACGGTCACCGCGCCGTGGACGATTGTCGAATCCAACTGCAAGTGGTATGGCCGGGTCAAAGCGCTCAAGACGCTGGTGGACAAGCTGAGCAAGGAATTGAACTATGACCCGTTCGCGGAGGCAGCCGGCCGTGGCAAGACAAAGTCAGACAAGAAGCGCAAGGACAAGAAGAGCGGCTCGTCCCCGGTTTGACCTGGACGATCCCAAGCTCTACGTCAACCGCGAGCTAGGCATGCTGCAGTTCTTTCGCCGCGTGCTGGAAGAGGCGCGCGACGAAAGCAACCCGCTGCTGGAACGAGTCAAGTTCCTGGGAATCGTCGGCTCGAACCTGGACGAGTTTTTCATGGTGCGCGTCGCCGGTCTCAAGCAGCAGATCGAGGCAGGCGTTGTGGAGCTCTCGCCGGATGGCTTGACCCCCGCCGAGCAACTGGCAGCGGTCCGCAAGGTGGCCCAACAGCTCATGACGGAGGCGCGCGAGTGCTTGCATGACCTTCTCCCCCAGCTCGACCAGGCCGGCCTTCACATCCTCAGTTATGATGCTCTGGACCGGAGGCAAAAGGCCAGCGTCAAGCAGTATTTCAAGCAAGTGGTGTTTCCGGTGCTCACCCCGCTGGCGTTCGACCCGGGCCGTCCCTTCCCGCACATCTCGAACCTGAGCCTGAACCTGGCCGTGGTGATCCACGACAAAGAAGGCGAGCAACACTTTGCGCGCATCAAAGTGCCAGACACCCTGCCCCGTTTGGCGCCGATCAAGTCGCGATTGCGGCGGTCATCGGGAGCGACGCGCAAAGACGGCACGGCCCCTTATCACCATTATTTCGTGTGGCTGGAGCAGGTCGTGGCGGCGCACATTGATATGCTGTTCCCCGGCATGCAAGTCATCGAAGCGCATCCCTTCCGCATCACGCGCGATGCCGAAATGATGATCCAGGAGCTGGAAGCCGAGGACTTGCTCGAAACCATCGAGCAGAGTGTCCGGCAGAGGCGCTTTGGTCAGGCCGTGCGTGTCACCGTGACCGATTCCATGCCGACGCACGTGCGCAACATCTTGATCGAAAACCTGGAGCTGGATCGCAACGATATTTACACACTGGACACACCGCTGGGCCTCAGCAGTCTCAGGAGCCTTTACAGCGTGGATCGCCACGACCTCAAAGACCCGCCCTTTTTGCCTGCGGTTCCACCCCCACTGGACGCCAGGCTCGCCGAAGGCGACATTTTTGCCGCCATCCGCCGCCAGGATATTTTGCTTCACCATCCCTACGATTCGTTCACGCCAGTGGTGAGCTTTCTCAAGACAGCCGCCAACGATCCGGACGTGCTGGCGATCAAGCAAACGCTGTACCGTGTCGGCCCCAACTCACCTATCGTGCAGGTCTTGCTGGAAGCCGTGCAGAATGGCAAGCAGGTCGCCGTCCTCGTGGAGCTCAAAGCGCGCTTTGACGAAGAAAGCAACATCGAGTGGGCCAAGGCATTGGAGCGCGAAGGTGTCCACGTGGTGTATGGCCTGCTCGGACTCAAGACGCACTCCAAGATGGCGCTGGTGGTGCGCAAAGAAGGCGAGCGCATCCGGCGCTACATTCATCTTGCCACAGGCAACTATAACGCCGTCACGGCGCAGATCTATACCGATCTGGGCCTCTTTACCTGTGACGAAGACATCGGCGAGGATGTCTCCGACATCTTTAACTACCTCACCGGGTATTCGGCCAAGAAGGACTATCACAAGTGCCTGGTCGCGCCGATCAATCTGCGCTCTGGCCTGGAAGCTCTCATCCAGCGCGAGATCGAGCACCAGCAGCGCGGCGAGCCAGGACACCTGATCTTTAAAATCAACTCGCTGGTGGACGAGCGGATGATGAGGTTGCTCTACCAGGCGTCCCAAGCCGGTGTCAAGATAGATCTGCTGGTGCGGGGTATGTGTTGTCTGCGGCCGGGGATCGAGGGTGTCAGCGACAACATCCAGGTGACGAGCGTCGTGGGGCGCTTTCTCGAACACACCCGCATTTATTGGTTTCGGAATGGCGGCAATGACGAGGTGTATCTCGGCAGCGCCGACTTGATGCTGCGCAACCTCGACCGGCGCGTCGAGCTGTTATTCCCTATCGAAGACAAGCGGCTGGTGCGTCACCTGCGCGACGAGGTGCTGGCGACTTATATGGCCGATAACGTCAAGGCGCGTCGAATGTTGCCGGACGGCGCATACGCGCGCGTGCAGCCCGGCCCGGAGGATCAGCCGCTCAACAGTCAAGCCTGGTTCATCCAGCGACGCGTCGAGATGGCCCGAGAGGACTTGGTGGATGGAGCATAACCATGAAACTTTATCTTCTTCGCCACGGTCTGGCGGGCGATCGCGAAACGTGGGCGGGCGACGATTTTGATCGCCCGTTGACGGACGCAGGCAAAGAGCGTATGGCCCGCGAAGCGGCGACCCTCGCCAGGTTGAACCTGAACCTTGACGTGATCCTCACCAGTCCTCTGGTGCGCGCCTACCAGACGGCCGAGATTGTCGCGCAGCTATTGAACATGGCCGATAAGCTGGTCAAAGACGAGCGGCTCAGCCCGGGCTTTAGATCGAATCAACTGGCGGGAATCTTGCAAGCCTATCCTGAGGCAAAGGCCTTGATGCTGGTCGGCCATGAACCGGATTTCAGCCAGCTCATCGGCGAGCTGATCGGTGGAGGTCGCATTGCGTGTAAAAAGGGCAGCCTGGCCTGCGTGGAATTGAACAACGAATTGAACAACGAATTGAACAACGAAAACAGCGGATTGGGAAAGGAACGGATAGGGAAGGAACGAAGTGAAACCATGTCAAACTACTTGAACAACAAATCCCTGCATGGTGAGCTGGTCTGGCTCATCCCACCGTCTGTGCTGGCTCTTGCGCACGTGCGTTGAACGAACGCCTCTGGTAAAAGAGCAGGCGTCTCATGGAAATCGAAGCCAAATTCAACATCCCGGATGCCGAGACTCGGCAGCGTTTGCAGTCGGTTGAGAGCCTGGCGGGTTTTGCGCTTTCGGGCGAGGATCGCCTTTCGACCGGCCAGATCAAGCAGGTGCACGATACGTACCTGGATACAGCCGGACGCCTGATCCTGGCCGCCGGCTACACATGCCGCAAGCGTGAACGCGACGGGCAAATCATCATGACGGTCAAGCAGCTCACCAGCGCCTCGGATGCCGTGCACCGTCGCCAAGAGTTCGAAGTGCTTTTGCCCGCCGAAGCGCCGCCCGCGCAATGGCCTGACGGCGAAGCGCGGCAGCATATCCTCGCTTGGATCGGCGATGAACCTCTGTTTCCGCTTTTTGACCTGAGCCAGGCTCGCATTGTGCGCTCGGTCAGTCAAGGCGAACCGCCCAGCGCCATCGCCGAACTCTGCCTGGATGATGTGCACATCCTTGCGGGTGATCGAGAGCAAACATTCTATGAGCTGGAAGTCGAACTGAAGACTGAAGGAACCGAAGAGGATTTGGCCGTAATCGTCGCCAGCCTGCAGAGTGAATGGGGCTTGCACCCAGAAGCGCGTTCCAAGTTCGAGCGGGCGCTCGAGTGGGTATCCGCCCAGCGCCTGTTGACGCCGAATGAACAGAGCACCCTGACACAGATTGCCGCGCGTGATGATGGCTATGGCCGCCGCGCGCGCGCCTTGCTGGCATTGAACGAGGGCACAACACAAGTGGAGGCAGGCGAGCGCGCCGGGCTTTGCGAACGGCGGGTCAGATATTGGCGGGCCGCGTTTCGACTCAAGCGGCTGGGCATTTTCCCCCAGCGTGTGCTGGCGTCCATGGTCAAGATTCTGGCGGCGTCGCAGGCGGCGTCGCCTGTCCAGGCTTTACTCGAACGCTTTGACGTGGATCAGGCACACGCGCGCGCCGTAGCCGACGCCGCGCTGGCATTATTCGATCGCTTGATGCCGTTCCATCGTCTGCCCGACGAGCGCCGCGTTCTGTTGGAGAAGGCGGCGCTGACTCACGACATTGGCCTGGGCACCGATGCCCATCGCCATGGGGCGGTCGGGCGAGACATTTTGCTCTCTGCCGAGACCGCCGGCATGGATCAGCGTGACCGCTTGGTGATGTCAGTTGCCGCATTCTTGCACGCCAAGCGAATCACGCCGGACAAACTTGACCAGTTGTCACAGAAATTTGAACTAGCCGAGCCGTTGCGAACGCAAGCACTTGCACTGGCGTCGCTGGTGCGCATGGCGGACGGGCTGGTGTACACTCACACGCGCAGCAGCATTGGGGAATTGCACGCGCAAGAAGGACTGGTCGAGCTGGAGGTGATTGGCCCACAGGCTGCAACGGATGCTGAGCAAGCGCAAAAGAACAGCGATCTGTGGCGGTTGGTGTTTGGCCTGGACCTGAGGTTCAAGCCTATTACCACCGTGACCATGGGCGGCGTGACGTATCGTCTGGGCGTGTTGCGGTTGCCTCTGCTGGAGCAGCCCGGCCTGAACGTGGACGACGCGATGGCCGAGGCTGGGCGCAAGACGTTATACTTTCATTTCCAGCGCATGTTGTATTACGAGCCGGGCACTCGCTTGGGCGAGGACATTGAAGATCTGCACCACATGCGCGTGGCGACCCGGCGCATGCGCGCCGCAGTGCGCGTGTTCGCAGACTATCTGGACCCGGCAGCGATCAAGCCATTTGTCAAAGCATTACGGCGGACGGGTAGGGCGCTGGGCGCCGTGCGCGATCTGGACGTGTTTCGCGCCAAGACCCAGCTTTACCTGGAGCAGTTGCCGCCCGAGCGTCAAGGCGAGTTGGCGCCTTTGCTGGCGGCGTGGCAAGTCGAGCGAGACCAGGCTCGCGCGCAGATGCTGACCGGGTTGGACAGCAAGCTTTACACTGACTTTAAAGAGCAATTCGATGTATTCCTGCAAACGCCGGGGGCGGGAGCACTGCCGGCCATCGCGTCAGAAGGCGAGCCACTGCCTCACCGCGTCCGGCATATCGCGCCTGTGGCGCTGTATCAACATCTGGCGGCCGTGCGCGCCTTTGATGAATGGATCATCCGGCCTGACACGCCGCTCGTGCGATTTCATCAACTCCGCATCGCGTTCAAGGGGCTGCGCTACACACTGGAATTCTTTCAACAAGTGCTGGGATCAGAGGCCAAGTCGTTGATCGAAGACATCAAGGTCATGCAGGATCATCTGGGCGACCTGCAGGATGCCGTGGTGACCTGCAACCTGCTCCGTGACTTTTTAACGTGGGGAACTTGGAGCCACGCCGAGGCAGATATGCCAGTCCGCCCCGCTGAACCGATCGTCGCGCCGGGCGTGGCATCTTATCTGGCCGCACGTCAGGCGGAACTCGAGCATCTCGTGCACACGTTTCCCCAGGCCTGGCAGCGCATCATCAGCCCCAAGTTCAGCCAGCACGTTGCCAGCGCTGTCGCCGATTTGTAAAGGGCCTCCCGGTCCTTGGAGCCTGCAAGATCTGGTGCTCACCCCACCTGCTTGAGATACTGCCTGTCTTTCGACATCATCAGCGCCGCCGTCGCGCCTTCGCCGGCTGCCGAGGCGGCTTGCGCGGTTGAGTACAACCGTTGGTGGACCCGGCGCGTACGTCTCCCGCGGCAAACAACCCCGGCATCGTCGTCATCAGAGTCCCGTCCGTGAGAACAAAGTCATACGGATCAAGCTGCACCTTGCCCTTGACCAGGCCGCTATTCGGCGGTTGTACTCAACCGCGGTTGTACTCAACCGCGCAAGGCCGATGAACACGAACACGCCGTCATAGTGCCATTCTTTCGACTCGCCTGTGGCGCGATCCTGCACGATGACAGCTTCCAGCTTGTTTTTGCCTCTGAACGCCTGGACCGCGTGGTTGACCGTCACGGTCATGTTCGGCTTTTCGGCCACCTTGTCCTGGAGAATCTGGCTGGCCTTGACCTCTGGCGCGAACTGGACAATATCCACCTGCGCGGCGAACCTGAGCAGGAATAGTCCCTCTTCGAACCCGCTGTTGCCCCCGCCCACGACGAGCACTTTTTTGCCTTTGTAGAACGCGCCGTCGCACGTGGCGCAAAAGTGGATATTGACGCCAATCAATTCTTCTTCACCGGGAATGTTCATCCGGCGGTAGCGCGCGCCAGTCGCCAGCAATACGGCTTTGGTTTCATGCTGTGCGCCATCGCCGGTTGTGACGCTCAGGTATTGCCCATCCTGAGAAATCTCTTTGACCGATTGCGCCTGCAAAATCTCGACGCCAAAGCGCCGCGCCTGCCGTCCCAGCCGGTCGCCAAACTCGGCCCCGCTGATGCCCTCGTCAAAACCG
>CAYGWJ010000356.1:0-20912 GCA_964353405.1 uncultured Anaerolineae bacterium
CCCAGGTCGCGCCCGAAGCACATGGCGCACACACCGTGCCGCATCTGGCACATCATCACCGAGCGGACGAATACCTCTGCCACGCCCGACTTGTCAATCGCTTCAGCCAGGTCCTCGTTCAGAAGAACGTCGCGTTCCGCCTTGACCTCGCCGGCGGTGACGATCTCGCCGGTCTTGGGGTGGCTGACGTTTCCAGCCAGCACGCGGCCCACGATGCGTTGAGCGAGCGTCTGCCCGCCCACGTCGTCGGCGCGGTGGATCCACAGGCCGGATTTCGTACTGCAGTCGTAATCGTTGACGATCATGTCCTGCGCCACATCCACCAGGCGGCGGGTGAGATAACCGGCGTCGGCGGTGCGCAGCGCAGTGTCGGCCAGACCTTTGCGCGCGCCGTGCGTCGAGATAAAGTATTCCAGCGCCGTCAGTCCTTCACGAAAGTTGGAGCGAATCGGCAGCGAGATGATGCGCCCGGCCGGGTCGGCCATCAAGCCGCGCATCCCGGCCAACTGCGTGATCGGCTGAAAGCCGCCTTTGGTCGCGCCCGAGCGCGCCATCACGCTGAGCGGCATTTGGGGATTCAGTCCCTTTTTGACCGCATCGGCCACCAGAGCCGTGGCTTGCTGCCACAATTCGACGGTGCGGTTGTACTGCTCGTCTTCGGTGAGCAGGCCGCGACGGTACTCGCGCTCGACCTCGGACACCTCGGCATTGATCTTGTCCAGAATGGTTTTCTTTTCTTCCGGCACGGTAATGTCCGAGACGGCGATGGACGTGCCAGAAATGGTGGCGTACTTGAAGCCAATGCTCTTGATTCGGTCCACAAACTCGGTCGTCTCGGCCGGGCCGACCTTTTGGTAGCACTTGGCGACGAGCTTTTGCAGGCTGCCCTTGTCCATCAAATCGTTGACAAAGCGGATTTCTTCCGGCACGATTTGGTTGAACAGCGCGCGCCCGGCGGTCGTCTCGATAGGCTGCTTGCGCTTGCCGCCCTCTTTGTATTGCAGCAGTTTGATCTTGGCGTGCAAGTCCACCTGGCCCAGGCTGTAGGCCAGTTCGACCTCGTCAATGTCCACAAAGGTTATGCCCTCGCCTTTCTGGCCAGGCTTTTCCATGGTGAGGTAATAGGCGCCCAACACCATATCCTTGGCCGGGCCGACGATAGGCTCGCCGTCGCGGGGCGCGAGCAAGTTTTGCGTCGAAAGCATCAAGTGGCGCGATTCTTCCACTGCCTTGTCGGACAGCGGGACGTGCACGGCCATCTGGTCGCCGTCAAAGTCGGCGTTGAACGCGGCGCACACCAGCGGGTGAATCTGGATGGCCTTGCCTTCCACCAGGATCGGCTCGAACGCCTGGATGCCCAGGCGGTGCAGCGTGGGCGCCCGGTTGAGCAGCACAGGGCGCTCCTTGATGACTTCTTCCAAGACTTCCCACACCTCGGGCCGCTCGCGCTCGATGATGCGCCGGGCGCCCTTGACGTTGGAGGCATAGTTGTATTGGACGAGCTTGCTGACGACAAAGGGCCGGTAAAGCTCTAGCGCCATCGTCTTGGGCAGGCCGCATTGATGCAGCTTGAGCTTGGGGCCGATGACGATGACCGAGCGCCCGGAATAATCCACGCGCTTGCCCAGCAGGTTGCGGCGGAAGCGGCCCTTTTTACCCTTGAGAATGTCGCTGAGCGATTTCAGTTCGCGGCGGCGGCGGCGCGAGAGCGCCTTGCCGCGCTGCGAGTTGTCTATCAGGCTGTCTACCGCTTCTTGCAACATCCGCTTTTCGTTGCGCACGATCACGTCCGGCGCGCCGAGTTCGATCAGTCGCTTCAAACGATTGTTGCGATTGATGACGCGGCGATACAGGTCATTCAAGTCCGACGTGGCAAAGCGCCCGCCGTCGAGCTGCACCATCGGGCGCAGGTCGGGCGGGATGACCGGCAGGATCGTGAGGATCATCCACTCGGGCCGGTTGTTGGACTTGCGGAAATTCTCCACTACGCGCAAGCGCTTGATAGCCTTTTTGCGCTTTTGCTTTGACTTGCTGGTCTTGACTTCGCGCCATAGTTCCTTCGCGAGCACATCCATGTCCATGCGAGCGAGGATGTCATAGAACGCTTCCGCTCCCATGTCAGCCTTGAACACCTGGCCCCAGCGTGACTTTATGTCGCGGTATTTGGTCTCGGTGAGGAACTGCATCGGCGCGAGCGCCATCAATTCGTCGCGCTCGGCGCCGGCTTTTGCCTGAAGCGCCTCGACATCCTGGGCCAACTTGGTCTCGACCTCTTCGATCTCTTTCGCCAGACTTTCTTTGAGTGTGGTAATGTCCAGGTCAATCTTGGCTAGCGCGCGTTCGCGCTCTTCGGCGTTCTTATCCTTCAGTTCGTCCAGCCGAGCCTTGACCAGTTTGCGAAGCTTGGTGAGGTGTTCCTTGCCAATCGTCTCGCCTGCTTCGGCGATGGTGACCTTGGCCGACTCGAACACGATCGGCGTGCGAATCTGGCCGCCCAGGCGCTCCTCGATGCGCTTTTCGAGTGCCTGGGCTTCCTTCATCAACGGCTCGGTGGCGGAAGTGAGTTTCTCTTCCAGTTTCTCCGCGCGCTCTTCACGGTGAGCCTTGCGCTTGTCCACGTCAGTCTCGACTTTGGATTTGAGCGTGGCAGCCGCTTCCTTCGCCTCGATCTCCCTCTGCTTGCGCTCGCGCTCGGTTTCCTCGTCCAGACGCTTGAGCGCTTTTTGCCGCGCCTCTTCGTCCACGTAGGTGATAATGTACTGGGCAAAGTACAGAACCCGGTCGAGGTTGCGGCGAGAGATGTCCAGGAGCAAACCGAGGTAGCTGGGAACACGGCGAGTGTACCAGACGTGCGCCACAGGCGCAGCCAGCTCAATGTGGCCCATGCGCTCGCGGCGGACGGCGGCGCGGGTGACTTCTACGCCGCACTTGTCGCAGATAATGCCGCGATAGCGCACGTTCTTGTACTTGCCGCAGTAACACTGCCAGTCTTTGGTCGGCCCAAAGATGGCCTCGCAGAACAGGCCGTCCTTCTCCGGGCGCAACCGGCGATAGTTGATGGTCTCCGGCTTGGTCACTTCGCCGTAAGACCAAGACTTGATCTGCTCCGGTGAAGCCAGGCTTACACGCAACGCACGGAAATCTTTAGCTTCCACTCACGCCTCCTATACCCGCCGTCAAAAAGCAAAAAACCACCAGGCAAGCGTAAACCAGCCCATCTTCAAGGGTGGTAGATGGGCTGGCGTTCGCAACTGGATGTCGTTTGGTTTTGTGAGGCCAATTATATCGGTTTTGGGCGTGTTGTCAAGGGATTAACTTTCGGTCTTCCGGCCCTTGTGCTGCTTGAGATTTGACATTTGAAATCTGGTATGGTATCATGGTGTTCTAACAGTCTAATACTCCATTGACACTCTTATCCAGAGAGGCGGAGGGACCGGCCCTGTGAAGCCTCGGCAACCAGCCCGACATTCGGTATGGTGCCAATTCCGGCAGAGCGATAATTCTGGAAGATGAGAGGAGTCCAGCAAATGTCGTTTGTCTGCCTCTTCTTGTCCAGAAGAGGCAGTTTCGTTTAAACAACCTTTGCAAGGTTGAGCGAGAGGCAGTTTCATTGTTAGATCATGCCTGCAGGGCAGAAAGGAAACAGAGAATCTTATGGGACGCAACATTGTCGTGTCGGAAGCAACGGGACAGCACATTGAGGATTTCCCGGTTGAGATTGTGGAGCGCAAAGGCATCGGCCATCCCGATAGCCTGTGCGACGGCATCGCCGAGCGTATCAGCCGCGAGTACACCCGGTGGTGCGAGGAGAACCTGGGCGGGGCGTTGCATCACAACTTTGACAAGGTGCAGTTGGTAGCGGGCGAGGTCTACGTCCACTTTGGCGGCGGCGAGATGATCAAGCCCATCCGCCTCCAGATCGCCGGGCGCGGCACGCCGCAGGTCAATGGCCGACTGGTCCCGATGGATACCATTGCCATCGAGGCGGCCAAGTCGCACATCCGCGAGACGATGCGCTATCTCGATCCGAACAAGCACGTCGTGGTGGATTCCTACGCCGGGCGCGGCGCGAGCGAGTTGATTGATCAGGTAACGCAGGTCGTGGCGAACGACACGTCGTTCGGATGCAGCCACTGGCCGCGCAGCGGCCTGGAGAACTCGGTCTACGAGACGGCCCAGTTCATCAACTACAAGTTGATTGACCAGTTCCCCGTCGGCGAAGACGTCAAAGTGATGGGCTGCCGCAACGGCGACGCGATCACGTTGACCGTGGCGCTGCCGTTCATCGCCTCCAAAATCAAGGACGCGACGGAATACGAAGAGGCCAAAGGCGCGGCGCAGGCGTCTATCCAGGAATTCGCGCAAAAACTCGACCATCGCAGGATCAAGGTGGAAGTCAATACCGCCGACCAGGCCAAGCGCGGCGACTATTATATCACGCTCACCGGCACCTCTGCCGAGATGGGTGATGACGGCGCGGTGGGGCGCGGCAATCGCGTGAACGGTCTGATCACGCCGTTCCGCACGGCCAGTCTCGAAGCGGCCGCCGGCAAGAACCCGGTCAGCCACGTAGGCAAGGTGTATAATGTCATGGCACTGCTCATCGCGCAAGACATCATCGCCAAGGTGCCCGCCGTGAGCGATACCAACGTCTACATCCTCTCGCAGATCGGCCACCCACTCGATCAACCGCTGATGGCGACGGCTACCGTGTATCCCAAGAGCGGCTCGCTGACGCCGGGCGTCTGCGCCGACGTGGAAGCCATCATTGACGAGCACCTGCAAAACGATCCCGCGCGCATCCGCGCCAGGCTCGCCTCGGGCGAGTTGAAGATGTACTAGGAACGAGCTGGCCCGAAAGGCAAGACCGTTCGGGCCTTTTTTTTTCTGTTGACACCATTTCCCTTTCCGCGTATAATCCGCGTCAGTTTGAGGGTGGTCAATGAGAATGACAGCCGCGATCGCATGTGAACCACAAAGCCCACTGCCGCCCGGCCGTTGGTCTGGGTAGGCTTGCTGCGCGACTTGGTCACGGCACGTTTTGGACGCACACAGCTAGCTTCTCCAGACCAGCATGGAGGAGCTAGCTTTTTATTTGCCTCTGCCCCCGGCCCTCCCCGGTCGCAGGCGACCGGAGAGGGTATGGTCAAGCATGGAGATTCAACAACTCACTGACGAGATGAACAAGTTTGTCGAGGCTAAGGGGTGGTATCGGCCTGGTTCACGCGCGCCGCAGACGCCGCGCAATATTGCCGCGTCGCTGGCGATTGAATCTGCCGAAGTGTTGGAGCATTTCCAATGGACCGAGGCCGCCCGCCACCCGGACGAGTTGGCCGGTGAGCTGGCCGATGTGGCACTCTACCTGCTCCAACTGGCGTATCTCACCGGCATTGATCTGGAGCAGGCGATCCTGGATAAACTGGAAGCGAACTACCGCCGCACGTGGCCGGAGGACGCGGCGTGAAAATTCTGGCCGTCAGCGACGAAACCGTAGATTGGCTCTACAGCCCGAACGCGCGCGGACGGCTAGGCAAAGTTGACCTGATCCTGGGTTGCGGCGACTTGCCGTACTATTACCTGGAATACCTGGTGACCATGCTCGACGCGCCGTTGTTGTATGTCTACGGCAATCACGACCCGCTGGTGGAATACACTAGCGCCGGCGGAACCAAGACTGCGCCTGGCGGCGGCGAAAACGTGGATATGCGCTGCGTGAATCACGGCGGCCTGCTGGTGGCCGGGCTGGAGGGCTGCATTTGTTACAAGCCGGATGGGCTGCATCAGTACACACAAAACGAAATGACCTGGCGGTCGCTGGTGTTGCTGCCCGGTCTGGCTGCCAACCGCTTGATGCGCGGACGCTGGCTGGATGTGCTGATCGCCCATTCGCCACCGCTCGGGATTCACGACATGCCGACCGCCGCACATACCGGTTTCCACGCGTTCTTGAACTTGATGCGCATC
The DNA here is from genome assembly GCA_964353405.1 of uncultured Anaerolineae bacterium. Classification (GTDB taxonomy): domain Bacteria; phylum Chloroflexota; class Anaerolineae; order Fen-1058; family Fen-1058; genus JBGLNJ01. The sequence goes on from CAYGWJ010000356.1 coordinate 5,965, forward strand.
TTTCGCCCACGTTATCTGCTGCACGGTCACCGGCATCAAAACTATGCACCCGGGGCGACCGAGACGCGCTGGGGCGCAACGACCGTCATCAACGTTCATCCGTTTCGCGTGTTGGACATTGAGGTGAACTAGTGAGTCAAGTTCCATCTCGTTACGACCCGGATTATTCCGCGGCACGCACCAAAGCGTTTTTCAATCGAGTGCTGGCGCGGCTGGCCGGGCGACCGAACCGGCTGCTATCGTTTGACGAAGTTAAAGACAAACTGCACCTGCGTGGGTCAGCCTATCGCGGTCTCCACACCGTGCCGGTTAAAGCCGTCATCGGCAGTGTGGACCGATACCGCGATTTCGATAGCGCGTTTTTGCCCGCGCAGACCCACACGGCCGACCGTTGGAAGGCGATCAACAGCTTTTATTACCGCGATGAAGCGCTGCCGCCGGTCAAGCTTTACCAGGTAGGCGACGTCTATTTTGTGCTGGACGGGAATCATCGGGTGTCGGTGGCGCGCGAGCATGGCGTTGAATACATTGACGCGGAGGTGATCGAAGTACGCTCACGCGTGCCGCTCACGCCGGATGCGAACGCGGACGACCTGGAAATCCTGGGCGAGTACGAAAGGTTCTTGGAATGCACACAACTCGATCAACTGCGCCCGGAACAAGCTATCCGCTTCACCATCGCGGGCGGCTACGAGCACTTGATCGAGCACATTGCCGTCCACCGCTACTTTATGGGCATTGACGAGCAGCGCGACGTGAGCGAAGAGAAAGCGGTAATTCACTGGTACGACACCGTGTATATGCCCGTCGTCGAGGTGATTCGCGAGCAGAATGTGCTGGCCGATTTTCCCGGCCGCACCGAGGCCGACCTGTACTTGTGGTTGATAGATCATCTGCACTACCTGCGCGAGTCACAGGGGGATGTGGACCCGGTGCAGGCTGCCCAGGAATTTGCTCAAGAGTTTAGCGAGCGGCCTGTGCAAAAGCTGCTCCGCACGGTGGCCCAGGCCATTGACGCCATCGGCGAGGCCGAAGCGCCGCTGCCGGGTCTGGAGGCTGGCCCCAAGCCGGGCGAATAGGCCAGTGGATCGTGGCCGGTGATCAGCGGTCAGCAGGAGAATGCGATGCCCATCGTAACCGTGTTTGGCGGCAACGCGATTGAAGTGGATGACGCGGGATACACGGAAGCGTTCGAGTTGGGACGGCTGCTGGCGCAGGCCGGATATACCGTCGCCACGGGCGGTTATTACGGCACCATGGAAGCCACCAGCCGAGGCGCCAAGGAAGCTGGGGCACACGTCATCGGCGTCACGACCGGGCGATTCGACGATCGGGGCTTGAAGCCCAATCCGTGGGTGGACGAAGAAATCAAATTCCCGGCGCTGTTCCAGCGTCTGCACTACCTGGTGACGTTCTCCGACGCGCTCGTAGCCCTGCGCGGCGGCGTGGGAACGCTGTCCGAAGTCGCGCTCTCGTGGAGCCTCCTCCAGGTCGCCGAGATGCCGCGCAAGCCGCTCGTGCTCGTCGGCCCTCATTGGCGGCGGGCGCTGCAAGCCTACCATCGGGAATCCACCGTCAAAGAGCGCGATTGGGCGTTGCTCAGTTTTGCGGAGGGGGTGCGTGAGGTTGTGCCGCTGCTGCGCAAGTCCGCTTGTCTCCAACGCAGTCCGGTTAGCCAACAGTGCCTGTAACACATGACACTTTCAGGAGTCCAAATTATGATGGCTGGTGGTCAACGGATGTCGCAACTTTTCGGCCAGACGCTGCGCGAAGCGCCGTCGGAAGCCGAGGTGATCTCGCATCGGCTTTTGCTGCGTGCGGGGTTCATCCGGCAACTGGCGGCCGGCGTGTTCACGTACTTGCCACTTGGGTGGCGGTCGCTGCGCAAGATGGGCGACATTTTGCGTGAAGAGATTGACGCCATCGGCGGACAGGAACTCAAGATGCCGGTCGTGCATCCGGCCGACCTGTGGCAAGAGACAGGCCGCTGGTACGAGATCGGGCCGGAACTGGGGCGGCTGAAGGATCGCCAGGGGCGCGACATGGTGCTGGCGATGACGCACGAAGAAGTCGTGACCGACCTGGCCCGCCGCGACATCCGCTCATACAAGCAACTGCCACAGTTGATTTACCACATCCAGACCAAATTCCGCGACGACCCACGCCCCCGCGCCGGGCTGGTGCGCGTCCGTGAATTTGACATGCTGGATAGCTACACGCTCGACCGCGACGAGGCCGGGCTGGACAAACACTACCGCGCGCACTACCAGGCCTATTTCAACATCTATAATCGCTGCGCGGTGCCCACTGTGGCCGTGGGCGCCGACGTGGGCATGATGGGCGGCAAGCTGGCGCACGAGTACATGTACCTCACCCCCATCGGTGAAGATACGCTCATGCTGTGCGGCCATTGTGGCTATGCAGCCAACCGGCAAATTGCGCGCTTTGTCAAGCCACCTGCCCCGCAAGAAGATGTGCGGCCTGTGGATAAAGTCGCCACGCCGGACACCAAGACGATTGATGCGCTGGCGACCTTGCTGGATATTCCAAAATCGAGAACAGCCAAAGCCGTGTTCCTCGTCGCCACCCTTTCGCACGCGGAGCGTGGCAAGGACGTCGAGCGATTCGTCTTTGCCGTGATTCGCGGCGACATGGAAGTGAATGAGACCAAACTCGCCAATGCGGTCAAGGCGAGCCTGCTTCGCCCGGCGACGGAAGACGAAATTCGCGCCATGGGCGCCGAGCCGGGTTACGGTTCGCCCATTGGCGTGCGAAACGCTATCATTGTGGCGGACGATGCTGTTGCCACATCACCGAACCTGGTTGCCGGAGCAAACGAGCCGGGCTACCACCTGCTCAACGTCAACCTGGGACGCGATTACAAGGCCGACATCGTAACCGACATTGCCGCCGCGTGCGAAGGCGATGGCTGCCCGCAGTGCGGCTCGCCGCTGCGCGGCAGTCGAGGCGTCGAGGTTGGCAACATTTTCAAGCTCGGCACGCGCTATAGCGCGATGATGGGCGCGACGTATCTTGACGAGAACGGCGAAGCCAAACCGATCGTGATGGGCTCGTATGGCATCGGGCTGGGGCGATTGCTGGCGTGCGTGGCTGAAGAGCATCACGACGACAAGGGCTTGATCTGGCCCGTGACGATTGCGCCGTATCATGTCTCGCTCGTCTGGATTCCGAGCGACTCTGCCGAGACACGCGCAACGGCCGAGCGCATCTATCAGACGTTGCGCGAGGGCGGCATTGAAGTGCTGTTTGATGACCGCAAGGCAACGCCCGGCGTCAAGTTCAACGACGCCGACTTGATTGGCTTGCCGCTGCGCATCACTGTGGGCGACCGCTCGCTGGCACACGGCGGCGTCGAACTCAAGCGGCGCGATCAGGCGGAGAAAAGAATTGTGCCGGAAAGCGATTTGCTTGTCGCCGTCCGCGCCGAATCGCGAAATCTGCACGACGACATCACACGGCGAGTGGCGCCTGTTGAGTTTCCAGAAAACTGATGTATGATAGAATAGCAGCAGGAGGCACAAATGAGCACGATTTACAAATTGCCATTGGTTTTGGAAGCTCAACCGGAAGGCGGGTACACCGTCACTTGTCCGCTTCTTCCAGAGTTGATCACTGAAGGCGATTCAATCCAGGGAGCGGTTGCCAACGCAAGTGATGCTCTCGAAGCCATCATCGAAGCCTTCCAAGACCTGGGACGCACATTGCCGCCTGTGCTTCAACCGACAGCGAACGACGCTCCCATCTGGATAGAAACAGCGGTAGCAGTTGCATGAAATACCGAGAGGCAGCCCGCAAGCTCAAGGCGATGGGTTGCGAGGAACTGCCGCGCCACAGTTCCGGTTCGCATCGCAAGTGGTACAACCCTGTCGCTGGTCGTTTTGCACCATTGCCAGATTGGGGTTCCAAAGACCTCAAACTGGGTACGCTGAGGGCGGTGGTTCGCCAGTTGGGGTTGGACTGGCAAGACTTTCAGAACGCCTAGTCATAACCGTCAGGAGCAAAATCTCTCATGCCCGACAAACTGACACCCCGAAGTGAAGATTTCAACAAGTGGTACAACGATCTCGTCGTGATGAGCGAGCTGGCCGATTATGCGCCCGTGCGGGGCTGCATGGTCGTCCGACCGTACGGCACGGCGCTGTGGGAAAACATCACACAGGCGCTCGACAAGCGATTCAAGGCCACCGGTCACCAGAACGCGCTCTTCCCCAGCCTCATCCCGATGAGTTTTTTGGAAAAAGAAAAACATCACGTCGAGGGCTTTTCGCCGGAGCTGGCGGTCGTCACGCACGGCGGCGGAGAAAAACTGGAAGAGCCGCTGGTGGTGCGCCCCACGTCCGAGACCATCATCGGCCATATGATGGCCCAGTGGATCCACTCGTGGCGCGACCTGCCCATGTTGCTCAACCAGTGGTGCGACGTGGTGCGCTGGGAGATGCGCACTAAACTCTTTATCCGCACGCTCAACTTTTACTGGCAGGAAGGCCACACCGCTCATGCCACGTCCGAAGAGGCGATGGAAGAAACGCTGCGGATGCTCGATGTGTACAAAGACTTTGCCCTTTCGGAAGCCGCCGTGCCGGTGGTGGCGGGCCGCAAGAGCGATAGCGAAAAGTTTGCCGGGGCGGAAGCTTCGTACAGCCTCGAAGCGATGATGGGCGACAGGAAAGCCTTGCAGGCGGCGACCTCGCACTTGCTCGGCCAGAACTTTGCCAAGGCGTTCGACATCAAGTACCTGGCCAAAGATAACACCCTGCAGCACTGCTGGACGACTTCGTGGGGTCTTTCGACGCGCTTTATCGGCGCCATCATCATGACGCACGGCGACGACAACGGCCTCGTTCTGCCGCCTCGGCTCGCGCCTATCCAGGTGGTCATTGTGCCAATTTACAAAAGCGACGAAGAAAAGAGCAGGGTGATGGAAGCCGCGGAGCGCATCAAGGCAATGCTGCGAGATCAAGTGCGCATCAAGCTGGACGACCGCGAAGAGTTTTCGCCTGGGTTCAAGTTCAACCACTGGGAGTTGCGCGGCGTGCCCTTGCGGATCGAGGTCGGACCCAAGGATGTGGAAAAGAACAGTGTGGTGCTCGCGCGGCGCGATGTGCCCGGCAAGGCTGGCAAGTCATTCATGTCGCAGGACCCGACCGTGCTCGTGAGCGGCGTGGGCGAGCTGCTGGATACCATCCAGGCCGAACTCTACCGGCGCGCTGAAAAGTTCCGTCAGGATAACACTCACCAGCCCAAAACCTACGGCGAGTTCCGGCAGGTGTTGGAAGAGGCCTGGGCGCTGGCCTGGTGGTGCGGCGAGCGCGAATGCGAGGCGCAGATTAAAGAAGAGACCAAGGCCACCACGCGCAACATCCCGCAAGATCAGCCTCAAGGCGCTGGCGTGTGCATTCATTGCGGCAAGCCCGCCAGGGAGAAGGCGATTTTCGCCAGGGCCTACTAGGCCGCCACAATCATTGCTCTACGCTCCACGGCCTTTCATTGGCTTGTAGCGCGGATACCGCGTCTTGGTTTCGGGTTCTTCAATGGCTTCCAGGTCAAGTGCGTGCTTGATGTTGTCGCCAAAATCGTAAATGTACTCTAGCTGCGCGCCTGCCTCCAGGCCGAGCCCGGCCAGGCGCACCCGGCAGGCGGGATATTCGCCCATCGGATCCAGCGGGCCGAAAGGCTGGCGGGCGCGTTTGCCGGTCACGAGCGAGAACTCGCTCAGGTGATCCATGGGATCCAGATCAAAGACCTCGCGCAGCACGGCATCCAGCTCGCCCAGCGTGTTGTTACCCTGTGCTTCAATCAAAAAGCGTTTTCTGCCACGGCTGGCCTGGAAGCGATAGACCTGCTTGCCCTGCCGGGCTGTGAATGGCTTTTCCTCAATCGCCTCTTCGTCCGGCTCGATCAGGTCGCTCAAGAGTCCACCTTCCGCCTCGGCAGAGACAATCTCAAGGACATCGCGCAGCAGGCGCTTGTCCTTGTCCACCACGTGAGTCCAGTGATCGCCGGGATAGTCGCGGGCTGAAGGCAGGCGCGCATAGACGGTCTGCAAGCCGCGTTCCGCCCACAGGCGCTTGTTGATCGTTGACTCGATCAGATCGCACAGCCTGTCGGCTAAAGCCTGGTTTTGCCGGGCTATCTCGGGCTTGCGCCGACGGCGTTCCGGCTCGAACGCCAACTGGAAGCGGCCCTGCTCCCAATCCAGCACCGTCAGCAAAAGGCTGTCGCCCCGGCGAGCGCTCACGGAACTGAGCCAGGCCTTGAACTCGATGGCCTCCGTCCTGCCGCCGGTCAGTTCGCCAAATGCCCCTTCCGGCTCGGCGTGCAATGTCTTCAAGCTCACCGGGATCTGGCGCCCCTGCTCGGTTTCAAACGTCGGCATGACCTCGGGCGGCGCGGCGACTTGCACGCCACGCAGGAACGGGACAAAGTAAGGATGTAGGGGAAGCGCGCCCTGGCTCGCCATCTGCCGATCCAGCGTGATGCGAAACCGCGCACCCTCCAGCGCCAACCGCAAGGGCAGCACCGTCTCTCGATCCATAAAGACGAATGTCTTGTCCCGCCCATAAGGGTCTCGCAGATGAGCCATCACGGCTTTGACCGGGTCTTTGGCTCGGGATGGCTTGCGCGCCAGGATTTGCTGGACCAGGTCGCTCAGCGGCATCGGCCCGGCGGCATCCGCCATAATAGATTCAGTCACGTCGTCCAACGTGGGCCCGTTGGGTTTAAAAGTTCTGCCGGCTTGGGCAGACTTTTGGGCGAGTTGTCCCTGCAGCCAATTCACAGCCCCCTCGGTGCGCCGCCAGTGATTGAGATGATCGGCCGCATAGGCGATGGCTTCATTCTCGTCGCCAAAACCCAGCGTGGCCGGCAGGCGGTTCGGGATGCGCTTCTGGCCGGTTAGATAAGGCGACACGTGCGGGTTGTACTTGAGCGCCTTTTGAAGCACCTTGTCAGCTTTGGCGGTTGCGCCACCTTTGCGAAATTCGAGGAGCGCGCGGGTAAAGTACCACGTTGCCGACGCATCGCCTCGATATTGCTTGAGCACTTTATCCGCGTCGGCATCGCGATCCATCTCCAGCAGCAACACGACCAACAAGTAGCGAATGCCCTGGTTGTCGTTGGGATTCAGTCGCAGCATGTCTTGGTAATGGGAGCGGGCTTGCTCTCTTTGGCCCACACGCCACAGGGTGTCGGCCAGGCCTTGCCGGGCGCGCATGTACGGGCGCGTTTCCAAGACGCCCCAAAAGTGGCCCGCCATCTCAGTGAACCGTTCACCTAGCGCGCGCTCACCCGCCTCGACGCCCTGGCGATAGTATTCGAGCGCGCGCCCCACGGTATCCACTTGCTCTTCCGCCAGCAGTACGTAGGCGTCGGCGCAATTCGGCGAGATGCTCAACGCTTCATGCGCCAAAGAGATGCGGCGGGCCGGGTTACGTTCCTCCCACGCGCTGTACATCAACTGTTGCGCCTTGTCCAGGTCTGAATCAACGAGCGGCTCCCCGCCCATCTCGCGTGTGAGCGCCGCCATCTGGCCTTCCATCATCCGGCGGTCAACGACGAATGTCTCCTCGTCTCCTTCTTCTTCCGACCAGGACATGGGAGCAGCCGGGGTCAGCGCATGATCGAGCTGGCCCGCCGGGTAGCGGATGACGACCGTCACCTCGCCATCGGACGTGGGCACGGCGAGGGATGCTTCGACGGCGGCATAATCCCCCTGCGTGTCCGGGCGCAAACGGTCGCGCACAAAAACCGGGACGGCCCGGAGGGCGGCCTGATACCACAACAATTCATCCCGGCTGGGTCGCAGGACCCGATCCGGCAATTCAAAGACGATGGGCATCGGATAAGCGTCATCGCCTGCGACCTGCCAGTGGTATTTTTCCAGCGCCTCAAGATCGTCGAACGGAAATTCCGTGATCGAGTTGAACAGCAGGGAACGCAAGCCGTCGGCGGGAATCGCGTCCATCGGCTCATCGCCAGAGCCAGACGCCATCGCTTGAAAATCGGCCCAGGTGCGGCTCACCGAAAGGCCGTACTCGATTCCGGCGTTGCCCATCACCGATACATAGCACGGCTCAGCTTCAATGGAAAGCTGAACGGCCAACGCTTGCGCGTTCACCAGCTTTACCCACGGAGCGGCGCGATAAAACTCGGCCGCCGCTGCAAACAGCTCGCCCACGAATTCCGGCGTGACGCCTTCGACAGACAGCAGGCCGGGGACCTCAGAGTGGCCGCCGCGCATGTGGCTTTCCAGGTCGGCCATAAGCTGATACACCTCGTCAGGCGTGTCCATCTGCTTGCACTCGACGCCGATTTCGGCCAGGCGCGGCGTCAACATTGCGACCAGGCTATCATCGGGAAGCGTCACCGTTTGAGGACGATGCGGCCGGGAGCCTGGGCCGGGGGCGGGATGGGTCATCGCCTTGAACAACATGTCGCCCACCCATTCCGGCCTGGCAGTCTCGGCCATCTCGAGGGCCATCATCGTGCCAGTCGCCAGGTCAAGAATCATCAGGCCGTCAGGACGCGCCGGCTTTTTGTCTCGCTCGGTGACCCAGGTACGCATCTTGAAAGTGAAAACGTGCCAGGTTTCCTCGCGCTGGGGCAAATCCTGGGGCTTGCGGCGGGATAATTGGGACATGGACCATCTCCTTGTGTCACACTTGTTTGACCCGGCCTGTTGCTGCTATTATAGCATGATGCAAGCTCTGTGTGGTCATCCATCATAAGGCCCCATAGGTCTTACCATATTCTTACCTTGTTAAGGCTGCAGCGATAAACCAGCCGCATATAGTGGGCCAGAATTACCAATTGCCTCTTTATTTTGCGCTGATTTTGTGGTTTAATAGGGGATGCGGTCGCACCCGGGATACAGTTCAGTCCAAGGAGTGTGGGGCAGACAAGTTCTTGTAACTCTTGACGCCAGAAACCCCGCAGCGATTTCTCAACTAGATGATCTTACTTTCCAGAGTGACATCCGGCCTGGCACCCCATGACTCGGGTGACGCTCTGGAACAGGCGCGCTGTTGGTCGCATGAAGGGCCGAAGCGCGATAATGATTCTCGCCCCTCCATGAAAGTTCATACGCTCAGCGCCTGAAGCGTTGGGCACGCCGATCATGTGAGGCGTGACCATGCTGTTCGCCAAGGTGGGGGCCCCACAGGTTGCCCATGTGGGGCTGCAGCATGCGGCACTGGAGCGGGCCGCCGAGAGTCGCATCACGCTGTTCACCGCCCCGGCGGGCTATGTATGCGGCGATAGCCTCGCAGCGGCCCTCGCCGAATACGGCCGGCCCACACTATGGCTGCGCCTTGGCCCAGAGGATGCGGACCCTGCCACGTTGCTTTTATCGCTCATTGCGGGGGCGCGACGGTTGTGCGCTGATGTGGGCGCGGCCACATTGGAACAGATGAGACGCCAACCAGGCCCGACGGCTGGCTGGCCGCCGCTGTTTACCCACCTGGGCCAGGAATTGGCTGAGGCTCTTCCCGCCTCCACTGCCCTGGTGCTCGAGCACGTCCACCATTTGGCCGCTGCTCATCCAACTTTGGGGCTGCTAGGGGCGCACCTCCTGCCGTCGCTGCCAACAAGCACCACCTGCATCTTGACCACGCATGTTAAAGTCCAGTCCGCCAACTGGCCCACTTTCACCACCCAGCGAGGCGCCGGCGACTTGCGTGTGGATGCCCGTGCAGCGTCAGTCCTGTTCCAGAATGCCGAGGCTGGATTGCCAACTCATTGCATTGAGCGCGCTGTCACTTTGACCGAGGGACGGGCCGATGTGCTGGCCGGCTTGTGCGCCGCCGCTGCCGAGTTCGGTCCGGCGCTCGTCCAACAAGTCATCGAACGCGCCACCGACCTCGACGATCTGCTTTTCCGCGTTACGTGCGCCTGGCTGGCAACCGCGAACACAGACGCCCTCCAGGCACTGGCACTGGCAGCGCACCTGGAGTACAGCCATCCTTTACTGGTGCAGGCAACACTCGGCAATGTGACACTCCCAGCAAGCCCGTTGCTACAAGCACTAGGCGATGACTGGACGCGCGTGCGCTGCGTGTGGAAGACGCCCTTGCGCACGGCGCTGCACGCGAGGGGCAGTCCAAGCTATGCCACGCTTCATCGTATGGCCGACTACCTGGCGAGCCACGACGCTCTAGAGCGTGCCGTGCCCTTGTACGGTGAGATAGGAGACACGGCCAGCGCCGCACAAGCTATCGCCAGAGCAGCCGAAACGCTGATTGACCTCGGCCAATGGCAGACGTTAAGCAACTGGCTCGATCAGTTAACCTGGCAGGGGCTACAGGGTACTGAGAGGCTTTGCACCCCAAAGCCAACCAGCCTATGGAGTCGCTTGCTGGGTGCAGTGGGCTTGGGCCGTCGGCCTTCTGGGCCGGCCACTCCACACGAATGGTACGCCCCCACCCGGCAGGAAATGTCATCAGACATGACTGAGACTCATAAGGAGGCGTCGATCAAGCTTGCAGAAGGCATCGAAAGCACGCCAAGTGAAGAGGTGTCACCATCGGTTGCATCCGCCACGATACAAGAGACTGTACCCACAGCCGAGGCGTTGCCGACTATGCCCGGCACCGCCCTGGCCTCAGAAGAGCCAACTCTGGCACAGTTGACTAGCTCCCCTGGCTTGACCACAACGCCTGTTCAAACGCCGACAACGATCGCTCACCCAACCACACAAGCGACACCGCCGATCGTACTAGCCGCGGCGGAAGAGCCCGTGCCAACAGCCGAGGCCTTGCCGACCACGTCCCATGTTTCCCTGACCTTGGAAGAGCCAACTCTGGCACCGTTGATCGGCCCTTCGGAATTGACCACCGCGCCCATTCAAACGCCGACGTTGACGGCTCATCTGTTGGGGACGTTCCGCGTTTCTGTTAATGACCAACCCGTTGAGAACTGGCCGAGCGGACGAGGGCGGGCGGTGTTCAAATACTTGCTCATCCATCATAACCAGCCCATTCCACGGGACGTGTTGATGGATGTGTTTTGGCCCGAGGCTGACCCTGAAGCAGCTCGCAACAGATTACACGTCGCTCTGCACAGCATCCGCCAAAAGCTCCGAGCCGTTACCGACATGCCGGTTGTCATATTCGAGGATGGTGCATACGGCCTCAATCCTGATTTTCATGTGTGGGTTGACGTGGATGAATTTGATCGCCATGTCGAAAAGGGGCGCCGACTCGGGGCCACAGGGCAAATCACTAAAGCAACAGCCGAGTACGAGCTAGCCATTGGCCTCTATCAGAATGATTTATTGGCCGACGATCCCTACGAAGAGTGGCCTGTCCTAATGCGCGAACGTCTGCGTGTGGCCTATCTCGACACGCTTGACCACTTGAGCCACATGTACTTTGACCGGGGCGAATACGCGGCCTGCGTCACGTTGTGTCAACTTCTCCTGGCTCGTGACAACTGCCGTGAAGACGCCCACTGCCTCCTCATGCGCTGTTACACGCGCCAGGGCCAGTACCATCTCGCCTTGCGCCAGTATCAGGTCTGTCTTGAAGTGCTCCGAGCTGAATTGGAGGTTGACCCAGCGCCGGAAACGACGCAGCTTTACGAACGAATCCGCCGCCGCGAACGTGTTTAGCCAGAGTGCGCCACTTAATGCATTATTGATCAGTTTTAAGTACTACAACAACATCCTTTAAGCGCGCTCTGATACACTTTTATCATGCTCCCGCTGATGAATGAGTGGGCCCCTCAGTCAGCAGTGCAGAGACGACTCGCGGGAGTCGCCCGGAGATCAACAGAATCATGAGACCAAAAAAGGAGGTGTACAATGTCTGGACAACCGAGGGGGTTTGATGCTGTCATGGTCATTCCTACCGAACCGGCGGGAAGGGTAGCGCCCGCCCTTATCGTTGAAGTGGGGGATTCTATCACGTTGAAAACATACCTCCATTGCGACCAGTCGATGGACCTGATCTACCTTAACTATGTCATGGATCACTTGGTACAAGAAAATCCAAACGACCTACAACATGGTGAAGTTGAGTACCACCTTCAGAATCTTGAAACTGGGGCCATGGTACCAAGAATACATGGGGCGATACCCGCGCTGTTGCCCGCAGGCGACGTACTGATTGCCTTCGGGGCAGTCGGAGTCCCGGTGACCGCAGGCGTTGTCAGAGGAGATTTGCAGAATTCCGGGCTACCTACAGGCGGGACTTACTTCATCAGTGCGCCGACTGATCCTATTACTACAGGATTGGCTGGGAGCGGCGCCGACCTGAGGGTTCAGCCGGCTCCCGATACCTCGGGAACTTGGCGCATCTTGGTACATGCTCATGGTCACACCCACAGTTTGCTTTCCGCCTTCAACGATGAATGTATCATCGTGGTCGAACACTAACCGTTCAGTTGGGGGATGATTTTACCGCAGAGGACACTGAGAACGCCGAGATTTCTGTATCAAACCAGGTCGCAAGCTAGACCAGGCCTCAATCTCTGCGCCTTCGGCGGCCTCGGCGATGAATATTTCTAGACCAACTGAACGGACTCGAGTGATCGTGGTCGGTGCTTGAGACACAGTTGCAACCCGGTGTAAAGTCGGCGGATCGCTGGCCTCGAACGTGTCAGTCTAATTGGCACTTTCGAGGTCAGCCTTTCTTTGGAGGAAGCGGTGGCCACACAACGGGACCCCAAACGTAAAATGCTGGCCAAGTCCGACAAGGAAACCACCGTTGCGATTGGGAAAACCAAGGCCAAGGCGAAACCGGCCCTCACCCGGGCAAGAGCCAAGAAGCGGGTCAGGTTAGAATCGGGAGAGGCGCTGGCTGAAGCTCAGAAAGGTCTGAGAGCCGCTCAAGCGGAGGTTAAACACGAGCGCAAGGCACGCATCAAAGCCGAAAGGGCTTTGGCCAAAGCCCAGCAAGCCTTGGCGGCCGCTGGGTTAGTAGCTGAAAAGCGAGTTTCCTTCATCGTGCGGCTGACGGTTGACAAGCACGGCCAACCCCGACGGACAGAGATTGAGCCCGCAGAAAGCAGCAGAAAGAAGAACTTTGTCGGCCTCGATGGTGAACGCCTTGTTGCGTTCATGAACGCGTACATTAGCCCCGCGATTATCCCGGAACGCGTCATTCCGGTAGTGCCATCTCATGTAGAGGTGGTCCCCCCAGCGCCAAAGCCTCTCAGGCCAAAAGCCAGTCTAATTGTCTCCGATGTCCGAGTGCTCCGCCTGGGGGAGCCGGGTTTTATGACTTTAACTCTCGCGCCTGAGGAACCCTTTGTCGTTCAGGCCCACTTCCAACTTTTGGGGCCGGAAGCCCCTTCTCTCACCGCCCACAAGTGTTCCTATGAGATGAGGGTTTATGCCAATAAAGTCACGAGTGGTAAGTCCATGCTGCTCACAACTTGCAGTGCAGAGTTGATTCAAGATGTTTTAGAGTACAAAGCTCCAGCGGAGGTGCCTGGGCTTCCACCCGGTCTGTATCGCCTCTCCACTGTGGTCACTCTCGGCCCACACATCATGATGGCAGGTTTCTATGGTAAGACCATCATCCACGTGATCTAATACAGACTCGGACAGCTTGCTCTCCTACCAGTTGAGGTCCAGGTCCTCGATGGCCCTGGTCCACATGCCAAGACTCTCCTCTGAAACCTCGTCATCCTCGCGTTGCGCTACCTGAAGTGTCCCAATTCGCAAGCCACACTTACTACATGCAGATGCCAGTTGCTCTCTGAAATACGGCTCGCGCAACGGCGCTTACGCTGATCTACAAAGCCACTCCGTTCGCCGCTAAGGAAATTAGGACGGGCATTACAGCTTTTTCTCCAAATGTTTGCTCCCATCAAAGCCAAGTAGCATTGGCTTCTCTTCGCTTCTTTGCGGTTCAAATCATCCCACTTGATGGAAATATTGTCGGATCATCGGTGCTGGCGCTCGCGCCGGGCGATGTCGAAAGTTCGAGCACGATGCTCCGACTCGCTGATTTGGACGGGCTGCTTCACCGGCTGTAGCGCGAATACGCTGCGGTGCACGGTGACCCGGCCGTGTTTTCGCGCGGGTATCTGCGGGCTGACCTTTGCCGCATCCAGCAGATCAAAATCGCCCGCGAGTTGATAGTGTGCGAGAACGAGTAGCATCCCACCTTTTTGAATCGCCGCCGACGTCCGTTGCGCCACCCTTCCCCCATTTCACCGATACTTTGTGCTTGTGCTATAATGATAACGGTCCACTGCAGTGACACCCCGTATCTTTCGCCGGATGGACCATCCGGCGCACTAACAATCGAGCCACTTTTGCTGAAATCAATCAAGGAGCCGGTAACCATGCTCGAAGAAGTTGACCTCACCAAATCGCTCGACAAAAAAAAAGAGTACAAAAAGCAGAAACGCCCCTGGCTGTGGCGCTTTTGGCAAGTTGCCCGGCCGCGGCGATAGCCGCCTACCAACGCGCGATTGCGCTTGACCCCAAGGACGCCACTCCTCACGACGGCCTGGGCAACGTGTACGCTGACCTGGGCCGCACGGCCGAGGTGATAGCCGCCTACCAGCGCGCAATTGAACTCGATCCCAAGGGCGCTTTCTGGCGTGCATCACTTGCAGGGTGTTGCCGCAAGCTGGGTCGAGAAGCCGAAGCTGCTGAGCAGATGAATCCGTTTATCCGTTTGAATCCGCTGCGGCCAAGACACAGAGTTGCAAGAGCTAAGCAGTCTGCAAGATGGTTTTGTCCGTTTGGCTTTACGCGATATAATACCGCAATGGCGCAAAACTCGCTACGGGCCACTGATTGCTGGGAGCGCTTGCCATCGCTTCACGAGTTGCCCGAGTTGCGCGTCAGACTGTTGGGCCGAACGCGTGTGGAGCCTGAACCGTCTGCGATGGTTGAGCACGCGCTGCTGCTCTTGCAGGAATTCGTGGTAGTCCACCTGCGAGATGGCCTGGGTCGTTTCGAACAGCGAGCCGGG
>CAYGWJ010000357.1:0-27100 GCA_964353405.1 uncultured Anaerolineae bacterium
TCCAGCGGCTATACCAGGCGATGACCGGCTACGCGCCGGGCGACATCCTCAAGACGATGCTGGTCTCACTGCCCTTCACGGTCACGCTCATCCTCACCCAGGTGCTCATTGCACGGTCGCTGGGCGTTGACCTGGCGCTCAAATATTTCCTGTTGTTCGTTCCACTGATCGCTTTGGCGAATGTCCTGCCGATCTCGTTCAATGGTCTTGGGGTGCGCGAAGGAACGTACCAGCTGTTGTTCGTGCCGGTCGGGGTTAGCCCGACTTCCGCGGTGGCCATGTCGCTGGTCTTTCACGTCGTGCGATTGGTCACCGGGCTGATCGGCGGGGGGCTGTATCTTTGGGCGAGCGTGCGCGAGGCCAGGCCCATCTCGCGCAACAGGTCGAAATAGGGCTGGTCCGGCTTGCAGATAAAGTGATAGTATTCTTCAATCTCTTTCCAGTCGCTTAGGGTGTATAAGCGTATACTTGGACGGTCAGACTGCGGTCCGTGCCGAGCTGATCTATCGCGGCCTGCAATTGCTCCTGGTCAAGCGACTCGCCATCGTAGAGCCGATTGTCAATCTTGTCCGGCCAATACCAACGCAGCGGGAAATCATGCGCACCCACGAGCCGCATCTTGTCGCCCAAGATCGCGAGCGTGCCTTGCAGCCGTTTGATCCCCACGCCCGGCGCGGTGTAGGCGACAAGTGTGTTCAAACCGCGAGCGTTCATCTGGTCGCGCAAGGCCGCTATGGTTTCCAGCGTCGGATCGGGTAAGCGATGCATCTCCCACACGGTCACCAGGTCGGCCCGGCGCGGTGCAGCGTCTGGCGCGCGGCGAGTCGCGAGCTCCCATCCGAGAGCCGGGCCGCTCATCTGATCCCAATCATTGACCAGGCCGATTCTCATTGGCCCGGGAGGAATCTGTTCCGCCGTCCACTGATAGAGTTCCTCCGCGCGCGGGTCTGTTTCCAGCGATAGCAAGTATAACGTTGGATACAGCGTTACGCGCTGAGCCAGACCCAAGGCGCTCGTCAGCGCCAGCGCGCTGATGGCCGCCCACGACGCAATGCGTGCGGCAGATTTGACACCGGGCGGTAGCAACGCGATCCAACGAGGCCAGGCATCGGCTGCGCGCGCTGCCCACGTGCCGCCCATCAGCCATAACGCTGGCATAGCCGTGATGAGGTAACGCGGACTGAGGTCTCCATGCCCGAGCAGACTGGCAAAGTGAAATATGAAAAAGGCCCAGAGAGGCCACAACTGGTCGTCACGCCAACTCGCCAAAGAGGCTGCCAAGGCCGTTAACAACCCCGCACTTATCAGCGCCGATGGACTAAACTGAAGCCAGACACTCTTGAGATAAAAAACGAGATGAGCGATGAACGAGGGTTGTGCTGCTCGGGCCAATTCCTCTGTAGCCGCGATATAATCTGCCAATCCGCCGCGTGTGGCCGGCGACGCAACCCACGCTAACGCCACCACGATTGAAGGCAGTGCCAGCATTACCAATCGCTCGACAAGAGCATTCCACCCCTGCAAAGACCGATGCTCGATTCGCAAGGTATGGGTCGCGGTCGCCGCAGCCAGCGGTATCATCAAAAAGAGCCCGTAGGGATACTTGGTCAAAGCGGCTGCCACAATTCCTAGTCCTGCCACAAGCCAACCCCACCTGTGCCCGGCGATGCCTTGCCAATAACCCCAGAAAGTGACCAGTACGAGCATCACGCCGGTCGTTTCAAGATAAACCAGCGAACCAAGGACCCACAGAGGTGGAGAGGCCAACGCCAAAAGGGATGCTATTCCTCCGGCCAACCACGGATAGCGCGTATTGCGCGCCAGCCATCGGCCCAGCGCGCACAACAGCAAAACGTCAAGCGCATAGAGCGCAAGGCTGAATAGCCGCACGTTGGTACGCGTCGCGTTTACTGCCAAGAGCGCCGCGCCCAGCAGCCAAGCGTGAACTGGCGGGTAGAACGATTGGCGCAAGGTATCTTGCAAAGCGCCCGACAAGTCACCGTCCCGCAAATAAGCCGAGACACGCAGTGCATTGTAAGCGTGCTGGCCCTCGTCGCTGTCGAACGTGTAAACCGCATCGCGTTGAACCCAGCCGGCCAGCCAGTTGATGGTGAGCACCGTCAGCGCGATCACAACCGCCAGGCCAAGCAAGCTCGCCCGCCGGCGTGTGTTGAATAGACGTAGATTCGTCGCCCCTCGCAAATGACTTGACATATCAAGGGGTCCGAGCTTGCTCGAGTCGCTTTTGAAGATCGGCCACAATTTTAGCGCAAGCCGGATTGTCCACTTGATTGCGGAGTTGATAGGGGTCATCCGCCAAGTCGTATAGCTCAGAGCGATCTCCTTCCGTCTCGATGTAGACATACCGCTCAGTGTGAATCGCCGCATAGGGATGGATCGCTGTGGACTGGTCCACACCTTGCTCCCCCCCCGATGGAGGCTCGGGCCAGCCTTCGATCAGAAGCGCATCTCGCCAACTGCTGCTGCCGCCTTTCAACAAGGGTACCAACGAACGTCCATCGACATTGGGCGGAATGGCAAGCCCCGCCAGGTCGTAAAGCGTGGGCGCGATGTCAATGTTCGCCACCAGACGGTTCTCCACGCGCGGCTGTGCTTGAAGCGGCGGGAAACGCGCCGCAAACGGCACGTGAATCGCTTCCTCGTAGCCATACGTCTTGTCTTGCAATTGATGTTCACCCCAGAACACGGCGTTATCGGAAAGGTATATTATCAGCGTGTTGTCGAGCTTGCCAGCCTCGCTCAGCACATTCAAGAAACTTGCGATGGCCTGATCGAGTGAGTTGAGCGACTGGAGCTGCTTGATCCTAAAAGCATCGAGCCGTTTCATGCCTTTCATGGGAGGACTGTTTTGTAGCCAATCGGGCTTGCCGGATAAATCCTGTTCATTGTAACTGGGCGGGCGATAAGGCGACAGGTCTGTGTAAAGCGTTTCGTCGCCAGGGGCAGGGTCTGCCGGGTCATGGGGAGCGTTCGGCGTAAAGATCAACACAAAGGGCTTGTCCTGCCGGGTGGCCTGGCGCGCCATCTCGACCGCATAATTGCGCAAAACGTATGTGATATAACCAGGGCGAACCTCCCACACTCCATTCAGGTTGATGCGCTGGTCGAAATATATACTGGCGCCGTGCCCTTCGAACACGGCCCAGTAATCAAATTCGTTCCGTCGCGCGCCATCCCACGAATTCAGGTACTTGCCGACCATGCCGGTGTAATATCCACTCTGGTGCAATCGCTCTATCACCGTCGTTTGGGTCAGTGGGTCAGTATTGGTGTGCACGCCATGCTCGTACGCGTACATGCCCGTCAAGATGCTCGCGCGGCTGGGGCAACACAGCGGCGTCGTGGCGTAACCTTTCGAAAATGTCACGCCCGTATCAAAGATCAGTTGCTTGGTGCGTGGCATATAGTCCATCGTATCATAACGCTGGTCATCGCTTACGATGATGACAAAGTTCGGACGGTTCTTGTTGACGATTTTCGGCAGCGGCGGGACAAACTGGCACGCCGATAATAGCAGGCTGGCAACGAGCAAGCCGGCCAGGCCGCGTCTGAACATCACCGTGTTTTTTTCTCGCACAATTTGTTTGTCCATCACATCTTTCATCCCGCTATGGCGTGGCCACGCGATACACCATCGCCTGAATGTGCATCGTGTACCGGCCGGCCGACTTTTTCCGCTCCAGCCCATCGCGGGTGAGGAGCGACGTCTTGATCCAGCGAGGCACATCGGAACGCCATTGCTCCACTGGAAACTCGTGCTGCTCTATCGGGACAATCATATCGCCCAACGCGTCGGCATACTCTGGCCAGACTTGCTCGCCTTCCGGCCCGCCTTCCAGGGCCACGACGTATCGCGCGCCGCTGGCCCGAATCGCGTGTTGCAGATCGGCGATGTTTTCCGGTCGGGCTTGATTGAGGAACTGCGAGGGCACCCAGACGTCCGCCCAGCGCAAGCCCCCCGCACTACCGGGGGGCAAGCCGGGCTTTTCCGAATGTGTTGCTCGATACCACTCCATCGCCGGCGCGCTGAACTGATCCCACGGATTGACAAGATAAAAGCGCTCTCCGGCGGGGACGTGCGCCGTAATCCAGGCCGATAGATCGGCGGCGGCAGGATCGGTTTCGTACTGCACTTGCATCAGCGAAGGAAATGCAGCAAATCGCTCAGCCAGCACGGGGACGCTCACAATGATGCAGACAGTCAGCACGACAGTGCCCGCCACCAAAATGCTCCGGCGGTGTACAGACAAGCTCCAGGCCAGCATCATACCGGTCAGGACATGAGCAGCGGGCGCAATTGTGAGAATAAAGCGCGGATGCTTTTGAAGCTTGACCGTCATCTCGAGCAGCCCGATGGCAAAATAAACCAGGAACAGGCGCGAGCCGTGGTCGCGCCAGCGGATAGTCGCCCAAATCACCCCGGCCAACGTCAACGCAGCGGCGACCGGCGAGGGCGCATAGTGCAGCATCATGCTGCGAGGATAATACAACAGATTCTCCAGGCTGAGCAGGCTCACCTGCTGCGACTGCGACGTGGCGTATTCAAAGAACGCGGCAATCTTGTACGGCCTGGCGAACCAGGCCGCCATCACCAATACCAGGGGGCCAAACAGCCATAGCCATCGCCGCCCGGCCTGTCGCCAGGTCAAGGCGCGCACCGACACTGCCAACGCCTCCATCACCACAATCGTCGGCACGACGACCGTTCCGTAAGGATATTTGGTGAGGACAGCCAGCGCCATCAACAGGCTGACTAACGCGAACCGGCTGTCGCCCTGAGCCGCGAAGCGGCGAAGGATATTTGCCTTGCGTGAAAGAGACGCTTCGCGTTCGCCGCTTCGCGGCTCAGAATGACATGTGGACAAAGGGCCAGATGGTTCTGAGCGCGGGTGTGTCCATTGGGTGGCGCGCAGATAGGCCCACAATGCCGCCAGGCTGACCAACAGGCCCGGCACTTCGAGCATCGCCATGGCAGAATAACTCAAGGCCGGTTGAGCCGTCAACGTCAGGCCGGCCGAGACGAGTCCGATCAGCCATCCGTATTCCGCGTCGAGCTCCAGGCCAATGGCGTACATGACCAGCGCAGCCGCAAACAGCGTCGCCAGGCTGCACAGCCGCGCGACCATGGGCGACGCGCCCAAGACTAGAAATACCGGCGCTTGCAGCCACGAGAACGCTGGCGGATACGCGCTCTGGTGATACGAGTCCACAACAAACGCGCCCAGGTCGCCCGCGCGTAAATCCAGCGTCAGCATCAGCCCTCCACTGGCGTGGAAGGCTTCATCCGTGGCAAACGGATAATTGCGGTAGGCCACGATCTGCCGCGCGATCCACACCGTCACCAGCATATCGAGCAGGAGCACGACCAGCAACGCCGCGCGCCGGACATGCTCCGCGAGCGACGCGGGAAAGAATTGCCGCGGCGTTGGGTACAACGAGCTCACTTCCCGCCCTCCGGCCCGCTCAGTCTGCTGATTTGCTGCTCGAGTTGCGCGCGGTTGGGGACATTCGGTTCAAGCGCAAGGTAGGTTTGCAGGTCCTGGATCGCCTGGAGGTTTTGCCCGCGTTCGCGAAAAGCCACCGCGCGATTCATGTAAGCATCGGACAACTGGGGGTTGAGCCGGATCGCCTGCGTGTAATCGGCAATAGCCTGGCCATAGTCGCCCTTGCCCGCGTATAGCAGGCCTCGATTGAGAAAAGCCGCAGCGCTGCCTGGATCAAGCCGAAGCATCTCGCCATAGTCTGCGATAGCCCGGTCATAGTCACCGGAGAGTTGGTACATCACAGCGCGCTCGGCGTAGAACGACGACTCTCGTGGAGCCAATCCAATCGCCCGAGTCTGGTCGGCAATGGCGAAAGTGAGGTTGCCTGTGGTGACGTAGGCCAGCCCTCGAGCGTGGTACGCCGCCGCCCATTGAGGATCAAGCCGAATCGCCTGTGTCAGGTCGGCGAGGGCGCGGTCAAGGATACGTTGGCTCCGGTAAACCTCGCCCCGGCCCAAGAACGCAGCAGCATTCCGTGGATTGAGAAAAGCCGCCCAGGTGAACTCGACCAACGCGGCATCCAGGTTGCCCTGGCGCATGGTCTCTGCACCGCGCTCCGCAAGCGCGGCGGACGAGGCCGGCGCCGCCAGGACGCCGAGAGCGGCCAGGACCAGGACGCCTCCTGCCACCAGGAAGGCCGCCACCCATGCCTTGCGCACTTGGAACGTCAAGGTACGCCCCCTTACCTCCCCGAAGAGATGGAAGGCCGGCAAGAGAGACTCGAACATCAAAAGATCGCATACATGAACGGGCCGAGCGCCTCGACCAGCACAATGAACACACCTAACAAGACCAGCGCGACGATTATCGGCAGCAGCCACCACCGCTTGCGGATGCGCATGAAATGCCAAAACTCTACGAACAGCCCCAGCCGCTGCCGGTTGATAAACATCACCACGACGATCACGACCAGGACAATCCAGGGGAGAAATCGCAATAACGTTTCCTTCATATCAGCCTCTCGAGCGTGAGACGAGTCTCACCATCATCGCGGCAGCACAGCCTGCGCGTCCAACTGCTCAAGCATCTCGATCGCTGCAATCGAGTGCCCGATCTCGGTGGGGTGATAGTCGTCTACAAACAGGCCATCATCCCGGTTCTCGGCGAACGCCCGAAGCAGGTCAATTTCCGGGATGCCTTTTTCGCGAGCAAAAGTGGACATCACCTGTTGATAATGTGCCTCGATGTTCGGGTCGGGCGCGAGCGTCTGCGAGCGGATGGGGATCACGAGCAGCACGAATTTGCTCCCATGCTGGCGCGTAACGTCTACCGCCTGATCGAGCAGTTGCCTGGTCGTTCCCCAGCAGAACGTGGGGTCAGCGCCAGCGCATGGATCTCGTAGCGCGACCTGCGCTTCGACGGACAGCACCTTTTCTCGCATAAAGCGATAAAAGGCCGAATGCTCGCGGAGGGACCTGGCCGCGCCCTGCACGCGCGTCATGTTCAAGTAGCCCAGCTGGCCGGCCTGGTTGTTGTCGGAAAAATCGTTCATCACAAAAGCCAGGATGACCAGGTCGGGGTCATAAGCCAGCGCTTTTTCCTCGAGGGCCGAAAGCTCCTGCCACGTTCCATAGCCGGGCACGCCAAAGTTGAGCACCTCGTAGTGAAGCGACTCGGAGCGCGCGTTCAGGTTCCATTCAAGTTGTGTGGCAAAGTCGTCCTTGGCCTCCACCCGTGCGCCAAAGGCGACCGAATCGCCCAGGATGGCGATGCGGTATGTCCCGGCCGGCTTTTTGAGGGATACCTCTTTATCGCGCCGCCCCTGCGAATTGATGGAAATCGTCACCCAGTTGCGCGTTCCCCAATCAGTGCGGTGTCCGACGTAACCGGGACGCAAATCCCACACGCGCGACGGGCTGGGGGTGAACAGTTCGGTGGCGGCGCGATCGCTGTTTTCAAATTCCTGGCGGAAAACGTCGGCCTGGGCCGTATAGGGAGCATAGCCCGCCAGCCGCGCCGCCCCTTCGGCCAGGCCAAAGAAAGCGACGAGGCTGGCCAGCATCACGAGCAGATTGAGGCCCAGGTCGCGCAGCCGTTTGGTCATAGACATCATACGCAAGGCCTGGCAGGTTTCGCAAAGCGCCTGTCAGGTCCGGCTAGCGGATTCCATCTTTGCTGATGAGGAAATGCCCCATGACCAGGTAATCCATCCCCGTCTTGGCAAAACACTTGAAAGCATCTTCAGGCGTGCGGACAATCGCTTCGCCCTTGTCGTTGAACGACGTGTTAAAGATGACCGGCACACCGGTCTGCCGGTCGAACTCGGCAATCAGGTCATAATAGATGCCGTTCTCTTCGCGCGTCACGGTTTGAAGCCGCGCTGTGCCGTCCACGTGAGTGATGGCCGGCAGAACCGCCCGTTTGTCCGGGTGAACGTCGGCCACCAACAGCATGAACGGGCTGGCAACATTGCAATCAAAGAAATCCGGCGACCTGTCCAGCAACGCGCTGGGCGCAAACGGGCGGAACGGCTCGCGATGCTTGACGCGCTCGTTGACAATGTCTTTCATCTTGGGATTGCGCGGGTCCACCAAAATGCTGCGATGTCCCAGCGCGCGCGGGCCAAATTCCATCCGTCCCTGGTACCAGCCAATGATCTTTTGCTCGGTCAGCAGGCGGACCGTGGTCTCGACCAATTCCTTTTCGGGCAGACGCGTATATGTGACATTGTGCTGTTTGAGATACGCCTCGATTTCATCGTCGGAAAATTCAGGCCCCAGGTAAGCATCGCGCATCACATAGTTGCGCGGGTTGCCCATCAGCATTGTGTTGATGTACGTTGCCACACCCACCGACGTGCCGCCATCGCCCGCAGCCGGCTGGATAAACAGATCATCGTAAGGCACTTGACGCAGGATGCGCCCGTTGCTGCAACTGGAAAGCCCCACACCGCCGCCGATGCACAGGTAACGCGCCCCGGTCGTCTTTTTCAAATCGCGCGCCATCGCCAGCATGGCATCTTCCAACACCGCTTCGACGGTGGCTGCCATGTTGTTATAGTGCTCGTTGAGCGGCTCGCCCTTTTTGCGGCGCGGGCCAAAGACCTGCTCGAATTTGGGGCTAGTCATCTCGGTGCCATAATGGTATGCAAAATAATCCAGGTTAAGTCGAAAGCTGCCGTCAGGCTTGATGTCAATCACGTCCTCAAATTGCTTGCGGTACACCGGTTGACCATATGGCGCCAGGCCCATCACCTTGCCTTCACCCTCGTTGACCTCGAAACCCAGGTAGGCCGTCACAGCACTGTAGAGCAGCCCCAGCGAATGAGGAAAACGAATCTCGCGAGTCACCTCCAGGTGGTTGCCGCGCCCCCAGCCGCTCGTCGTCGTCGCCCACTCGCCCACACCATCCACGGTGAGGATAGCGGCTTCGTCGAACGGCGACACAAAGAACGTGCTGGCCGCATGCGCCAGGTGATGCTCGACAAACAGGATTTTTCCCTTATAGCCCGTCTCTTGCCGTATAATGACCGGGATCTGGAGCTTTTGCGTCAGCCAAAGAGGGATGGAGCGCACGAACGACGACCAGCCGCGCGGCCAGGTTGCCAGCGTCGTGTAGAGGATGCGCTCGAACTTGAGCATCGGCTTTTCGTAAAAGCCAATGTAATCTACTTGATCCATCGTGATGCCGCCCTGCTTGAGGCAGTAATCAATGGAGCCTTTGGGAAAGTCGGTGCAGTGTTTCTTGCGTGTAAAGCGTTCCTCTTCGACAGCGGCGACGAGCTTGCCATTTTGGAGCAACGCAGCGGACGCGTCGTGATAAAAACACGAAATGCCCAGGATATTCACAAGACCCTCTCCATACAGACTTGTAGTAAAGGGCACGAAGAGCACCCCGCCATACTTTGGCTACGTGGGGACCCTCGAGTTCCCAGGGAAATAATCAAAATTGGCGCGCGAAAGACTCGATGGTGTTTTCCACCGGCTCGCGCCGCAGCCAGTGGGAACCCGGCTCTGCCTGGCCAGGGTCAAGCAAGTCTTTACCGACCAGCTTTGCCAGGATGGCGACGACGGCGAACACGGTAAAGTAGAGAATAAACAGCACGCCGATAGACAGCGCAACGGCAAGCCGGTTCTGTAAAGTCCTCAAGGCTTGCCAGAACCTGGACAGCTTGCTCGGGTTACGGGACAAAGTCACTGTTACCTCACAAGTTGGGCCGACGACAAGAAAGCCTTGAGGAATCCTCAAGGCTCTCGCGAATGCGTGCCCAGAAGTGAAAACCATTCTAACATATCCGATTGATGTGTCAAGCTGCTTTCGGATCGCGATCATCCATCCCGATTGTCCTAAAACGCCAGCCTCTGTTATAATCATCAAGACTTGCCCATGCCCCCGACTCTCCCAGTCGCCAATCGGTTTCGAGCACGCAAATCATGCAGGAGGATCGCCATGAAACAGGATCTCTTGTACGCGGCCCTCATCGTCGTGATGTGCGCAATGATCGTCGGTGTGCCCAGCATCACCCCCCGCGCCGTGAGCGCTCAGACCGCCGGTCCGAATTTGCTGGTGGATGGTGGTTTTGAAGCGTCGCCTCCTTGGCCTTTGCAGGGCGGCGCCGGCGACGTCTACATTGCGCCGGGCTGGCAAGCTTACTATCTCGAGTCGCCGCCCACCTACGTACAGGTTCCCAGTAACTGCTCCGACACGCCCAAAATGCCCGCCTGTTATTGGATGCGGCCGCGGTTTAGCCATGTGGACTCGGCCGCGTTCGCCAACCGTGTTCACGGCGGCGTCCGCGCGCAGAAATATTATTCCGAAGGGCGGATGCACGAAGCTGGACTGATGCAGCGCGTCACCGGCATCAAGCCGGGCACGCCTCTGCGTTTTTCCATCTTGATGCTGGCCTGGCAATGCTTTGACACTAACAAGTGCGGCGCGAACGGCATCCGCTCCGATCAGCCAGGCAATATGCATCTGAGAGTCGGTCTAGACCCCACAGGCGGCATGGATCCGTTCAGTTCCAGCGTCGTTTGGTCGGGCGAGCAAGGAGCTTTTGACCGGTGGGTCGAGTTTTCCGTCCAGGCTGCAGCCAAATCAGACGCCGTGACGATATTCACTCACTCGCGTGCCGAGTGGGATTTCGCCCGCCAAAACAACGAAGTGTATTTGGACGATGCCAGCCTGGTAGTCGCGAGTGGGCCGGGGGCAGCCGCGCCGACTGCCGTCAGTCAACCCACGGAAACGACGCCAGTGGCAGGTGCGCTGGCGGCCACACTGACGGCGCGTCCCGACGGCGCAGTCGTTCACATCGTCAGGCCTGGTGACACGCTGTATGACATTGCGCTCCAGTACAACGTGCGGGTTGACGATCTCTACAGATTGAACAACCTCACCCCGGCTTCTATCTTGAGCATCGGGCAAGAGATCGTCGTCCAGGTCGGCAAGGGAGGGTCGCCCGCTGCGCAGCCCACGCCGGTGGCCCAAGCCACTCGAGCGCTTGCGGCCCAAGCGACTGGGACGCCGACCGTGCCAACCGCGACGCCCATCCCGCGTACGGCCACACCGTCGCCGGGCGGCCTGTGCATGAGCGCCTTTGACGACGCTAACGGCAATAGAGTGCGCGACGGCAATGAGCCGGCCCTGGCGGGTGTGACCTTTACCGTCTCGTCGGGTGGCACCGAGGCGGCCCGTTACTCGACCGACGCTGCGGGGAAACCGACCTGCTTGACGACGCTGCCGCCCGGCGCATACTCGGTGCAAATAGCGCTGCCCCCCAGCTATGTGGCCGCAAGCGAAAAAGTAGAGGTCACACTGACGCTGGGCCAGCGGGTTGATCTGCCGGTTGCCGCACGCCGTGGCGAAAAGGCCGCGCCGACGGCCACGCCGACCCCCCAGGCTCAACCCCAGTCTGCCGCCGCAACCCGCATCAGCACAATCTTGATAGTGGTCATCTCGGTGGTGATAGTACTGCTGGTGTTGACCATCCTTGCCCTGGTGGTCGTCCGCCGCAGCCCGTGATGTTCAGTCCATTTGCCGGGGGGGGGAAAACTGGTATAATGCTGCCCCAGTCCCAAACCACTGCTTACCCAAACTCGCAGGAATCCTCGACAGCGTTCCTGTGTTTGGCGCGCAAGACTAGGCAAGGAGAACCATGGTAAAGTCCTTTCGAATTACGGCGTTCGTCCTGGTGTGCGTATTGGCGGCCGTTGTATTGTTTGCCGCCCCGGGCGCCGCCCACGCACAGACGGGCGGAGTGAACCTGCTGGTGGATGGCGACTTTGAAGCGCCGCCCACCTGGCCCCAGCAAGATGGCATCGGCGAAGTCCAGGTGGCCCCCGGCTGGCGCGCCTGGTATCTGGATGCCCCGCCCAGCTACGTCCAGATTCCGGCGAACTGCAATGAGAGCAAAGTTGGCACTCCCTGCTACTGGATGCGGCCCGAGTTCCGCGACAACACCTCCTTCGAAAATCGCATCCACAGCGGCATCCGCTCGCAAAAGTATTTCTCCTACGGGCGCATGCACGAGGCTGGCCTCTATCAGCAGGTCGGCGGCCTCCGGCCCGGCGTGACGCTGCGCTTTGCAATCTCCATCCAGTCCTGGCAGTGCTTTAATATTGACAAGTGTGGCAAGAATGGCATCCGCTCGGATGCCCCGGCCGAGATGCACCTGCGGGTCGGCATTGACCCCACCGGCGGCGCCGACCCGTTCAGTCCCAACATCGTCTGGTCGCCCGAACAGGCGGCCTTTGACAAGTGGGTCGAGTTCTCGGCGGAGGCGGTGGCCAAGAGCGACACGGTGACCGTGTTCACGCACTCCCGCCCCGAGTGGAGCTGGGCGCGCCTGAACAACGACGTTTACCTGGACGACGCCAGCCTGGTGGTCTTGAGTGGGTCGGCGGCGCAGGGTCAGCCTGTTGCTCGGGCTGCTTCGAATGCGTCAGCGGCTTTTAACGCAAATCAGGCGCTTAGACAATTGAAGAAATATCGTGTGACATACTGGCATCCGGATTGCGATACGCCGTCCTGTTTTGATGCAGATATCTTGGGCAACTCGGGGATCTTGATACCAGACAAGCCCACTCCCGTGAGCACGCCGGCGACTGCTGCCTCTACATCGGTGACGCCCACCGTTGCTGCACCCATCACATCAACCGTTTCTTCGCCCGCCGCGCCCGCGCCATCCGGCGCGCCGCGCACGTATGTCGTCGTCGAAGGTGACACTTTGTTCCTGATCGCCCAACGCTTCAACACGACGATGGAAGCTCTCATGCAGGCCAACCAGCTCACCAACCCGGACTTTGTCTGGACAGGGCAGGTACTCTCCATTCCATAGACGTGCGCCAACGTATCTGGCCGCGACAATCTATCACCGCCGTGCAATAATTTGTGCAAGAAAAAACATGGGTATAATGCCGCCCCGGCCATGTCAGTGGGGATGGCCGGGGCGCATTCTGCGTCTTGTCCCCAATGGTTCTCTAGCGCCCCCGTGCGCTTAGAGCGAGTTCCTTTTCAGTGTACGGGCTGGATTCGAGGCTGGCGCAGCCCCCTGTGGGTTAGCCGGAACCGCCTCAAGGCTCGAATCCAGTTGACCGTATACGCAATCGGAAACCTCTACAAGAGTCGAAAAATCATCATGATACAGGAGAGACTATATGTTAGCCAAACACACACGCCACATCCGTTCTGGCCCGCTGCTGCTGGTGCTGATGATGGTCATGGCGCTGGCTACCTCAATAATAGTCAACGCACAGAATGATCAGCCTCCAACCGAGCAGAACTTTATGGTTGGCCAGAATCTTTTGACGAACCCCTACTTTGATGCCCCCGGGTTCTACTTCCGCATGCCAAACTCGCTGGTGGCCGCGAGTTGGTTCAGATGGGATGTCACCCGGCCTGACGGCCCTAACCCTATCCCCGAGTTTATAGACGGCGGGACGCCCCATCATAACGCTTGCTACCCGGAGCCGTCCCCCGGCGTGATGTGCGTTGACATGCAACCCAAGAATCGCTCGCAGGGCTACATCAAGATGGGCGGTCCCTATATTGCCGGCGTCTGGCAGCCCGATCAAGTCGCGGCCTGTCTGGATTATCAATTTGCCGGTTACGTGCGCACGGACGACCCGGGGTATCGTCCCAAGGTCGGCATTGATCCAACCGGCTGGCAAATCCCGCCCAAGAGCGATCCTAATCCTGACCTGGACTATAATTGTCCCCCTAATGGAAACTCTTTGTGCCCCGGCGAGCATTTTGCCTACGAATCCGATATGCCGACCTCCATCGTCTGGTCAGCTCCCTATGCCTATGATCCTCCCACCCCGCCTATTACATGGCGCGGGCCGGTTTCGGTCGCCACGGAAGCGCTCAGCACGACGATCACCGTTTGGACTTATGCGGCGCCGACTGATGCCGGCTCACAATCCACGTACTGGGACTATATGTCCTTGTACCAGGTGCCCAAGCAAACATTGCTCCCGAATGGCCTGATCCCGATGCCGGACGGCACGATCCAGAACGTTGTTTCCAGCACCACCGCCATGCGGGCCAATCTGTCGTGGCAGACCACGGGACCGGCTGTGATCCAGGTGCTCTATCACTATGCAGGTGGCGCCGCCTCAACGATGCTGCCGCCGGTCTCCGATGTCGCATCCAGCTACGAGTTCAGCACGACCATTACCTATGACGCGAACACGGCTCACTCGGCGCGCCTGCCCAACCTGCGCCCACAGTCAGCGTACGATTACGCCATCCTGTCACGCAAGGTGGTGGGTGGCTCGTGCCGGACCTCGGCGGTGACAGGTCGCTTTTTTACCACCGACGCCATGGTGCCGGCTGGGCCTTTGCCAGCCCCCGATAACAACATCACCAACCTGACCATCTTGCCATTCGAGACATCGGCGTATGTCATCTGGCAATCGTCCGTGCCGTCCTACGCGCAGGTGTTGTATCACTATACCGGCCCGGTTACACCGACGATCTACCCGACGATGACAAACCGGGTTTACCTGCCTCTGGTCATGGCGGTCCCGAGCAACGGCTCTACGTCGGACTATGAGTTCAAGACGCCGATTGATTCGCAATCCACGCTGCACATTATTCTCCTCAGCGGACTGAAGCGTGATAGCGTGTATTCTGCCGTTGCCATCTCGGCCTGGAGCAGCGGCGATCAAGACACAGTGGCGGCTTCGGCCCGCCAGGCGTTCCGCACGGCGACCACGCCCACCCTGGCTGCCACCGCCGACCCCGATCAACTGATCGGCCAGTTGCAGGCGTGCGTGTCGGGTGGCAAGACACTGGCAAGCTGCACCGAGGAACTGGCGCGCTAGTGCAAGCAGAGACCTACGAGACGCAAGACCTCGCAGGTCCGGCCATTGAAGCAACAGAAATCCGGCGGCCCAGGTTGGGGCCGCCGGATTTTCCATGAAAGCCTTCGGGCGTCATGCGCGCGAGCGCGGCCCGTCAACCGATTTCAAACGTCTGACCGCGCTCTGGCACAGTCACTTCCGGGATACCCAGGCCGCGCAGGCCCTCGGACATGGCGCGCGTCGCCTCCGGCTCGCCGTGGACGACGAATACATGGCGAGGCCGCTGCGGAATCGCGCCGATGAATTCGAGCAATTCGCTCTCGTCCGCGTGAGCGCTGTAGCCGTCAATCGTCTCAATGCGCGCGTTCACGTTGTGCTCTTCGCCAAAGATGCGGACGCGCTTTTCGCCTTCAATCAGCTTGCGGCCCAGCGTGTTGGCCGCCTGGTAGCCCACAAAGAGCACCGACGTGCGCGGGTCGCCAATGCGATGGCGCAGGTGATGCAACACACGCCCGGCTTCGCACATCCCCGAAGCGCTGATGATGATGGCAGGTTCCTTCAGATCGTTAAGCTTCTTCGAGTCTTCGGCGTCGCGGACATACGTGAGCCGTGCAAAGCCAAACGGTTCCTTGTGGTGATCGTGCAGCAGGTGCTGGTGAGTTTCCTCGTCGTAGCATTCCGGGTGGAGACGAAAGACCTCGGTCACGTTCGTCGCCAGCGGGCTGTCCACATAGACCGGCGCGGCCGGGATGGCTCTGGCCTCGAACAATTCATGTAAATGATACACAATATCCTGCGTGCGGCCCACGGCGAACGCCGGGATGATGAGCAGGCCGCCGCGCTTGAGCGTCTCGCCCACCACTTGCACCAACTGGTCGCGCGCGTCGCTCATCGGCCCGTGATGGCGGCCACCGTAGGTGGACTCGGTGAGCAGCACGTCGGCGCGCTCAATCACCTGCGGGTCGCGCAGGATGGCCGCGCCTTTGCGGCCTACGTCGCCCGTAAAGGCAAGCCAGGTCGTCCGGCCGTCTTCCTTCACCTCCAGCGCCACCGACGCCGAGCCGAGGATGTGACCGGCATCGC
Organism: uncultured Anaerolineae bacterium; assembly: GCA_964353405.1. GTDB lineage: Bacteria > Chloroflexota > Anaerolineae > Fen-1058 > Fen-1058 > JBGLNJ01. The sequence continues at coordinate 15,890 of CAYGWJ010000357.1, forward strand.
GGTAAGTCAATCGCACCCCGGGCAAGACATCGGAGGGACGATCGTACTCAATTGTGTGAAACAATTTGAGCGTTTCGAGCGCGTCTTGCACGGTATACAGCGGCTCGACCGGCGGCAGTCCCTTTTCGGCGTTGAGCTTGGAGACAAAGCGTGCGTCCGATTCCTGGATGGCCCCCGAGTCGCGCAGCATGGCGCTGCACAAATCGCGCGTGGCGGAGGTGGAAAAAATCGAGCCGCGATAGCCGGCCTTGACCAGGGTAGGCAAATTGCCCGAGTGGTCAATGTGCGCGTGTGACAGCACCACCGCGTCAATCGTCTTGACGTCGAATGGAAATTGCCCGTTGCGTTCGCGAGCTTCCTGACGTTTGCCCTGGAAACTCCCACAATCCAACAGAATTCGCTGGCGGTTCACCTCCACCAGGTGCATTGAGCCGGTGACGGTCTCTGCCGCGCCCCAGAATTGCAGTTTCATCTCAACGCCTCCACCATTTGCTGACCGAACGTCTTGAGCCGCCACGGGCCAAGACCCTCGATCCCGGCCAATTCTTGAGGCGTGCGCGGCTGTCGCTGCGCTAGCGCCATCAAAATGGCATTGGATACAATCACATCCGGCTCCACGCCGCGACCGGCGGCCACCTCCTTGCGCCACGCGCGCAATCGCTCATAGCGGTTCAGCATCCCATAATCGGGCGGTGAGCTGCGCGGCGCGCGCGGGATGGACGCGGACAGGCCACGCGCCACGGCCTCGATCACTTGCTCGCCGTAGCGTTTGATCTGCAGCGGCGACATCCCATCGAGATGTTGCAGGTCGGGCAGGCGGCGCGGCCGCGCTTGCGCCAGCGCGATCAGAGTCTTGTCGCCCATCACTTTAAAGGGCGGACAATTGCGCCGGCAGGCTTGTTTTTCGCGCAAGATGAATAGCTCGCGCAAGATGGCTTGACTGCGCGGGGCCAGGTCCCACGCACCCTTGACGCGCCAGAAATCGTCGGGATCCGCTTCGCGGGGCACGGGCAATACTTGCGCAACTTGATCAAAAGTCTCACGCGCTTGCTCGGTCAGGCCGGATGCTTCCAGTTCCTGGACTTCAATATCCTTCAAGCGCGCCAGGTAATGCGAATCCAATCGAGCATAGGCCAGCGCCGCGCGATCCAGGGGCCGCTGCCCCCAGTTGTGCCGCTGCCAGCGCTTGTCCATCTGGACGCCAAAGCGCTCCAGGAGAATCGTCGCCAGCCCAAATTGCTTCCAGCCCAGAATCCGCGCGGCCCACATCGTATCAAAGAGATTGCGGAACTGCACGCCCACATCGCGCTTGAGGCACATCACGTCGTACTCGGCAGCGTGAAAGACTTTGACAATGCCCGGAGCGGCGAACAATTCGCCTAACGGATCGAGGCTCAGGCCGGGCGCGAGCGGATCCACAAGGTAGTCCACCTCGGGAATGGAAAGTTGAACCAGGCAAACCTTTTCCCGGTAGACGTACAGGCTGTCCGACTCGGTGTCGACGCCGACGACGGGCGCGTTCATCAACTGGCGCAGCATGGCGCCAAGTTGTTCTGATTGGGTGATCAAGACCGGAGGAAAAGTCATACCGGCCATTATCCCGCGTTCGCGTGGGTCTGTCAATCTTGATGAAACTCACGTTCGCTGGTATCATGGCGTTTCCCCATCACACCCTAGGAGGGCGACGTGGGAAGCGTTCCACTGATCTTGATCACCAACGACGATGGGATTAGCTCGCCCGGATTGCGCGCGGCGGCGGCGGCGCTCGACAAGCTGGGCGAGGTGCTGGTCGTCGCTCCGGCCGTGCAGCAGTCCGGCACGGGTCGCTCGATGCCGCCCACTTCTGAGGGTCGCATTGCCCGCCAAAAGATTGTGCTCAACGGCCGCCAGATCGAAGGCTATGCTGTGGAAGGCAGCCCAGCCCAGGTGGTGCAGCATGGCATTTTGGAAATTGCCCCGCGTCTGCCCGATCTGCTGGTGTCCGGCATCAACTATGGCGAAAACATCGGGTCCGGCATCAACGTGTCCGGCACGGTGGGCGCGGCGATGGAAGGCGCGGATTTCGGGATCCGTTCCATCGCCTTTTCTCAGCAGACCGACCCGCGCTATTACCTCAACGCGTCCGAGTCGGTCAACATGGGCGTGGCGATGCACTTTTTGCAGTTCTTTGCCCACCGCGTGCTCGAAGCAGGACTGCCGCCCGGCGTGGACTTGCTCAAGATTGATGTGCCGATGCAAGCCACGCCGGACACGCCGTGGCGCTGGACGAGGATCAGCAAGCAACGCTATTTCTACCCGGTCAAGCCACACCGCCGCCGGCCCAGCGACCCGGGGCCGATGGGTTTTGAGACGCGCATAGACGCAGACAGGCTGGAGCCGGATAGCGACATCCGTGCCGTCGCTTTAGACGGCGTCGTATCGGTGACGCCGGTGACGCTGGACATGACGGCGAGGGTGGACCGGCAAGAACTGGCGAGATGGCTCACGTGATACGGGATACGTGTGCGTGTCGTTCACGGTTCACGCAGCTTGCGTCACGCAGAGTGAGAGTGACTAGAGACCGATCGCCCCATGCGCCTCTACATTGAGCTTGCACGCAAGGCCGCGCAGAGACAACTGGCTTATCGCCAGGCCAACCTGGCCGGGCTGTTGACGAATCTCTTTTTCGGCGCGCTGAGGGCCTATACCCTCATCGCGCTGTATGGCGTCCGACCGCAAATCGCCGGCTACACGCTCGAGGCCGCCGTCACCTATACCGGGCTGACACAAGCCATCCTGCGCCCGGTGCAAATCTTTGGCTGGCTCGACCTGATGAAGACGGTCCGCACGGGCGACATTGTCTCCGACCTCACCAAGCCCGTTGACTATTACTTGTTCTGGCTGGCGCAAGACCTGGGCGCGAATATCATCCACTTGATCGTGCGTGGAGTGCCCATCATGCTGGTTTATGCGCTCGCCACGCCGGTGGTCTGGCCTTCAGGTGCGGGCGGGGTTGTGGCGTTTGCCATCAGCCTGCTGTTGGCGATGCTGGCGAGCTTTGCGTGGCGCTTTTGCGTCAACATCACCGCGCTATGGATGACCGACGCGATTGGCGTGGCGCGGCTGGGCTTTACGCTGTCCATGTTCTTTTCCGGCTTTGTGGTGCCGGTCAAGTTTTTCCCACCCTGGCTGCAGGCGATCGCTCGCGCGACGCCGTTCCCATCGCTCATCGAGACGCCGGTGCAAATCTGGCTGGGGATTCTCTCTGGCCCGGCCGCCGTCAACGCGATTCTCCAACAGGCAGTCTGGCTCGTTGCGCTGATGCTGATGGGACGAGTGATGTTGGCCGCCGGAACGCGCAAGCTGGTGATTCAGGGGGGATGATGCAGCCCTATGTCGAATTGTATTTCCGTCTCATCGCCAGCCGCATCCGAGCGCAGATGCAGTACCGCTTCTCGTTCGTGATGGACGTGGTCGCCAACTTGTTCTCCAACTTTACCGACCTGGCGGCGTTGTTTGTCATGTTCACTCAGGCGACGGCGCTCGGCGGCTGGTCGCTGGGCGAGGTCGCATTCCTTTACGGCTTGTCCTCGGTGAGCTTTGCGCTGCACGAGCTGTTCCAGGGCGCTTTCGACAACGACGTCTTTGCAACCTATATCCAACGCGGACAGTTCGATCAAATCCTCATCCGCCCGCTGCCTGTGTCGTTCCAGATGTTCACCGAGTACTTTATGCTCCGCCGATTGGGCCGGATGACGCAAGGCCTGCTGGCTTTCGCGCTGGGCGTGGCGCTGGCGCACCCGCACTGGACGTTCGCCAAGCTGCTTTACCTGCCCTGGGTCTTGGCCGGAGGCGCGGCGTTCTTTCTGGCCATTTCAATTACGGGTTGCACGCTCTGCTTTTGGATGGTTCAGCCGACCGAGGTGGTCAATATTTTTACCTATGGCGGCACGGCCATGCTTTCATATCCGCTCACGATTTACCAGGAATGGATGCAGCGCTTCTTTGTCTACATCCTGCCGATGGCATTTATCAACTTTTTCCCGTCGCTCTATTTTCTCGACCGCCCTGATCCTTTTCACTTGCCGCCCTTTGTGCCGTTCCTGGCTCCCGTGGTGTGCGGGGCCGTATTGATGATCGCGCTGCGACTTTGGGCGTTCGGCGTGGCGCGTTATACCAGCACCGGCAGTTGAAGGCCGCCATGCGGATGGCCGCCTACAAAACCATCTATGCCTATCATCAACGTCACACACGTCTCCAAAGATTTCCAGGTTTTCAAGCACCATCGCGGACTGACGGGCGCGTTCCGCAATCTGTTCACGCGCCAGTTCCGCACGGTCAACGCCGTCCGCGCTGTGTCATTCTCCATCGAGCGCGGCGAGCTGGTGGGCTACCTCGGCCCGAACGGCGCGGGCAAGTCCACTACCATCAAGATGCTGACGGGCATCCTCGTTCCGACGAGCGGCGAAATCACCGTGAACGGCCGGGTGCCGTGGAGGGAGCGCGCTGCTCACGCGCGCGAGATCGGCGTGGTGTTCGGCCAGCGCACGAGCTTGTGGTGGGACTTGCCCGTGATCGAGTCCTTCGATCTCCTTCACTACATCTACCGCGTGCCGGAGCAGCGCTACTATCAAAACCTGCTCAAATTTCAGGACCTGCTTGGCCTGGGCGAATTTATGCACACGCCCGTGCGCAGCCTTTCGCTCGGCCAGCGGATGCGGGCCGACCTAGCCGCCGCTCTCCTGCATGACCCCAAGCTTGTTTTCCTCGACGAGCCGACCATCGGCCTGGATGTGGTGGCAAAAGAACGCATCCGCCAGTTCATCCAATCCATCAACCGCGAGCGCGGCGTGACCGTCATCCTGACCACGCACGATTTGGGCGATGTGGAAAAGCTGTGCGAGCGGGTGATGATGATTGACCGCGGACGCTTGCTCTTTGACGGTCTGCTTGCGACCTTGCGCGAACGCTTCGGCGGGGAGCGCGAGCTGGTGGTTGATTTGGCCGACGATTACGACGACGTGACCGTGGCAGGCGCGACGATCATCGCGCGCGAGGGGCGGCGCGTGACCTATCGCTTCGGCGCAGATGGCCTCACGGCCAGTGACCTCATCGCGCGGGTCAGCGCACACTTTCGCATCGGCGACCTTTCGGTGCGCGAGCCGGAAATTGAGGCGACGGTGCGAAGAATCTATGAGGAACGACTCCTGGACACCTGAGCTGCACGAGTGTGCCGTTGTATATGCTCCGAGATCGTGCTACAATCAAAAGGAGGGCATAACAGGTATCTGAACTTGTGCCCCCAACCAGGGAGATAGAATGAAGCGTGTCAAAGAGTCTCAAGCAGGACTGCTCGTTTCAGAGGCGGCACCCACAGCCGCTGCACGCGCTCGCGGCGAGCATCGCGCTAACCAACTCGATGGCAAAACGTGGACGAAAAACTCGATCAGCATTTGGAGTGACATCAAAAAGTCTGCTGAGGAAATCAAGCTAGGCCATCCGGCCATGTTCCCTCTCCAGCTTGCTCAACGGTTGATCGAGTGTTTTACAACAGAATCAGATTCTCTCATCTTTGATCCTTTTGCCGGAGTTGGAACAACCGTGGTCGCCGCTGACCGGATGAACAAAGTCGGTATCGGCATCGAGATCTCCCCTGATTTCGTGGAAACGGCCAAGACTCGCCTGGCACAACGCGAGCTATTCGCCGCTCAGTCGCGCGCGAGCCGTGTTTACTGCGATGACGCCAGCAACATGCTCCAATATGTATCGCCTGGTTCCGTTGACATGGTGATCACATCGCCTCCGTATTGGGACATCCTGATCCAGAAACGGACTGCCGACTATAAAGCCATCCGACACTATGGAGACGCTCAGCGTGACCTGGGCAAAATTTCGGACTAGGAAGAATTCCTGGACACTTTGGCCGACATATTCCGTTTGGTCTTAAGTTCTCAAGCCCAACAAGTATTGTATTGCAGTTGTGATGGACTTGCGTAAGAAAGACAAGTTCTTTCCCCTCCATGCTGACCTTGCGCGAAAGCTGAGCAGTGAAGCAGGCTTTATCTTTGATGACCTCATCATTTGGGATCGCCGCCAAGAGTACAACAATATGCGGCCCCTGGGTTATCCGCACGTCTTTCGAATCAACAAGGCGCACGAATACATTCTGATTTTCAAAAAGCCTTCCTCGTGATTCTCATACGTTGATACTTGGGTCGCCCCGGCAGCCTTGATTCCACCAGGCGAATTGGCGAGCCTGTTTTCGTCTTGAGATTGAAGCGACCGAATGCGGCTTGAGCAGCGTAGGGTGATCGTCAGCAATTTGTAATGCAACCGCCAGCATTCCTTTATGCTCTTCTCATCTGCGCTTAATGTCACGCTGCTAAACTTGTTATCAAGTAGTCCTCCCGAGGGGGAATGTGGACTGCTCCGCAGGCAGAGCGCATCGCAGGTCATGGGCCTGGGCGCATGCCCCAGCAACTGAACATATCGCGCCGTGGCCCCGACCCAGCTTTGGTCGGGGCCGTTCCGTTTAACGTTGACACGCCTCCGGTTCGGTGCTAGAATCCGGCCCGCCGAAAGCACAGCCGGGATTGGTAACAGAGAGAGTTCTGCCCCGTGGTGGAACTCTTTTTTTGCCTTTCGGCGTATTCGCTCAATAATTCGGGGCAGGACCCCTTGGCAAGGTTTCAAATTCCTGCCAATTGACAACAGAGGCAAAGAGGCTAGAATAGATCAGGTTAATGTTTTCGCCAATTCGCAGCCCATTCCACAAAACCGGGTGAACCATGACAGACGCTTTTGCACAACCCAACACAGATGTTTCCGGCCAATTGCGTGACGAGCATGAAGCGCAGCGGGTGCTCTTTGAGGCCCAGCCACCGCTGGTGCAGCGCTTTTTGGAAGCGCAGGCCCGTCAGTTGGCCGAAACGCTCACACATCCCGAGCGCGTGCCACAGGCTCGCTTTACCTTGCCGGACCGCGTGGTCGTCGAGGTGCGCGGCCAGCCCCAACCGATTCCGGCTGAAGCGCGAGAGCAGTTGGCGGGCGGCCTGATTGACCGGCTCACGCGCGGCGATGTCCGCTCGGCGCTTCGCCAGCGGCTGGCCGAGTTGGAGCAGTGGCCGAACCGCGCGGTGGCTGTGGGCGCGGAACTCGTCCGCCACGCCACGGTCGTTCACATGGTGCATAATATGCTGCCGGCGGGCCGTTCGGTCACTTATGTGGCTGCCGAGGGCGAAGAAATCCCGACGATTCCAGTGGGCGACGACCTCGAGCCGGCCTCGGCCATCACGGCCACGACGGACGCGATTGCCGAGCGAGAATCAGAGATCGAGGCAGACCGTGGGGAGCTGATCGTTCCTTACGTTCCGGCGGCGCGCAAATTCTATCTGCCCCGCTGGGTGGCGTTCGACGACAAGGGCCAATTGCTCGTCAGGTCGGCCAACGAGGCAGAGGCGCACGTCGCCTCGATGCAGCGCTTCCTCGGCATCTTGCACATGGCCGTGTCGCTCGCGCCGTATATCGTGGCCGACCACGATTACCAGCGCAAGCGTTACGGCATGTTGGGCCAGCTCATCAACCAGGGCCGTGCGCTGGCGCGCTACGATACGGAAGAAATCATCCGCACCATCACGCAACGGGCCGCCGCGCAAGACCTCAATCGCGGGCTGAGCTTGAGCCTGCCGTACTTTGACGATCAGACGCTCGACATAAAGACGCACAATTTCGAAGTCATCCCCGCCGGGCGCATCATGTTCATACCAGCCTTTGTCGTGCGCGCCGCGCGCGAAGAGCAAGCCAAGGTCGTGCAAGATACGCGCCTGAGCCATTCCACCCGCATTCACCTCCTGGGCGAACTCGAGGCCCTGGAGCAGGCCTTTGGGACCTCGTCCCTTCGCGCTGCCGCGAGAGCCTAAGCTCCACAAGTAAAGGTTACGATCATGCAGTCGTTTTCTTTGTTCTCCATTCTCCTTTTGGCCGCCATCATCTTTCTGTCTTACAAGGCCGCGCCGCGCGAGAAGCAGGAAGATGCGCACATCCACGGCGCAGGGCAGATCGGCTTGCTGGCCGCGGTAGCCTTGTTCGGCGTGGACTATTTCACGTCCTACTTTTACGCCACGGGCGAGATGATGAGCGCGTTGCACCCTTATGGGCTGCAAAAGTACGGCTATATCGCCGTGGCGGTCATTTCAATTGCCAACTTTGTATTTGGCGCGCTCTATATGTATTCGCTGGGAATTTTCAACGAAGGCGGCGGCTCGTACACCGCTTCGATGCGCTACCTGACTCCAGCCTTGAGCCTGATCGTCGCCGTCGTGTTGATACAGGACTATGTCTTTACCATCGTAGTGTCAACGCTGTCCGGCGTTGACCAGTTGCTGTCCATCACCAACTCGTACAGTCTGTTTTGGTTCTGGCGTTTTGCCATTGGCGCAGCACTCGCCGCTGTGACCTGGTACTTGACCATTCGAGGCCGAGGCGAATCGGCCCAAGTCGTGTTCACGATGCTGGGCATTTTTATCATGCTGACGGTGGTGATGGCGGTGGGGCTGTTTGTCGCCGTGGGGCGCGGCGTGCCGCCCGTGCCGATCACAGAAACGCCCAAGGAAACCACCTTGCTCCAAGCCATGTATCATATCTTGACAGCTTCGATGAAAGGGCTGGTAGCCTTGAGTGGCCTTGAAGCAATGTCCAACGGCATCCAGTTCGTCAAAGACGTAGATGCCGGGATTGTCGTGTGGGGGAAAAAGCATCTGCCTCGCTTCAAAGGGTTGTGGAGGTTTTACAGCGGCAAGTCGGGGATTGGCCGCTTTGTGCAAACTTCGTTCTTGTTCTACGGCGGCCTGACGACGCTGCTCTTGGCGAGCTTTGCCATCCGCTTTGACGTGTTCGATGGGACGTTAGGGCGTTCGCTGGTGGGCAACCTGGCCTTTATCGGCTTTAGGCAAATCCCCGGCGGCACGCTGTTGTATTGGGCCTATCAGATTCTGGCCGTCGCGTTGCTGGCCGCCGCTTCGATGACGGCCTTCCAGGACCTGCAGGCTACGGCCTGGCGCGACGTGGCCATTGGCGAGATTCCGGAAATCGTCGTCTATCGAAATGCCCAAGGGACGTTCACGCGCTCCGTCACCGCCGGCTTTATTGTGGCGGTGTTGATCCAGTTCTTGGTTCGCGGGCAGACCTCACTGGCAGTGCCCTATTATGGTATCGGCGTGTTCATGCCCATCATGGTCATGGGCCTGGCCATTCGACAGCACATTCTCCACACCTACACGGGCAAGACGCGCACGTGGGGCGCGGCCGGCGCAGCGATAGCGGCTGCGCTATCCGGCCTGGTCTTTGTCGGCCAGATCGCAGGCAAGTGGGAAGAAGGCGGCTGGGTCGTGTTGATCTCGTTCAGCGTCCTTATCCTCGCAGCCAATGCGCTTTTGATTTCGCCCATCGGCTATCGCCGCCCGCAACAGATTCACCGCATCGTGCGCGAAAAGGCGCGCGTGCAAGGCGCGATGGGATCAATTGTCGAGTGGCAATCGCTCAAGATGCAAGAATATCGCTACAGCGTGCTGGTGGCCGTCGCGCGCTTTTTTGAGTTGTTTGGCGTGCGCCGCCCGGTTCGATACGAGCCGCCGGTGCCGGCCGGGGATTATGATCACGCGCTGCACGTGGATCATCCTGAAGCGCCCTCCTTCTTGGATCAATACCTGGAGAGCCAGCCCAAGCCTGAGCCTAAATTGGGCGGGCAGCCGCATGAGACGGCTGAGCCAGAGCCGCCGCTGCCTGTGGATAGTTGAGAGTGGTTAGTGACAAGTGGTCAGTGGGTAGTGGGCAATGTCCATCCACGTTTCACTGTCCACTATCCACTGACCACTGTCCACTGAGAATCTATGGCTTCTTCACCGCTGTATGGCCTTCGCGTCCCTGAGGTTTTTGTCGCGCTCGAAACCTCGCCGGATGGCCTCACCTCCGAGGAAGCACAGGCCCGTCTTTCGATGTACGGGCGCAACGTCATCTCCCAGCCGCCCGGCATCCCTCTCTATCGCAAGCTCATCGGCCATTCCACGCACCTTATGGCTTTGCTGTTGTGGGTGGCCGGAGCGATTGCCATCCTCGGCGGCCAGGCTGGGCTGGGCCTCGTCATCTGGGTCGTCGTCGTCGTCAACGCCGGGTTTTCGTTCTGGCAGGAACATCGCGCCGAACAGGCTGTGGCGACCCTCGCGCGCCTGCTGCCCGGCCGCGCGCGCGTGATCCGGGGCGGCGAGGAGATCGAAATCACCGCCGCCGACGTTGTGCCGGGCGACGTGCTCGTGCTGGCCGAAGGCGACAACATCCCCGCCGACGCGCGCGTGGTAGAAGAGTATGGCCTGCGCGCCAATCACGCCAACCTCACGGGCGAAGCGATGCCCAGCCGCAAAGTGGCCGAAGCTTCGCTGCGCGAAGGACTCTCGGAACTCGAACGGCCCAACCTCGTCTTTGCCGGGACCTCGGTCGTGTCCGGCACCGGGCGAGCTGTCGTCTTTGCCACCGGCATGGTCACCCAGTTCGGACGCATCGCCAATCTCACGCAAGCGGTTAAAGAAGAACCGAGCCGCTTGCAGCAAGACATGGCGCGCGTGACCAGGGTAATCTCGCTGCTGGCCATTGCGCTGGGTGCGATCTTTTTCGTCGCCGGCATGACCGACGTAGGCCTGCGGCCGATTCAGGCCTTTATCTTTGCCGTCGGCATCATCGTCGCCGTCGTCCCCGAAGGTCTGCTGCCTACGGTGACGCTTTCGCTGGCGATGGCGGTGCAGCGATTGGCTCAGCGTGGCGTGCTGGTTAAGAAACTGGCCGTGGTGGAAACGCTCGCCACCACATCCGTCATCTGCACCGACAAGAGCGGCACGCTGACGCAAAACCAGATGATGGTCAGCGAGATCTGGGTGGGTGGAGAGCGGCTGACGGTTTCCGGTGTGGGCTATGAGCCAAAGGGAGAATTCTTGCCGCAGCCCGCCGGCGCTCTGGCGTGTGACCTGGGCGAGTTGCTCACGGCGGCGACGCTGTGCAACAACTCGCGCCTCAATCCGCCCACCGCCGATCATCCGCAGTGGACGTGCTTGGGCGATCAGACCGAGGCAGCGCTGCGCGTCGTGGCGCTCAAGCGCGGCGTTGACGAGCACGCGGCCAGCCAGGCTTTCCCGCGCGTCCACGAATTGCCTTTTGATGCGCGCCGCAAGCGTATGAGCACGATCC